>JBGPGE010000066.1:0-26271 GCA_041483675.1 Binatia bacterium
TCGAACTCGCAGCTGCGGGCCCTCGCCGAGGTCTATGCAAGCGACGACGCGAAGGAGAAGTTCGTGCAGGACTTCGTGGCCGCGTGGACCAAGGTGATGAATCTGGACCGCTTCGACCTCGCCTGATCGTGGCATGAGCGTTTTCGAGGGTTTCACAGGGCGGCAGAAGCGGTCAGCTAACAGCCGGTTCCAGCGGACGGCGCTGCGCGCCGCCGCTGAACCGGAACGTTAGGCGCGTATGAGAAAGCTCCTCCTTATTGTGATCCTTGGCTTGTGGCCGCTTTGGGTTGCGGTGGTGTGGGTTATCGCGGGTGCAAGGCACTTCGCGGGTTCCGCGAACGATTATTGGAGTGCGGCACCCTGGATCATCGTCGTGTCAATCCCAGTCTGCGTCGTGACCACTGTCATGGCGTTTGCTGCGAATTACGTCTTTCACAGATCCGAAGGTGGGCCGCTTCGCAAGTTCATCCTTGCCGCCCTTGTCTATCTCGGGGCCGTGCTCTTGCTCGGCATCTACGGGAGAAGCCTCCATCTATAGTTATGAGTCAGATGTGGCTGTGTGAGGGGGAGAGGATGTTCGATGATGGGTCTGTAGTATGGGAGCAACTTGCTTGCCCTGCTGCGTCAAAGCTCAACGGGAAATGAGGGAGGCAAAGTGAACCGTAATGGCACGCTGCTGCGCGGCTTGGCGCTGGGGGCGCTTACGATTCTTGGGGGATATCTTCTCCTCATTGGCTTGGCGTTTTCCGTGATGGGTATTTACGAACTAATTTCCAAGCAGCAGTATCTGGAATCAGTTTTTCTTGTTGTCATGTGGCTGGTGTTCGCAGGATTCGAGTTTGTGCTAGCCAGGAAGACCATCCGAACACTGAAACGCTGGCGGCAGCAACCATAAGACGATATGTAACGAGTCGGGGCTGTCTGCCTGGGAGGGTCAGCCTGACCCCTAAGTTGAAGGTTCGAATCGAGATTCCTATCGGTCGGCTCACACTGGAAGAAGGGTTATCATGACCGCGCTGCTGCCGCCGTTTTGGTTGATTCGCCTCGCCGTCGCCGCCGTGTGGTTCTATGAAGGGCTGTGGTGCAAGCTGCTCGGCGGCGAGCCGCGCCAGCTCCAGGTCGTCGAGGCGGTGCCCCACTACGGGCCGCGCATCGGGGTGCTCTTTCTCAAGGCGATCGGAGCGGCCGAGGTCGGTCTGGCGGTGTGGGCGCTGAGCGGAATCGCGCCGCTGCCATGTGCGGTTACCCAGACGCTGCTGCTCGTGACGCTGAACGCCAATGGCTTGCTCTGGGCCCGTCACATCATCCATGATCCGGGTGGTATGGTAGTCAAAAACTTCGCCTTCCTCGTGCTGGTCTGGGTCTCGGCCAGCCTACCCGGTTGGATGTGACGATGCCCGTTGCCGAGACCGCCTGGGGGCGGGGCCGCTTCGACGCGCGGAGCGGACCGAGTAAGGTGCTTTTCGGCCGCATGTACGAGGACGCGTCGATCGAGCTCGGCGCGTTTCGGCCCGGGGGGCGCGTCTTCTGCATCGCCTCGGCCGGCTGCACCGCGATGAAGCTCGCGCCGCGCCACGAGGTCGTGGCCGTCGACATCAACCCCGCGCAGATCGCCTACGCCGCGCGGCGATTCGCGGGTGGCCGCGGAGTGCGCGGCAGCGCCGAGCGCGTCATGGCCTTTGGGCGCGTCTTCGCGCCCCTGGCGGGCTGGTGGCCGTCGAAGGTGCGCGCGTTCCTCGATCTCCACGACACAGCGGAGCAGGTCGTGTTCTGGCGCCGGCACCTCGACACCCGGCGATTTCGGGCCGCCCTCGACGTGCTTCTCTCGGTGACCGCCCTGCGCGCGGCCTATGCTCCGCCGTTCCTCGATTTCCTGCCGCGTCACCTCGCTACCGTCATGCGCGGGCGCATGGAGCGCTGCTTTGCCCGACACCCCAACCGCACAAACCCCTACGCGCGCGCGCTGCTCCTGGGCGAGCTGTCCAATGAGCCGCCGCCGCCGGAGGCGAGAGAGATCCGCCTCGTCCACGCCGACGCGGCCGCCTACCTCGAGCGCGAGCCCGCCGGGAGCTTCGACGGGCTCACGCTCTCGAACATCCTCGACGGGGCCGACGTTGCCTATGAGCGACGGCTCTTCGCCGCGGTGAAGCACGCCGCCGCGCCGGGCGCGATCATGGTGCGCCGCAGCTTCGGCGAGGTGCGAGGCATGCTGCCGACCAACCACGCCGCCGAGGATCGGGCGATGCTCTGGGGCATCGTCGACGTGAGAGCCGCAGCCGCGCTGTGAGGAGCCCATGGAGTGCATCCGGCGGCGACGGACGACCCACCAACCGATGAAACCAACCACCACCGAGACCACCGCCCCTGCGACCGTGTGCCCCGAGGTGTCGGGGAGCGCCGCTGCCACGCAACAGTCCACGTCGATCGTCACTCGGACGAAGTTCGCCGTCTTGCCCGAGCAGGCGTGGAATGGGCTGATGTTCTACGAGAAGATCTCGGAGCGCCCTCCGCTGCATCTGCGCCTGCTACTGCCGCTGCCGATCCGAACCGAGGGCCGCAAGGCGGAGGTCGGCGACGAGACGCGGTGCCTGTACGAGGGTGGACATCTACTGAAGCGCGTAACGCAGATCGACCGAGGCCGCCACTACGAGTTCGAGGTCGTCGAACAGAACCTCACGGTCGGCGGCGGGATAAGACTCGCCGGCGGCAGCTACACGCTGAGCGAACTCCCGGACGGGCGCACGGAGGTCGCGCTCAACACCCGGTACGTGAGCCCGAGGCGCCCTCGCTGGCTGTGGAAGCCGGTCGAGGCCGCCCTCTGCCACATGTTCCACCGCCAGATTCTCGGTGCGATGCGGCGCAACGCAGAGTCGCGCGATCGCTTCGTCATTGGATGGACTGACCGCCGACCTGGGCGCCCCGCATCATGACTCGCATCGCGCGTTCAAAACGCTGATTTCCTCCATGATCGGCGTGTGGGCGGCCGAACGCGGCCGTGAAGCTGACGGCGGAAACATAGTGGCATCAGGCAGCTGCCCACGCCGCTGTGTACCGGCGATGAGGTCTTGATGCGATCTCCTCGCGATCGTACCGCCTTGCCTTTCCGAACCTCCTGAGTTAAACGAAGAGACGAAATAAAGGAGGAAACATATGGCCGGAGGAAATGCGATCAAACTCTACGATTTTCCCAGTTCACCCAACTGCCAGCGGGTCAAAGTCGTCCTGGCGGAGAAAAATCTCCCATACGACATCGTCCCGGTGGACTTGAAACAAAAAGAGCAAAAGAAACCGGACTTCCTCAAGCTCAATCCCTACGGCAAGGTGCCGGTCCTGATCGACGGCGCGACGGTGCTCTACGAGTCGCTCGTTATCAACGAATATCTCGACGAAAAATATCCCGAGCCGCCGCTCATGCCCAAGGACCCCGGCAAGCGGGCCAAGGCCCGCATCCTGATCGACTACGGGATGGAACATCTCGATGCTCCCTATCAGACCATCCGCAAGGAGACGATGAAAGACGAAAAGGAGCGGGACCAGGCGGCGATCGACAAGGCGAGGCAAGAGCTGAAGAACCTGCTCGGACGCTTCGAGCGCGAGCTGGGCGATCAACCCTACCTGGCCGGCGACTTTTCCCTGGTGGATGCGGCGCTGATCCCCAGATTTACCCGATTGGAAGGCATGGGCGTTCTCCCCGACCCCGCGCTGCCGCGGGTCGGCGCGTGGATTAAGCGGATGAAAGAGAGACCGTCGGTGAAGCAAATACTGTAGGGGAAGAAGTGTAGAGTGTAGAGTTGAAGATGGCGAGGCGACGCTGCGGAATAGACCGGAGCGCCAGTGGGATATCGCGGCGCGCTGCTCTGCGGAACATCTCATTGGCGGGGCTAGGCCTGCCGCTCGCCGACCTGTTGTTGCGCTCGCCCGCGACTGCGCGCGCCGATGAGCCGCCGGCCGGCAGCATGGCGATATCCAATCCGATCTTCACCGCTGCCGAGCGCGACCGGCGCTGGGCAACCGTCCGCCTCATCATGGCCAGGCCCCAGTGGAACCTCGATGCCATCATCGCGCCGGGGAGCGGCGACGCGGCCTATCCCCGCTACCTGACACAAATCGGCGGGCGCGGCGGGAGCGCCGACGTGGTCTTTCCCAGGGATCAATCAAAGCCTGTGTGGGCGGTGGCCGGCACGGAACGGAACAAAATCTTCTGGGAGAAGCGGCTCGCCTCGTGGCTGTCAGGCGGGCAGCTCGTCCTCAGCCAGGGCGAGGGCTCGAAGAGCGTGGTGGAAAGTTTGAAAGCTCTCGGTTTGAGCCGGCCGGGTACGCGCCTCGGTCTCGCCAAGCTGACGGGCAGCCGGTTCGATCCGGAAGGGCTGGTTTCCGCGACCTATCTTGAGAACTTGAAGAGCGCGCTGCCGGGCGTCATCTTCACGTCAGTCGAAAAGTGGGGGGCGGATGCGGGTCCGATAGACGAAGCCGCGATGCTCAAGAGTCCCGAAGAGCAGGAAGTCGTCAAGCGCTCTACCGCCGCAGGAGAGCGAGCAATTGAAACGATTGCGCGAGTCGCTCGCCCGCCGGCGAAAAGCCAGGCCGATATCTGGTTTGCCGTGTTCACCGGCCTGCTTGCGGCAACCGGCGAAGAGCCGACGCGCCTCTCCATCGCGCTCGACGACGCGGCGAATGCCACACTCGGCGCGCCGGTGGACGACCCGCTTAAGCCGGGACAGATTATCAGCCAGGAGATCGACGCTACGGTCCAAGGCTATCGCGCGCAGGTCAATCACTCGATCTTCGTCGGCGATTCGAGAACGCCGGGCTACGACTACTACGAACGCGCGATGGACGTGGCGATCAGGCTGTTTCGCGAGGGCCTCGCATTCATCGTGCCGGAAAAGACAACCTGTGGCCAACTGGCTGATTTTTACGCGGCTCAGGCGGCAAAGCTCAACGCGGAAGACCGCTCGGGCGTGGTGCTCCACAGCAGCGGGATAGCCAATCTCTCCCGCCCGCGCCTGGGACCGGGCAACTCGCGCGGCGACGAAGGTATCGTGCTCGTGCCGGGAATGACGTTCGACTTCAAGCCTGCCATCCGCCTGAAGCCGGATTTTGTCCAGGACGTGCAGCGCGCGAATCGAATCGTTCAGATCGGCGACCACGTTCTCGTCACGAACACCGGAGCGGTTCGATTGGGACAACGAGAGCTTAAGCCGCTCACGACGGAGGGATAAAATCAGCGTGGGCGTTACGATCCAGAATCGTGACTCATTGAAACCGAACCAACGGGCGAACCGACCGCCCGCTTGACACACTTCGCCGGCATGCCATACGCTAGTTGCGTGTCGAGAGGCGTCTTTATGGCCGTAGCCCGCCCCACTCTGTGGTTCCTCTTCGTTCTCCTGCTGACGCCCTGCCCTGTTCTTGCTCAAGCCGAGCCGCCGAAACTTGTCGTCGGCGGCGCTCTATCCCTGGCCCCCTTGGCGGAGAAATTTTCCGCGCGTTTTCGCAAAGATCATCCCGGAGTCGAGATCGAGGTCCGGCGCGCGAACTCGGGTTACGCCGTCAACGCGGTGCAAAACGGCGAGATTCAGATCGGTCTCGTCACGCGCCAACTCAGCGCCGCCGAACAGTCCGCGTTCCAGGTCGAATCGCTCGGCCATGACGCCATGCTCCTCCTCAGCTACCCGTGGAACTCCGCAACCAGCCTCACGCTGTAGCAGCTCCGAAACATTTACCTCGGAAAAATCGTCAACTGGCGGGAGATCGGCGGCGAAGACAAGGGCATCGTGCCCTTCACGCGCGAGAGCACCGCGGCTCTCCACGCCACTTTTATCGATAGCCTTTTCGGCAAAGGGTTCAAAGGGCAAGAGAAAGCCTTCGTACTACGCGCCACCAAGGATAAAGTTTTGCGGACGATCAAGCGGGTTCGCGGCTCGGTCGGCTACGGGATCGTCCGCGTCGAAGAGGCCCAGGCCGAAGGAGTCAAGGTGCTGGCGGTCGATGGAAAGTTTCCCAACGCGACGAATATTCAGGAGCGGCTCTATCCCTTTACCCGTCCGCTGCTCCTGATTTCCCGGGGGCGGCCGAATCTTCTCGCCGAGGAGTGGATGTCGGGGTTGGTCAAATTCGCCGCTCAGGACGGCCCTTCGACTTCGCTCAGGACAGGCGCATCGGGGGGCCAACGGTGAAAAGCCTGCTCCACAAACTCCTGCTGGCTTCTCTGCTGATCATCCTCCTGCCGATGGGGCTGGCGATTTTCTGGAGCTCGCAGACTCTGACGGCGATTCTGGAGCGCCGCTTCGCGGAAAAGTCCGGCGCCCAGGCGGAACAGCTCAAGCTCCTGCTGAGCGAACGGCAGGAAACCGCGACCGGCCTCGTCCAATGGATCGCGGAGATGCCGGGAGTCACAGAGGCGCTGTTTAAAAAAGACCGCGCGCGGCTGTTTCAACAACTCCTCCCGCTGGTCGGCTCCGTCCAGTTGGACTTTATCGAAATCCTCGATCGCGAGGGCAGAATTTTTCTCCGTGTTCACGATCCCACCCTTTACGGCGACGCCCCGACGTTGGCCAAGGACGTCCAGGGGCTGCTGCAAGGCACCGGCGAGATGGCGAACTATGGCATAGAGGAGCGCGCCGGCCGGGCCTACCTCCGTGCCGCGGAGGCCATCGAGGCAGACGGCGTCATCGGTGTCGTCAGCGCCGGCTATGCGCTCAACCGCGACCTGGTCAAGAAGCTGGAACAGGTGGCCGGCGGCAGAGTCGCGATCACCGCCGCCGGACATTTCTACACGGCCGACGACACGGGAAAACCGGCGCGACAGACGGCCGCGGCCGATGGCAATCAGGCCTCCGAACAGCAATGGCACCGCGACGGCCCGTCGCCCTCGCTGGAGATCCGCCTGCCGCTGGTGACCGATCGCGGAACCGAAGGGACGATCTCCGTCTTCTATCCATCGCGGGAGATGACGGCGGCGATTAGCAGCCTGCAAAAGGCGCTGTTGTCCGTCGCGCTGCTGGGCGCGGCTCTGGCCTTTTCGATTTCCTGGCTGCTCAGCCGCCGCTTGACCCGGCCGTTGAAGGAGCTGGTGAGAGGGACCGAGGAGGTCGCCGCCGGCAACTATTCCGTCCCGGTGAAAACGGATTCGGCGGACGAGATCGGGGCGCTGGCCGCCTCGTTCAATCGTATGCTGGAAGAGCTGCGCCGCTCCAAGGCCGAGGTCGAGAGCTACCGGCTGGAGCTCGAGCGCAAGTTCGCCGAGCGGAGCGACGAACTGGCGGAAACGGAAAAAAAGCGCGAGGCGATGGCCCACATGATCGCCCACGATCTCAAAAATCCGCTCCTGGGAATCAAGAAGACGCTCGAGCGGCTCGACCAAAGTCCCCCGGAAGGCGACGTCGCGCACAGGCGTAAAATTCGTCAGGACCTGCTCAGCGCAAGCGATCTTGTGATCGGGATGGTCAACGAGATGCTGGATATCTATCGCTCGGATTTCGGCGACCTGCCGCTCTCTCTCAGCCCCTTGCGGGCCGAAGAGCTGGTTCAGACGAGCTTGCGCATCCTCGGCCCGGAGATCGAGGAGAAGCAGATCGAGGTAATCGTCCGCTCCGACCCGCCGCAGATTTCTCTGCTGGGCGACAAGCGAAGGCTGACGCGCCTGCTGATCAATCTGCTGAGCAATGCGATCAAATTTTCCGCCCAGAGCGGCCGCATCGTTCTATCGACGTCGCTTGCGGAAGCCCAGCCGGGGAACGGGAGGCAGGTGGCGATTCGCATCGAAGACGAAGGAACCGGTATCCCCGAACCGGACCTCCCGCGAATCTTCGACGCGTTCTATTCACGCGATCAAGGAGGTCTCGACGCCGGCACCGGACTCGGCCTCCCCTACTGTAAACTGGTCGCCGAAGCGCACAACGGAAAAATCTGGGCGGAGAACCGCCGCAGCGGAGGGCTCTCCGTCTCGGTGGCTTTGCCGGTCCATATCGAAACGGAGCAACAGACCTATGCCCATTAAGATACTGATCGCCGACGACGAGCGCCTCTTCCGCCAGAGCCTCAAGCGGCTCCTCGAAAGCGAGCGCGACATCAAAGTCGTCGCCGAGGCCGCCGACGGCCAGGAGGCCGTGTTGCAGGCGCAGGCCAAAGAGCCCGACATCGCGCTGTTGGACGTACGGATGCCGAAGCTCGACGGCATCAAGACGGCCAAGCTCATCTCCAGCCTGGCGCGAAAGACCAAAGTTTTGATGCTTTCGATTCACGATGACGATGAGAAGATCATTTCCGCCTTGCGGGCCGGCGCCGCCGGCTATATTCTCAAGGACGCGGATCAAAAAGATTTCATCGAGATCATCCGCAACGCCTATCACGGCAAAGCCCTCAGCTCGCCGTATCTCGCCGACCTCACGCTGCGCCGCGGCGCGCGCTCCGGGCAACTCCCGGAAGAAGAAAGGAAGAAAGATTTCGGCCAGCGCTACAGCCTGACGGAGCAGGAATTGCGCCTGCTTCACCTTTTGGCCGAGGGGCTGAGCAACGAAGACATGAGCCGGATGGTCAACCTCTCGCGCGAGACGATCAAGATGCACCTCAAGTCGCTGTTCCGAAAACTCCAGGTGAAAAATCGGACCGAGGCGGCGGTCCTTGCGGTTCGTGACGCCATCGGCTGACGCGCATTAAGGTAGAGGCACATATACTCTTTCGGGGAGTTGACAGGTAAGAGCCAGTACGGATAGATTGGCGCACCTCAACCCCTCTTCCATGATAATGACTTGTGGAACGTCAAAGGAGCAGGAGATCGCCTATGAAACAGTTTAAACGGGTACTGACAGCCTGGGCGCTACCGCTCATGTTTCTGCTGGCTACGGCTGCTACCGCGGCAGCGATCGAAGTCGGAGAGAAGGCTCCGGACTTCGAGCTTGAGAGCACGAAGGGCGGGAAGCTCAAGCTAAGCGATCTTCGGGGAAAAAACGTTCTTATCAATTTTTATGTCCTCGATTTCAGCCCCACATGAATCAAGCACCTTCAATCGGCCGGTTCGGACGATAATTACAAGAGCTTCCAGGCGGAGAATACCGAAGTTCTGGGAATGAGCGCCAATGCGATCTTCTCGCAGAAGGCCCTCGCCGACTTTGCCAAGATCAACTACGCCCTCTTGAGCGATCGGGACGGTAAAGTGATGAAAACCCTCGGCGTGTTCGACGAAGAAAGACGCCTTGCCAAACGCTCTTATATCATCATCGACAAAGAGGGGGTGGTGCGTTTTGTGAGCATCCGGCCCTCGAACAGCGAAAAGGATCTTCTCTCCACGGAAACATTGTTGAACGAAGTCAAAAAGGTGAACCGAGGCAGTTAAAAATAAGTTCTTATGAAGGGAAAGGAGAAAGAAATGCATCCACGAAGTTTGTTTTGGGCTGTGGGTCTTGTCGTGCTATCGCTTTTCATGGGCGTCGAGGTTTTCGGCCAGACGGGATCGAGCGAACAGAGTATCAAGGTCATGCTAACCGGTGACCAGGAAGTTCCTCCGGTAAGCACATCGGCATCCGGGAGTGGCACCGTAGTGATTTCGTCAGACAAATCGGTCAGCGGCAGTATTACGACCTCTGGTATAGAAGGGACTGTGGCACACATCCACGACAGTGTTCCCGGTCAGACGATGTGCGGCGCGAAAAATGGGCCGGTTGTTATACCACTAACCAAAGGTCCGGATAGTACCTGGTCCGTTCCCGCGGGAGCGAAATTGACCGATGCTCAATACGCGAGTTTTCTGGCGGGGAATCTTTACGTCAACGTGCATAGCGCCGTGAATAAGGGCGGAGAGATTTGCACGCGGCTAAATCCCAAATAGCCACCGGGTGCTTTTCGTATAGAGGCCGACACAAGAAGGACGACGTAAAGAAAGACGCCGAGCTGGGGCGAAGGCCGTTAAGGCGCTCGCAGATCTTGTAAAGTAACGGAGAAAGCGAAACGATTAATCTCAAACAGAAAAGGAGACAACTATGTTTTGGCGTAGATATTCGTGGGTATGCTTGTTTGTGCTGGCGTTACTCTTCACCTACACCCGCTCGTTCGCGCAGGAGGTACAGAAGGTAACCATCACCGTGGGGGAAACCAGCAAAGAAGTGTTCACCTTTGAGCCCAAGCAGGCAACGGTTAAGCCGGGAAAAGTGGAGTTCACCCTCGTTAACAAGGGACAGAGCAATCACAATGTCGCCATCAAATTGAACGACAAGGAAGTACGGCTTGCCAGGGCCGAAGCCGGGAAATCGGCAACCTCAGAACCGGTGGAGTTGGCCGCGGGAGAGTATGAGATATATTGCTCCTTCACTACTGGCGGCAGCCACAAAGATAAAGGGATGGCGGGGAAACTAATAGTGAAGTAAAGGACCGGCGAGGCCTGCGACGGCTGTCACAAGTGTTTCCGGGGTAACGTACGCCGAGTAGTATCACGGTCGAAAGCTCGCTTGTGTCACAGGCCCCTGGACGACATCCAGGGGCCTTTCTTTTTCATCCGAGTGCGTTACCGGCTCGGACTTGACGGAGACTGAAATGAGCAAGAACGTGAAGTTATTCATCGTAGCGGTTCTTCTGGCAGCGGCTTCCGGCGCGTTTGGTCAGGACGGGCCGAACAAGCCGGAGGCAAAGCCCGTCACTCTCGAGGCAAAGACCACCGCCATCCTCGTGTCGGACCTGAACGCGCGGTGTCACGACCCGAAAGAAATCTGTTCCAAGCTCATGCCGGCGCTGGGCGAGTTTCTGGAGAAGGCCAGGGCCGCTGCCGTCCCGATCATTTACACTGTGTCGGCGCGGGCCAAAGGGACGCCACTCGGGGAAGTCGCGACGCCGCTCAAGCGCCGGGACAACGAACCCGTCATCTATCCCGACGCCTTTGACAAGTTCCACGGCGGAGAGTTACAAGAGCTGCTGAAACAGCGGGGCGCAAAAAAACTGGTTCTCGTCGGCTCCTCGACCAACATGACGGTGCTCTACACCGCCACCGCCGCCGCCCGCATGTACGAGTACGATGTGGTGATTCCCATGGACGGCATGAACGCGCGGCTCGACTACGAGCAGGAATATACCTTTCACCAGTTCACGGTGCTCTCCTCGAACGCCAACAAACGGTTCCAGTTCACCAAGCTCGCTATGATCGGCTTCAAGTAGAGTTGGCGAAACAAGTTGCTAGCGAGGTTCAAAGAAGTCTCTCAGCAACAAAGGGAGAATCGTATGAAAGCGTTGATTCTTTCAGGTATGGCGATCTGGCTTGGCGGCTGCGCGACCATGCAGGTCCAAAGCCCTAAAGTCTCCATCCTCGTCGATCTCGACCCGGCGAGCGCGGACCGGACGGTGATCATTGAGAACCTCACGGTCGATCAGCAAGGCCGGCTCTATATGGCGGACTGGGTTAGTGGAAATATCCTGCGCGTAGATCCTAAAACGCCGAAGCCGGCAGTTGTGGGCCGAATTCCGGCCCGCGAGATCGGAGGAAAAAGTTCCCGTGGTGATGGTCGGGGCATCGCCTTTAACGCGCAGGGCGATCTGTTTATCGCCTGCGATCCGTTCAATGAGGTTGTTCGTCTCAGGCGCTCCGATATCAATCCCGAAAATCCTGGGCTCGCGGAAACCTTTGCAACGGGTACCGCCGGAGCAAACGGAATCGCCTTCGACCGACAGGGGAATCTCTACGTTTCGGGCGCGCGCACCGGACGAGTTTATCGCGTCGGGCCTTCCGGCGGTGCTGCAGAAGTGATACTTCAGATCGAAGTCCACACCCGCACTCTTCCGGATGGAAAGACACAACAGCCGATAGTCGCCAACGGACTGATTTTCGATGCCAAAGGTCTGCTTTACGTCGCGGACACGGCTCGCGGCGCGATCTGGAAAGTAGCGATCGGCACCGATGGAAAAGCCGGCAAACCCGATTTGCTGGCTCAAAATCCGCTCTTGGAAGGAGCGGATGGATTCGACTTTGACCGAAGCGGCAGCCTTTGGGTCACCGCCAACGAGAGAAATGCGATTGTCACGGTCACATCGGATGGCAAAGTCCAAGAGATCGCAAAGAACGACAGCAAGGGACCGCTTGAATTCCCCAGCGCTATTGTCTTTGTGGGCAATACCGGCTACATCAGCAACAATGATACGCCGCGCCGGGACAATGTCGCTGCAGACGGAAAAACGTCTCTCGACGGGATCGGCGCCTCGATAGCGCAGATCACCCCTTAAGACTGAATGACCCCTCTCCTCTCGATCGACCGCGTCAGCAAGGAGTTCAGCGTTCGGGGCAAGCAGGTCCTGGCGTTGGATTCTCTGAGCCTCGGCGTCAACGAGGGAGAGTTCGTCACCGTGGTCGGGCCCTCGGGATGCGGCAAGTCCACCCTGCTCAACCTGATCGTCGGCCTCCTGGCGCAAAACGGCGGGCGCATCCTGTTCCGCGACCGCGCCGTCAACGGCATCAACCCCGAGATCGGCTACGTCACGCAAAAAGACAACCTTCTCCCGTGGCGGACGCTGGTGAAAAACGTGGAGCTCGCGCTGGAGATCCGCGGGGTCGAGAAAACGGCGAGAAGGCGCCGCGCCGAAGAGTTGATTCACCGGGTCGGGCTCGGCGGCTTCGAGGAGCACTACCCGCACGAGCTTTCCGGCGGCATGCGCCAGCGCGCCAACATCATCCGGACGCTGATTTACGATCCGGAGCTGATTCTCATGGACGAGCCTTTCGGCCCGCTGGACGCTCAGACCAGGATCGTGTTACAGGATCAACTGCTCCAGCTATGGTCTGCGGCGAAAAAAACGATTATCTTCATCACTCACGATCTGGTCGAGGCCATCGCGCTCGCGGACCGGGTGGTGGTGATGACGCATCGGCCCGGCAAGGTCAAATTGATCGCCGATGTCCCGATACCCCGCCCCAGAGACGTGTTTCAGATCCACGAAAGCCGGGAGTTTCGCGCGACCTATGAAAGGCTCTGGCAAGAATTGAAACCCGAAGTCACACTGGCCGAAGGATAAGAAGGAGGCTGCTCACATGAAACGATTAATCTCCAGCGTTCTAGGCGCGTTTTTCCTGGTCGCTTTCGCCTCGGGCGTCGAGGCCCAGGCCCCCAGAAAAGTAAAGCTCACCATCCCGGTGGTCGCCCTGTCGATGACGCCGGTTTACCTGGCTCAGGCGAAAGGCTTTTTTGCCGAAGAGGGTTTGGAAGTCGATATAACCCAGACCAGCGGCGGCGGACCGGACATCCGGGCGTTGATCGCCGGCGAGGTCGATTTCAGCTTCACCACGGGAGACAACGTAATTTTGGCCGCTCAGGAGGGCAGGCCGCTCTTCATGGTCATGAGCGGCCTCAACCGGCTCTTCATCAACTGGGCGATGCATAAGGATACGGCCAAGGCAAAAGGGATAACCGAGAGCACGCCCCTGCCGGAGAAATTGAAGGCGCTCAAGGGGCTGACCGTGGGCGTCACCAATCTGGCGGCCTTGACCGGGCATTTAGCGTCGTTCGTGATTCGCAAGGCCGGATATACGCCGCAAGAGGACGTGAAGATCATAGCGGTAGGCGCCGGGCCGACTTGGCTCGCCGCGCTCGAAAATCGCAAGGTGGATCTTGCGCTGACCGCGCCGCCGGTCCCGGAGACGGCCATTCAACGCGGTCACGCGATTATGTTCATTAATAACGCGAAGGGGGAAGATCCCTCGATCTCCGAATTTCTCATGGAAAATCTCGTCGCCCGTCCGGAAACCTTGAAGAAGGACCCGGATCTTGTGGGCCGAATGGTGCGCGCCTTGCTCAAGGCCAACAAGTGGGCGCTCAGCAGCACGGCGGAGCAGGTCGCGGAGGCCCTCAAGTCGACTTTCGCTAACACGGACCCCGCGATCCACCTGGAGGGAGTAAAAGCAATGCTGCCGACGCTCAGCCGGGACGGTCGCACGACGGAGAAAAGCGTTCAGGCTACGCAGGACGTCTTGGAAGCCGCGGGACTGTTAAAGAAGCGCGCGCCTTATGCCGAGCTCGTCACCAACGAGTTTGTGCCCAAATGATTTCGCGCGGACGGTTATTCTTATATCGGCTCCTATTCGGCCTGTTTCTGGTAACGCTCTGGGAGTTGAGCTCGGGGAGGTTGATCGATCCGTTTTGGATTTCCAGCCCCTCGCTCGTCTTTGGCTATCTCTGGCAGGTGATTTCCGACGGCTCGCTCTTCGGCCACCTGGCCGTCACGCTGTACGAAACTTTCACCGGCTTTTTTATCGGAGCGCTGGCGGGAATCGGCTTCGGCTTTCTGCTCGCCCGGAAAGAAACCCTGGCGCAGGTCTTAGATCCGTTTATCGTCGCCTTCAACGGCATCCCGCGCATCGCCCTGGCGCCCATCTTCATCATCTGGTTCGGGATCGGCCCGAATTCCAAGATCATCCTGGTCGTTATCGTTGTCTTCTTCCTCACCTTCTTTAGCACCTACTCCGGCGTCAAAGGGGTGGATATCGAGTTGAAAAATATTTTGCGCGTCATGGGGGCGAGCGAGCGGCAGATTCTCTGGAAGGTGACGATCCCGGCGACCGTTCCATGGATCACCACGGGGCTGAAACTCAGCGTCCCTTACGCGATCGTCGGCGCCGTGGTGGGAGAATTTATCGCGGCAAGCAAAGGCCTGGGCTATCTCATCAACTATAATACCTCTCTCTTCTCGACCACCGGCGCCTTCGGCGGCATATTGGTGCTCGCGCTCGTCGTCGTGCTCTGCAACGAAGCCATTGACCGCTTCGAGGCCCACCTCTTGCGCTGGCGGCCGAAAGAAGAGCGCCAGGCGCAGCGGGAACTCTTCTGAACGCGTCCTGCTGCGCGTATCGGCTGCGCGGTCTGTTGACAATTCCGGCCAAGGTCAATAGAGTTTTCCCATCGATTCAGCAACTTGGAGGAACCGATGAGAAGGACAGGTTTCATCGCGGCCCTGCTCGCCGTTGCAGCGTCCGGCCTTTGGGCCGCGGTCGCCGCCGCGCAAACCGGCCCCGTCGCCTATGCGGATATCAAAGACAGCCAGGGCAAGGATGTGGGAAGAGCCAATTTCCGTCAGAACAAAGAGGGAGTGATCATCGTAGTTCGGGTGGAAAATCTTCCGCCGGGACTTCATGCCGTCCATCTCCACGCGGCAGGGAAATGCGAAGGGCCGAAGTTTACCAGCGCCGGCGGTCACTTCAATCCCGGCAGCAAGAAACATGGATTCAAAAGTTCCGCAGGTTACCACGCCGGGGACCTGCCGAACATGCTCGTTACCAAACTCGGCACCGGGCGATTCGAGGCCGTAACGGATGAGGTCACGCTGGGTGAGGGGCCGAACTCGCTTTTCGGCCGGGACGGCGGCGCCGTCGTGCTCCACGCCGCGGACGACGATTACAAAACCGACCCGGCCGGAAACTCCGGGGATCGGATCGCTTGCGGCGTGATCGTGAAGGGCCAGCCGCCAAAATAGAACTTTTACCTACAACATGCCCGGTCGTTCATTCCTGCAGATTCCCGGACCGACTCTTGTCCCTGAAAGAGTCGTCCGCGCCATTTCGCAGCCGGTGATCGACCACCGCGGACCGAAGTTCCCGGCGCTGCTCAAAGAAATTCTCCAAGGTCTCAAGACCGTTTTCCAAACCTCCCAAGGCGAAATCCTGCTTTATCCGGGCTCGGGCACCGGCGCGTGGGAGTCGTGCCTGGTCAATACGCTTTCTCCCGGCGATCGCGCGCTCGGCTGCGTCAACGGCCACTTCGCCATGCTCGCCTGCCAGACGGCCGAATCCTTCGGCATCGACGTCGAGCGTCTGGACATCCCCTATGGCGAGGGCATCGCCGGGCGACAAATCGAAGAGCGGCTGGCCCGAGACAAAAATCATCAAATCAAAGCCGTGCTCGCGGTGCACAACGAGACCTCCACCGGTGTCACGAGCGACATCGCCGCCGTTCGCGCGGCCATCGATAGCGCGAACCATCCGGCGCTATTATTAGTGGACGCCGTAAGCTCGCTCGGCTGCATCGAGCTGCGCTTCGACGAGTGGAAGATCGACGTAGCGACCACCGCCGCGCAAAAGGGATTGATGCTGCCGCCGGGGATGGGCCTCTTGGCCGTCAGCAAGAAAGCGCTCGAGGCGAGCCGGAGCGCGAAGTGCCCGCGCAGCTTTTGGAACTGGGCGCCGGTGCTCGAGCGCAATGCGCGCGGCGAGTTTCCCTATACCCCGGCCACGACGCTGCTGTTCGGCCTCAGAGAGAGCCTGGCGGTGCTCGCCGAAGAGGGGCTGCCGAATGTTTTCCGCCGCCACGCGCGGCTGGGCGGCGCCTGCCGCAGAGCGATTCAGGCGATGGGGCTCAAGCTTTTCGCCAAAAATCCCGCGGAATACTCAAGCGTTCTCACAGCGGTTTCCATGCCGGAAGGGTTGGATTCCGAGGCCTTCATCGCGCATGCGCACGAGAGATTCGAGTTGTCACTCGGCATCGGGCTGGGCAAAGTCAAAGGCAAGATCTTCCGCATCGGGCATCTGGGAAGCTTTAACGAACTGGAGTTGCTCGCCGCCCTCGCGGGCGTGGAGATGAGCCTCAAGACCTTCGGCGTCGATGTGCCCGTCGGACATGGCCTTGCCGCCGCCGAATCTTATCTTCTGGAAACGGCGACCGGCGCCGCCGGGTGCCTGCTATGAGAATCGATCCCGATAAGTGCGTCGCTTGCGGCAACTGCGTGCCGGTGTGCCCGATGGGGGCGATCCACATCGATCCGCTGATCGCACGGGCGACGGTCGATGAGGACGAATGCGTCGAATGTTTCGCTTGTTACAGGGGCATGTCGAAGGAACATCTCAATCCGACGATGGTGCGAACAATTCGCAAGATCGCAGGCCTTTTTCGCTTCCGCTTCGACCCCGAGCCGGATATCTGCCCGACCGACGCTATCGTCCCGCAGGAGCTAAGCTGGCCCCGAATCGTCCGGCGCGCCTTCTCCGACCCGCAGGTTCCGCACGAGTCCACGGGCATCCACGGACGCGGAACGGCCGAGGTAAAGACCAACGACGTGACGGGCCGGGTGAACGAAGGCGAAGCGGGCTTCGTCGTCGAGTTCGGCCGGCCCGGCGTGGGCGCCCGCTTCCGCGATATACAGCACGTGACCACCGCGCTCGCCGAACTCGGCATCGAGTTCGAAAAAAACAACCCCGTGACTTCGCTGATGCGCGACCCGTCGCGCGGTTTGATCCGCGAAGACATTCTCGATGAAAAAATTCTCTCGGCCATCGTCGAGATCAAAGCCGCTCTCGAACGGGTCCCGGTCGTCCTGCAAAAAATCAGAGAGCTCGCGCCGGAGGTTGACACGGTGATCAGCGTCGGTGTATCCACTCGGTGCGACGCGAGCGGAAACGACACTCTGCGCGGCCTGTTGGAGCAGGAAGGCTACCCCGCGTATCGAGGCAAGACGAATCTGGGACTGGGACGCATTACGGCCCAATGAAAAATGCAAAGTGAAAAATGAAAATTTAAAAATGTAAGCTGGAAAGAAACGGAGGAAGGGAGTGGAATCACCTTTTCTTCCGAAACTCTGTCTGTCATTTTGACTTTTACACTTTGCAATTTTCATTTTGCATTTGTTTGATATGACAAACACCCTGCACCGCTACAGCGACCACTACGCCTTCGAGGGCGCGCGCCACCCCGAGCCTGTGCGCGACGATTATATCGTCTTCGCGATGGCGAGCCGCGATCTCAATGACGACGGGCTAGTGGAAAAATACCGCGCTTTTCTGCGGCTCGCTCTGAAGCACAAGCCGGTGAACATCGGCGACGCGACCAAGGGCGGCATGCTGCGCCCGCGCCAGGACATGAACCCCGCGGCTCACTGGCTGCGCGATCAGCGGCCCGACCCGGAACAAGTGATCGCCGGCATCGACGGCCCTACTACGGTCGCCGCCGTCTTTAACAGTTACGAAGCGATGCAGGCTTTCGTGGAGGAGCTAAAATCAGCCGACCTTGGAATCTCGATCAATATCAGCGCGCCGATGGAGGACGCTCAACGCTGCTGCCGGGCCGCCGGCATCGCGCGCCATAGCGTCGAGTATTCGATCGGCTTTCGCGGCCGGGTGGACAAACTGCCGGACGCGACAACGTTGGAGCTATCGACCATGTGCGGCCACGGCATGCTGTCCGCCAACTTCGCCAAGAAGATGACCGACTGGGTTAAAGAAAACCGCCGCACGCCCGAACAGGCGGCGCGTTACATGGCCCGCTTCTGCATCTGCGGAGTGTTCAACGTCTCCAGGGCGGAGCGGGTTCTAAAACAGGCCTGCGGTTTAAAATCATAAGACCGCCTTAGGCGGTCGAGGGAGGAGCAACGTCATGAAAAAAGGGATCGGACTCGTGCTCTTTACGGCTCTACTGGCTCTCGGAGCCTTGCAGCCGCCGGCTTCGGCGCAACAGCCGGTCACGCTCCGCCTGGGACACGTCGGCTTTCCCGGCTCGCTGTTCGCCATCACCACCGACGCCTACGCCGCCAGGGTCAACACGGAACTCAAGGGCAAGGTGGAGGTCAAAGTCTTTCACTCAAGCCAGCTCGGCAGCGACGAGCAGATGATGCGCGGGATCAAAGTCGGCGCGCCGGAGATGGTGGCGCCCTCGACGGTCATGAGCACCGTGGATGACAAGTTCGGCGTCTTCGAGATGCCTTACCTCCTGGTAACTCGTGCCCACATGAAAAAGGTCGCCGATAACAAGCAGGTCCAGAGCCAGCTCTTTGCCGGCCTGCCGGCGAAAGGGATCAGGGTCCTTGGGGTTTGGGAGAACGGCTTCCGGCACATCACCAACAATGTCCGTCCCATCGTCAAGCCCGATGATCTGAAAGGGATCAAGCTGAGAGTGCCGGGCGGCGTGTGGCGCGTGAAGATGTTCAAAGCCTACGGCGCCAATCCGTCGCCGATGCCGCTGGCTGAGGTCTATTCGGCGCTGCAATCCGGCGTAATGGACGGCCAGGAGAATCCCTTTCCGCAGATCGCCTCGGCGAAGTTCCACGAGGTGCAGAAATTTCTCTCGCTGAGCGGCCATGTGTACACGCCGGCCTATCTGGTCATCGGGGAGGATGTCTGGAAAACGCTTCCGCCGGACGTGCAGGCGGCGCTCACCAAGATCGCCGTGGAGATAGGAGACTTCGCTCGCTCGGAAGGCGAACGACTCGACAAGGAGCTGATGGCGAAGCTCGTCCCTCCGATGAAGGCGAACGAGGTCGACAAGGACGCCTTCATCAAGGCGTCGGCGTCGATCTACGAAGAGTTCGGGAAAGAGGTCGCCGGTGGAGCGGATCTGGTCAAGCTGATCCAGTCGCTAAGGTAAAAACCAGGCAACCGTAGGGGCACGGCGCGCCGTGCCCTTACACCTCGCCGCCCAGCGCCTACCGCCTTTTATGCAACGATTCTTCCACCGACTGATCGCTCTTGTGGAATGGTGGGCGGTTTTATTGCTCATCCTCATGGTGGCGGTGGTCTGTCTCGGCGTCTTTTTTCGCTACTGGCTCAATGCCTCTCTCGTCTGGTACGACGAGTTCGCCTCCTACCTGCTGGTCTGGCTGACTTTTTACGGAGCCGTCGTCGCGTCCTATCGAAGGCGGCACATAGGATTCGAAGTGATCGTCGATCGTCTTCAGCCTAAGACCCGCAGGATCATGGACTTTATCAGCGAGGGGTTCGTCCTCGGCTTCCAGATCGTGCTCCTCTATTACGGTCGGCAGCTCGTGCAGAAGATGGGAGACGAGAGCGCCACCTCTCTTCCGTGGGTGAAGATGGGCTGGGTCTACAGCGTGCTGCCGATCGCCGGCGGGCTGATGCTCGTTATCAGTCTCATGCGGCTCGTCGATATCGCATCCGGCAGAAAACTTCAGAGAGGAGAGGACGCAGCGTGGAGTGGCTCATCCTCGGAATAGTCGTTGCCCTGACCCTGATTAACGTCCCTATCGGGTTTGCGCTTTCGATTTCCGCGATCATTCTGCTCCTCTGGAAGGGCACGGCCTCTCTCGGGATCGTTCCGCTGAATCTTTTTTCCGGCGCGTCCAGCTTTCCGCTGCTCGCCATTCCGCTCTTTATTCTCGCCGGCGGCTTGATGGAGACTTCCGGCATCTCGCTCCGCCTGGTCAACCTGGCCAATAGCTTTGTCGGTTTTATTCGTGGCGGGCTGGCGATGGTGACCGTCGTCGCGACGATGATCCAAAGCGAGATCTCCGGCTCCTCCGTGGCCGACGCCGCGGCCATCGGCAACGTGGTGATTCCGGCGATGGAGAAGCGCGGCTACCCAAGGGCGTTGAGCGCCGCGATCGTTTCCAACGCGGCCTCGGCGGCGATCCTGATCCCGCCTTCCATTCCGATGATCATCTATGCCTGGATGGCGGAGACGTCGGTGGCCAAGCTCTTCTTCGCGGGCTTTCTTCCGGGCTTTATCGCCTGCGGCGCCATGATGGTCCTCTGCTATTACTACGCGCGAAAGTACAAGCTGCCGGTCGAGACCAGATTTTCTCTGCTGAACGTCGGGAAATCCACTGTGCATGCCTTCTGGGCGCTGTGCATCCCGATCGTCATCTGGGGCGGCATTTTTCTGAGCATCGCCACCGCCACGGAGGTTGCCGCGCTTGCGGTCGTTGCGGCCTTTTTGATCGGCGCTTTCATCTACCGAGAGCTTCCGACGAAAGACATCGTTCGCGTGCTCAAGGACTCCGCCGGGCAGACGGCGACGGTCATGCTGATCGTCGCCTCCTCCGCCGTCCTCGGCTGGTATCTGACCAGCGAGCAGATCCCGCAAAAGTTCGCGCGGATGATCCTGGAGACGACATCGAACAAGTATTTGATTCTCTTCTTCTTAAACATCTTTTTTTTCATCGCCGGGATGTTCCTTCACTCAGCCGCGGCGATCATTCTCATCGTCCCCATCGTCATGCCGCTCATCCGCCAGATCGGCGTCGACCCGATCCACTTCGGCATCATCGTCACGATCAACCTCGGCGTCGGCCAGCAGACCCCGCCGGTAGCTACAGTGCTATTCACCGTCGCCGCCATCGCGCGTATCCCCTTCTGGGAAGTCTTCAAATCCGGCTGGCCCTTCACGCTCGTCTTGGCCTTGGTGACGCTCCTGGTGACCTACGTCCCGTGGATCAGTTTGGGGCTGGTGAATATGATTAAGTGGTGAGAAAGTCCTCTGCGAAGGCGACTAGACCTTGACGCGCCTCTCCGTTTCGGAATATGGGTGGCAGCAGCTTTCCAATTGAGCCGCTAAGAGAGCGCCTATGGGTGATCCGAACCTGAAGACCCTGACTCCAAGCTCGTCGGTTTCCAGAAGTGGCGCGCGGGTAGTTCCGGCCATCGCACCGGCGCCGCAGAAGCCCAAGCTGCTCGATCAGGTCCGCCACGCGATCCGTATCCGGCATGATAGTCCCAAAGCTACGTCCATCACGTGTTGAACCGCGGCGGACGGGGGGTGAATAGCCCCGCTGATCGCCTATGACGGTCGGATCTTGAGAATGGCCGGCCGAGATAGGCTGCGGGTCGTTAGGGAGATAGGCCGCTCAATCCAGCGGGGTTTCGCGGCCAGCACGTTGTTGACAAGTTCGAGTAGCTGGCGGATATTGCAACCGATTCGGATTTAATTGGTTGACCCGTGTCAGGAGATAGGCCGACCGGCATTTGTCGCCGCCTAAAGCGGGTCACTTAATAGTTGGATGCGTTATTGGCCATGACGAAAGACACAGAGCCCACATTGTCAACGCCGCCTGAGAGCGGAACATCTGCCTTGGTCGATTACTTTTGGGCCAGTGCTTGCGATCGACACCTGTTTCAATTCGTAATCGGCGTAGTGCTTCGCGGTGACTTTGTTGCCCATATTGCGCGTCAAGCACTTGACGGCCAAGAGGATTACAAGAACCAGACTCCGGAAGAATTGGCGAGAACAAAGCCAGGTCCAGCGACCAAGGCGCTACGACAATCGAGCCAGGAGCTGCTCGAGATGTTTTTGAGTCGAGCCGTGGATATTTTTGAGGTGTATTTGGTCGACGTAATTAGGCTTGCACTTCACAAGGAGCCGCGGGTTCTTTCGGACCGAAAACAAGAACTGACATTAGGACACATCCTCAAGTTTGCTTCGATCGAGGCGCTCTCGCGAGACATCATTGAAGGCAAACTAAATGCCCTCTCATATGAGGGTTTTGGAGAACTCGAAGCGTGGTGCAACCAGCGCTCCATTCCGCTTGTCGTCCCTCACGGTCAACGCGAACGAGTAGTAGAGCTGATAGCACTACGAAACATCATCGTTCACAGCAGGGGGCGAGTTGATGAGCGATATCGCGCGGCCGTACCGACTTCCAGCGTCAAGGTTGGCGACAAGCGTGAGCTCGATGTTGACGATCTGTTTGGTGCGATATCACTGCTTGATTCGGTTGTCGCGATCACGGATGGCGCTATCGCCGGCAAGTTCCGATTGGATAATTTGAAGGCCCGTGAAGAAATAGTTCGGCGCTCCACGGAACGCTGGCCGAAGCCATCTAAGGAAGCAGAGACAATCCCCACAAAGGCTATTGCGGGCCCACCCGGCTCGCCCTCGGGTAACCCTGGGGATACGAAGCACTAATGAAACAAACGCATCCAACCAGCGGTTCCAGCGGACGCGGCTCGCTCCGCTCGCTGCGCCGCTGAACCGCGGCGTTCGCCCGACCGCAGACGGTCGTGCGAACGGGGATCGCGGCTTCGCGCCGCGCGTTGGGCCGCCTGCGGCGGCCGAACACGCGGCTAGATCCGACGGGCCTTCGGCCCGCAGCTCAGCCGCGATCCCCGTTGGGCGGCGGCTAACTGCGGTCGGGAGTTCACTTGATCGACCACATCTCCATTCCCGTTGCGGATCTCAGTCGCGCCGCAGCGTTCTACGACGCCGTACTGGCTACGCTGGGGCTATCTCGCCGCAAAGAACACCCGGGCGCGATCGGCTACGGCCCAGACACGAGAGCAGCACCTGTGTTCTGGATACTCGATCGCGTGGGCGAAGGAAGTGCGAACCCCGGCATCGGTCTGCACGTGAGCTTCGAGGCTCCCGACCGCTCGAGCGTGGCCGCCTTTCACGCGACGGCATTGCGGCACGGCGGCAAGGATGCTGGAGCGCCCGGGTTACGACCCCAGTACACGATGCCGTTCTACGGCGCATTTGTCTTGGACCTCGACGGCTTCAAGATCGAGGCGGTTTGCCGTGCGCCAGAGTAGCAACACCAAGCTGCAGCGGCTCGCGCAGATCCCTAGCGCGGCATGGCGCCACACTCGCGGCTTCGCCCCTCGGCGGCCGCTCAACGCGAGCGTTCGCCCGACTCAATGGTACGAGTGCAACTGTTCGAAACAACCTTCAAGCGCCTTTGAGGCATTTCAAAAACTCTTTCAACGGCCTCGTGTTGATCACGTCCTTTTTTTCCGCCCATCCTCTTCTCGCCTGCGCGATGCCGAAGTCGAGGAAGCGGATGTGGTTGGTGCTGTGGGCATCTGAATCGATAACCAGTTTCACGCCGGCGTCGATGGCTTTGCGGACGTGCTCGTCTTTGAGGTCGAGCCGGTCGGGATAAGCGTCGATCTCTAGAATTGTACCCGTCTCCTTGGCGGTCTTGATGATCGCGTCCATGTCCACGTCGTACGGCTCGCGCTTTTGAATGATCCGGCCGGTCGGATGAAACAGAATGTCGGCGTTGGGGTTGCGCATGGCTTTTGTAATCCGCTCGGTCATCTCGCGGCGCGGCAGGTTGAAGTGGGAATGAACCGCGACGCCGACCACATCCAGCTTGGCCAACACTTCATCTTCGATGTCCAAGGTCCCGTCTTTGTTGATGTTTACCTCTGCGCCAGTCAGGACCTTGATACCTTTGAGAGATCGGTTGATCTTGTCGATCGCCGCCATCTGTTTGAGCAGTTTTTTCTCATCCGACCCGCCGGTCATCGCCAGGCTCTTCGTATGATCCGTGATCGCGATGTATTCGAGCCCCAGCCGCTTCGCCTCCGCCGCCATTTCTTCGATGGAGTTGCTGCCGTCGGTCCAGGTGGTCTGGGTCTGCAGGTCGCCGCGAATATCGCCATAACCCACCAGGTCCGGCAGCTCGCCTTTTTTCGCTGCCTCGATCTCTCCCTGGTTCTCTCTCAATTCCGGCGGGATATAAGCCAGCCCCAGAGCGCGGTAGATATCCTCTTCAGTTTTACCCGCGATGGATTTGCTTCCACGGAACAGACCGTACTCATTCAGCTTGAGCCCCTTCTCCTGCGCGATCCGTCTGAGCGCGACGTTGTGGTCTTTGCTGCCGGTAAAATAGTTCAGCGCCGCGCCGAAGCTCTCCTGCTCCACCACGCGCAAGTCCACGTCCATGCCGTTCTTAAGCTTGACCATGCTTTTGGTCGCGCCCTTCGCTTGAACGTGCATCACCTCGGGCAGGGAGACGAAAAATTCCATTACCTTCTCCGGCTTCTTCGAGATCGCTAGAATGTCGGCGTCGCCGATGGTCTCCTTGCGCCGGCGCGTCGAGCCGGCGACGACGACCTCGGAAACCTCCGGCAGCTCGCGCAGCCGCTGCTCGATTTCCAGAATCAAAGGCAACACCGACCCCAGCGTGAAGCGACCGCTCCCCTGTTTCAGGAACTCGATCCCCTTGAGGATCTTCTGCTCCATCTTCTCGCCGAAGTGGGGAAGGCCGCGAATCTTTCCCGAACGCGCGGCCTGCTCCAGATCGCCGACATTCTTGACCTTGAGCTTTTCGTAAAGCAGCTTGACGCTCTTGGGCCCCACGCCTTCGATGGCCGTAAGCCCGCGCACATCCACCGGCACCTCGCGCTTCAGCTCTTCGTAGTACTTGAGCCTGCCGGTGCGGATCAGCTCTTCCATCTTCTGCCCGATAGCCTCTCCGACTCCGGGAATCTCCCGCAGGGCCTTCAATCCACCCCGCTTGTAGATCTCCGCCACCGGCTCTTCCAGCGCCTCCAGCGCGTAGGCGACTTTCTCGTACGCCCGCGGCTTGAACTGGACGCCCTGCATCTCCAGATAAAGGGCGATCTCACGAAATATCTGGGCTAGCTCGTTATTCTGCATCTGGATGACTTCTAACACTGGTATATTTGATTGACAAGATTGGGCCGACTCTGTAGCATTCTCCCCAGAAGGAGAACCTCACGATGACACTCAAGGGAATCGCCATAGCTACCCTTTCTCTTGCGCTGCTTGGGACAGCCGCGTCAACTGCTCCGGCTCAATCCATCAAGCTGAACGTCGGCTACAGCGCCGCCAGCGCGGACCAACTGCCGGCCTGGGTTGCGAAAGATGCCGGCATCTTCGCGAAAAACGGACTCGATGTGCAGTTGATTTTCTTTACCGGCGGCAGCACCGCGATCCTCGCCCTCGTCTCCAACGACGTCCCGATTACACAGGTCTCCGGCCCCGGAGTCGTCAGCAGCGCGCTGGCGGGTTCCGAGGCGGTCTTTGTCGCGGCCGGCGTCACTTCGCTGAATTACGTTTTGATGGGGAAGCCGGGCATCACGAAACCGGAACAGCTCAAGGGCGGTACGGTCGCCATCAGCCGTTTCGGCTCAGCGACAGACTCCATCGCCCGTTTTGCGATCAAGCAAATGGGCTTCACCCCCGTAAAAGACGTGGCCATCGTGCAAGTAGGCAGCGGACCGGACCGTCTGGCCGCCGCATTAACGGGACGGGTGACCGCCGCCGTCATCAATCCCCCTTCCAGCTTCATAGGAGAGAAAAAGGGCTTAGCGATCCTCGCCGACGTGGCCAAGATGGGACTCATCTTCCAGCACACCGGCGCCGTCACGACACGAAAATTTATCAGAGAACATCCCGACACGGTTCGAAAATACGTGAAGGCGCACGTCGAAGCCGTTCACCGCATCTGGACGGACAAGGAAGCAACCGTCCGAGCTCTGGGGAGGTTTATGCAAAGCTCGGATCGAGAGATCCTCGAAAGGAGCCGGGACGATATCCTGACCGAAGCCTTGCTGCCGAAGAAGCAGGTTCCGTCTCTTGAGGGACTTAAGACCGTTCTTGAGGATATAGCCGAGCGCGATCCCAGGGCCAAGACCGCGAAGCCCGAGCAGTTCGTGGATTTCACTTTTATCAGGGAGCTTGACGGGTATATCGACAGCCTCTACAAGAAAAAATAGGGCGGAGAACAGTGTTCAGTGTTTAATCGCTGCGGGTTAATTCCCCGCATCTTGCTGCGTGGAATTTATTTCCTTTACGAAGTCCGTCATTCCCGCATGCTTTTAGCGGGAATCCAGGCGAA
>JBGPGE010000067.1:0-26066 GCA_041483675.1 Binatia bacterium
TCGAGGGGAGCAGGGCACGAAATGGATCTCAAACTACGATGATCAATTCAAGGGCATGATCCCTCTCCGGGAGGCGCTTGCAGAATCCAGAAACGCCGTCGCGATTTGGATCACAGAGCAGATCGGGATTGCCAGTGTACTCGAGACATCGCGGAGTCTAGGGGTCCGGACGCCGTTGCAGCCATACGCCACGACGGCGTTGGGCGCCTCCGAAGTAAATTTGCTGGAGCTGGCCAATGCGTACCGCACTATGGCATCGGGCATCCTCGCCCAGCCGTATGTGATTCGGAAGATCCTCCGCGATTCGGGCGAGGTGGTGGCCGATAGCGAAAACCGAGAGTCTCCGGTCGATGTCGCCGATACCGCGCTCTCGCTTATTCAGGAAGGCTTGCGCGGTGTCGTGCGCATTCCCACCGGCACGGCTCATACACTTGACGCCAGCGGTTTCCCGATCGCCGTTATGGGAAAGACGGGAACGACCAATGAGTTCAGGGACGCGCTTTTCGTCGGCTCGACTTACGGCCCCATAGGAATCACCGTCGCCGTCCGTATAGGCTTCGACGACAACCATTCCCTTGGACCAAACGAAACCGGCGGGAGGGTTGCGCTTCCGGTATTCAAAGAAATCATGCTCAAAGTGTACGGCGAAAAGCTGGTAGGCCCCGTGCCGCAGTTTCCGCCGCGGATGGAGCAGGCCATTAACGACTATTTGACGGGCGGTTCGTTGGCTAAGGCGGACCTGCCGGGGAGTTCCAGACCGTGATTTATTCTTCATCGCGTTTTTCCCGCTTCGCGAAGTGGACGGCGCGGGCCACGGGCCATCCGGCCGCATTCATGGGTGCGGCTTCGATCATCGTCATCTGGGGACTCACGGGGCCGATATTCAGATTCAGCGACACCTGGCAACTGGTCATCAACACAGGCACGACGATCGTCACGTTCCTGATGGTCTTTTTGATTCAGAATACGCAGAATCGCGATAGCCACGCGGTCCAACTGAAACTCGACGAGCTGATTCGCGCCGTAAACGGGGCGCACAATGCCTTACTCGACCTCGAAGGGCTTGAAGAAACAGACCTCGAACGGTTCCGAGCGCGGTATGCAGAACTCGCGCGCACGGCGCGAGCTGCGCTGCGTCGTGGGGAGTTGGATACCGGCACCCCGGAAGTCAGAGCGGACTAGTTTGCGCCGTTTTCTCAATCGGGATGCCCAGGCGTCGAGTTTAATTGGCCCGACGCTATGGACTGATCACGTGCCGACTTCAATCTCCGAGCTTCCAGCCTGCTCCGCCTCAATCGGGGCCACCCTCTGTCTGAGAGCCGCGTATCCCATTTGACCCTCTGGAACCCCTGCTCGCAGTGAAGCAGCGCAACTCCCACCACCGCTCTAAGCTTGAATCGCCGCGGGTTTTGTATAATGCTCACAGGCATCAAGGACGAAAGAGTAAAGGGAGGCTTTTATTAAAGCGAAAATTGCCGTGCTGAACGAATTCAAAGAATTCGCGATGCGCGGGAACGTCGTCGACATGGCCGTCGGCATCATCATCGGCGGCGCCTTCGGCACGATCGTCAAAAGTCTGGTGGACGACGTGTTGATGCCGCCGATCGGCGTTCTCCTCGGAGGAGTGGATTTCTCCCAGTTTTTCCTGGTGCTGAAAGAGGGGAAGAAAGTTGCCGGGCCCTATGCCCATCTGGCCGACGCCAGGGCCGCCGGCGCCGTCAGCATCAACTACGGCCTGTTTTTAAATGCCGTCATCAGCTTCCTGATCGTCGCCTTCGCCGTCTTTCTGCTGGTCCGAGCGTTAAACCGGCTGAGGCGCAACGAAGAAGCGCCGGCGGCAGCCACGAAAGAGTGCCGGTACTGCTTGTCCGCAATTTCACTTAAAGCGAGTCGCTGCCCGCATTGCACGTCCCAACTGGCGGGGGAGTAGGTTGAAGGTCACGGGTTCGGCAACGTCAAACGACTATTCGTAGAAACAGGAGGTGTGGAATGAAGAAATTACTTTATATCGGCGGCGCTCTTTTGGTGGTCATAGCGATCGGGCTCTATTTTCTCTTCTCGTCGCTCAACTCCATCGTCAAGAGGGTGGTCGAAAAAGTCGGCTCCGATGCGACGCAGGTCCGGGTGAGCCTCAGTGGTGTGGATATCCAAATCACCACCGGCAAGGGAGCGATGCGCGGCCTGACGGTGAGGAATCCTTCGGGCTTCAAGAGCGACTGGGCCTTCAATCTCGGGGAGATCAGCCTCCAGGTCGACGTGGGCAGCGTCATGAAAGACACGGTGATCATCAAGGAGATCGTCATCGCGGCGCCCGATGTAACGTATGAGCTGGCAAGCCTGGGAAGCAACATCGACGCGCTGCAGCGCAATCTCAACGCCTACATGGGAGGCGGAGGCGCCACGGCGGAGAAAAGCGAGGGAGGCAAAAAGCTCGTCATCGAGAACCTCTACGTCCGCAACGGCAAGGTGAACGTCAGCGCCACCGCGCTCGGCGGAAAAACGATGACCACTCCTCTGCCCGATATTCACCTCACCAATATCGGCAAGCAGTCGGGCGGCGCGACAGCAGGCCAGGTGGCGCAGCAGGTGCTCTCGGCCATCACCCAGGCCGCGGCCAAAGCGGCCACGTCGCTGCCTGAGATCGGCAAGTTGGTGGGTTCGATGAAAGAGCGCGCCGCAGGCGTCGTCGGCTCGGCGAAAGAGGGCGCCACTAAAGAGGCGGGCGAAGGACTGAAAAAATTGTTCGGGAAATAGCGGAGATGAGGCGATGATGGTGGGCGCGCCCGCGTGGACGATCCGGCTCCTTGCCGTCGCCGTTCTTCTGTGGGCGGCTCTAGGCGTTCCCTGTGCGCAGGCCCAGACCGTCTTGAGACTCGGCTACAGCGGCTCGGGCGTCGGCACGGATTTGCTGAAGGTGATCGAGCGGTCGGCTCTCTGGCGCAAACACGGCCTCGATGTAAAGCCCATATACCTGACGAGCGGAACTTTAATGGCGCAGACGCTCTCGTCGGGGGAGATCGGCCTGGCCGGCTTCGATGTGACGGCGATGCTCAACCTGGGCGTCTCCGGCATCACGAATCTCAAAGTTGTTTCGGTCGTGATCAACCGGCTGGAACCGTTCTTCGTCGTTCACAACTCCGTCAAGACGCCGGCCGATCTCAAGGGAAAGCGACTCGCCATCAGCCGCTATGGCTCAGGTTCCGACATCATCACGCGGGTCGTGCTGCGCTATTGGAAGCTCGATCCGGACAAAGAAGTCAGTATCCTGCAATCCGGCAACACTCCCGCGCGAATCGCGGCGCTGGTCGCCGGCCACGTGGACGGCGCGCTGGTCAGCTCTGTGCAGTTGCCCAAGGTTCTGGCGAGCGGTTGCTGCCGGATGCTTGCCGATCTTTCAGAGCTGCCGCTCGATTACGCGAATTACGGCGTCGTGGTGGCAAGCTCCGTGCTCAAAAACCAGAGGGAAAATGTCTATCGTTTCCTTCTAGCGATGACCGAGGGAATCCACGTCTTTAAAACCCAGCCTGAGAAAGCGTTGGCCGTGCTCTCGGAGGGCGGCACGGATCCTCAGACCACGCGCTCGCTTTATGAAAGGCTTGCCAAAGCGATGCGCGATTATCCGGCGCCCGATGCCCGGGGTATCCAGGCGGTTTTGGATTCGCTTCCCAACCCCAAGGCGCGCGGCGCCCGCGCGGACGCCTATACGGATTCGAGCTTGATGGAAGAGATAAAAAAGAGCGGCTTCATCGACCGGCTCTATGGAAGATGAGCCGGTGGCTGCATGAAGGCCGACCATGTCCTCCTATGTTCCCCTCTGGTGCAAAAGCAATTTTTCCTTCCTCGAAGGGGCGAGCCATCCCGACGAGCTGGTTGACGAGGCGCATCGCCAGGGCCTTGACGCTCTAGCTCTCACCGACCGCGACGGTGTCTATGGAATCGTGCGGGCGCACGTGCGGGCGCGCGAAGTCGGCCTCCGCCTCATCATCGGCTCGCAAATCACTGTCAACGACGGGTCGGTCATCATCCTTCTTGGCCAAGATCGTTCGGGTTATGCCAACTTGTGCCGCCTTATCACTACCGGCAGGCTGCGCTCTCCCAAAGGCGAGAGCGCTGTCACGTGGGATGAAGTCTGCCGCCATGCGCCTGGGCTGATCGCGCTGTGGGGCGGTGACCGAAGCCTGCTGGTCGCCGAGGAAGATTCGAAAAACGTTGCCGGCGATCTGCGCGACGCCTTCGGCGACCGGCTCTACGCGATGATCGCGCGCCATCGGCGGGACGAAGAAGTCGCTCAGGAAAAACGGCTGCGCGAAAGGGCAGGGCGGTACGGCCTTCCGCTTGTCGCGGCGACGGAAGCGCTTTATCACGCCCCATCGCGCCGGCCGCTCCAGGATATGCTCACCGCCATCCGTCACGGCGTCGCCGTTTCCTCCGCCGGCCGCAAGCTCAAACCGAACGCCGAGCACGATTTCAAAAGCCCGTTCGCCTTCACGACGCTTTTTTCCGACGATCCCGCGGCCGTCGCCCGGACGGTCGAAATCGCCGCACGCTGCGCGTTTTCTCCGGCCGAAATTCGCTACCGCTATCCCTCGGAGCGGTTGCCCGACGGAACGACATCCGCCCAATGGCTCCGCCGGTTGACGTTTGAGGGAGCGCGGTGGCGCTACGGCGACGATGTGCCCTTGGAAGTCGTGACGCAGATCGAGAAGGAACTCGAACTCATCGAAGCGCTCGATTATCCCGGCTACTTTCTTACGATGCGGGATATTGTGGAGTTCTGCCGCGCGCGCGATATTCTCTGCCAGGGGCGCGGCTCCGCCGCCAACTCGGCCGTCTGCTACTGCCTCGGCATCACGGCCATCGATCCGGTGCGGATGGGGTTGCTCTTCGAGCGGTTTATTTCTAAAGAGCGCGCCGAGCCGCCCGATATCGATCTCGACATCCAACACGACCGGCGCGAAGAGGTGATTCAACACGTCTATGAAAAATACGGGCGCGATCATGCCGCGATGGCGGCGAACGTCATCCGCTACCGCCCGCGGTCGGCGGCGCGCGATGTCGGAAAGGCGCTGGGGCTGTCCGAAACTTCCCTGGATCGGTTGGCGAAGCTTCTACCTTATTACGGCGAAATCACCGCCGCTTCTCTCAGCCAGGCAGGTCTCGATCCGAACGCCCCTTTACACCGCCGTCTCCTCCGGCTGTCCAACGAGATTCTCGACTTTCCCCGCCATCTATCGATTCATCCCGGCGGTTTTCTTTTAGGCCACGAGCCGGTAAGCGATCTCGTCCCCATCGAGAACGCGACGATGGCGGACCGCACGGTCATTCAATGGGACAAGGAGGATCTCGAAGATCTCGGTCTCTTCAAAGTGGACCTGCTCGGCCTCGGCGGTCTCACGCTGCTCGACTACTGCTTCCGCCTGCTGAAAGAGCATCGCGGTCTCGAGCTTTCGATGGCGACGATCCCGCCGGAAGATCCTGCAACCTACGAGATGATCCGGCGGGCCGATACGGTCGGCGTTTTTCAGATCGAGAGCCGCGCGCAGATGGCGATGCTGCCGCGGCTCAAGCCGAAAAATTTCCACGACCTCGTCATCGAGATCAGCATCGTGCGGCCGGGGCCGATCACCGGCGGCATGGTTCATCCGTATTTGCGCCGCCGCGGCGGCAAAGAGCCGGTGGAATATCCCCATCCGAGCTTGATTCCCGTGCTCGAAAAAACGCTGGGCGTGCCGCTGTTTCAGGAGCAGGTGATGCGCCTGGCGATGATCGCCGCCGACTACACGCCGGGCGAGGCGGACCAGCTCCGCCGCGACATGGCGGCGTGGCACCGCACGGGCCGCATGGAGCGCCACCGCGAGCGGCTGATCTCGCGCATGCGGGCAAAAGGCATCGCACCGGAATTCGCCGAGCGCGTCTTCTACCAGATTCGCGGCTTCGGCGAGTACGGCTTTCCCGAAAGCCACGCGGCAAGCTTTGCTTTGATTGCTTACGCAACGGCTTGGCTCAAGTGTCACTATCCGGCCGAGTTCGCCGGCGCGCTGCTCAACGCTCAGCCGATGGGCTTTTACGTTCCGGCGACGATCGTGGAGGACGCCAAGCGTCACGATGTGGTCGTAAAGCCGCTCGATGCGCTCAAGAGCGGCTGGCATTGCGCGCTTGAATCGGCCGCCGAGAGCGCCGGCGGCTTCGCCGTGCGCATGGGGCTGAGATATGTGAAGGGACTCGGCGAGCGCGAATGGAAGCGAATCGAGGAAGCCCGGCGGGCTGCGCCGTTCGCGTCCCTCGAAGATTTCGTCCGCCGTACGGAACTGGACGAAAGAGCGCTCGGTAAACTCGCCGAGGCCGGCGCTTTCGAAGGCTTCGATCGAGATCGGCGCGCTGCACTATGGGACATGAAAGCGCTCGTTCGGCGGCGAGATGAATCGCTGCCGCTTCAAGCCCGTGAAGCGAGCCCGCGCTTCCATTCGTTGACCGACTTCGAAGAAGTCAGCTGGGATTACCGCACAACCTCGCATAGCCCGCGCCGCCATCCGCTGGCGCCGCTGCGCGCCGCGCTGCGGGCGCAGCGCCTGCCGGATGCGCGATCGGTCGCCGCCATGCCGCACGGCGCGCAGGTGCGCTACGTCGGCCTGGTCATCTGCCGCCAGCGGCCGGGAACCGCCGGGGGTGTGGTGTTCATGACGCTGGAGGATGAGACCGGCTTTGTGAATCTCGTGGTCTGGGAGCGGGTGTTCGAGCAGAATGCGATGCTCGTCAAAACCGTCAACTTTCTCGGCGTGAGCGGCACGGTTCAGGCCGACGAAGGCGTGGTCCACATCGTCGCGGAAGAATTCTGGCTGCCGCCGATAGACCTGGAAGTCACCGGCGCTCCGAGCCGGGATTTTCATTGACTGTGCGCATGAAGTTTGAGTATGTTGAAGAAAACCGGAGGGCACAATGAAACGCATACTCGCGACGATTGGAGTAACCGTCACTCTCTTCGCGTCCGCTGCTTGGGCGCAGCCGAAACAGGCGATCAACGTCGCCTATTCTTCCGTAGCGGGGACGGAGACCGCCCTGTGGGTGGCCAAGGAAGCCGGACTGTTTGAAAAGTACGGCCTGGACGTGTCGCTCAAGCGCCTGGCCGGAAGCTCGCTGGTAGTCCAGGCCATGGTGGGCAGGGAAGTTTCCATCGCGCAGGTGGGCGGCACGGCGGTCGTCGACGCGCGCCTGGCCGGCGCCGATCTCGTTTATCTCGCCTCCGTCATCGACACGATGGTCGCCTCGATCTACAGCATTCCTACAATCACCAGGCTCGAGGACCTTAAAGGAAAGAAAATCGGCGTCACCCGATTTGGCGCGATCACGGACTTTTTTGCCCGCTTCGCGTTGAAGACGAAAGGACTCGTGGCCGACAAAGACGTGGGTATCGTGCAGACCAACGATCTGCCGAACACCCTGGCGTCGCTCAAGATCGGCGCGATCGAGGCCGGCGTGGTCGTCGCGCCGGTCACTCTTCAGGCGCGCAAGCTGGGCTTCCGTGAATTGGTCGATATGACCAAGATCGGAGGATCTTTTCCTTTCAACGGCATCGTGGCCACGCGCGAGTTTCTGAAGACGAAAGAGAACCGGGAGATACTGCAGCGCTTCATGAAGGCGTACGTGGAGGCGATCGGTGTTTCGTTGAAGAACCGGGAGCTGGCGTTGAAGGTGATCGGCGAGTACACCCGGACGACGGATCAGGAGATGCTCGAAGAGACTTACGAAGCGAACGTTGCGAAGGCCTTTCTTAAGGCGCCGTATCCGTCGGTCGAAGGGTTTAAGACGATTCTCGATTTCGTCGCTGAGACGCGCGATCCGAAGGCGAAGAGCATCGACCCCAGTACGATCATCGACTCCACTTTCGTCAAGGAGCTGGAGCAGAGCGGCTTCATCAAAAGCCTGTACTAGACATCTTTGCCTGCAAGGTGAAGGGGTTTGAGACGTGTCGGCTCGACGCCGAGTTCAAGAAATGCACATGGGCCGGGCTTCGCGCGTCATTCCCGTGTAAACGGGGATCCAGGTTTTTTCATATCTGGACTCCCGCTTCCGCGGGAGCGACGCCCCCTCCTGGGGGCAACAACTTCCTGCCGCCGAACAGCACCCAACGTGACGAGCCGGGATTTTCGTTGACTGCGAGCTTTCGGGTTGAATATACTGGCATCGCTGCTCCCTACCGGGCCGAAAATCAAAGTCTAAAAAGGTCACCTTGGTCGACACATCGAAGCAATCCTCCGCTCGCGGACACGGCGTCGCGGTCTCCGGGGTGATGTTGGTCATCTTTTTGTTCGCGATCGACGGGACCGTCGTCAGCGCCGCCATGCCGACGATCGTGGGCAAGCTCGGGGGGCTGGAATTATACAGCTGGGTATTCTCCGCCTACATGCTCACATCGGCGCTCTCGACGCCGCTGTTCGGCAACCTCTCCGATCTCTACGGACGCCGCCGCCTCATGTTGATCGGCATCGGTCTGTTCACGCTCGGCTCGGCCTTGTGCGGAGCGGCTCAGACGATCGAACAGCTGATCGTCTTCCGAGCGATACAGGGCATCGGCGGCGGTGCGATCTACGCGCTCTCTTTCATCCTCATCGGTTTTTTATACCCGCCGAAAGAACGGGCGCGGATGCTGGCGCTGATCAGCGGCGTATGGGGCATCGCATCCATTTTAGGGCCGCTGGCCGGAGGCGTCATTACCCAATATTGGAACTGGCGGTGGATTTTCTTCATCAATCTGCCGATTTGCCTGGCGGCTGCGCTGCTGATCGGTTTCGGCGTTAGCGAGATTCAGGCGGAGAGGCGCCCTCGGCTCGACCTGAAAGGCGCGGCGACTTTGTCGATCGGCCTGTCGCTTTTGTTTTACGCGTCGGAAGAGGGCCGGAAAAATAGTTTTGCCTTGGATTGGCCCCTAGCGGTTTTGCTCGTCTCGGCGGCCGGCGCGCTGGCGCTTCTCTATAGGATCGAGCAACGTGCCGAGGAGCCGATCCTGCCGCCGGCGCTCTTTCGTCTTCGGCTTTTCAACATCTGCGCGGGATTGGCGTGGCTGTCGTCCATGGGAATGTTCGGCGTCATCGGCTATCTGCCGCTCTACGTTCAGGGCGTATTGGACGGCGGAGCGTCGCAAGCGAGTCTCACCCTCGTTCTCGCAAGCCTCGGATGGACCGCTGGAAGTTTCGTCGCCGGGCCGGGCATGAATCGTTTCGGTTATCGCGCGGTCGCCGTCGCAGGGATGGTGCCGATGGCTCTCGGATACGGAGCGTTCGTCGGCGCGGGCTACCAGCTCGGACTGTTCGCGGTTTTGGCGGTCGGGGCCGTAATCGGCGTCGGCATGGGGATTGTCAGCGTGACTTCGATGGTTGCGGCGCAAAACGGCGCGCCGTCGAATCAACTCGGGGTCGCGACGTCCACGGTCATGCTGTCGCGCATGTTCGGCGGGGCGTTCGGGATCACTCTCATGGGAAGCGTGCTCGTCGGTCAGATGCAGCAGCGGCTCGCGACTTTTTCCGCGTTGCCGGATGCGGGTCTTTCGAGCAGCCTGATCCAAAAGCTGGCCAATCCTGAATCCCTGCTGGAGCCTTCGATCCGGGCTTCGATTCCGGAGCCATTGGTCGCCGCGCTCGTCGAGATTCTGGCGCGCTCGATTTGGTCCGCCTTTCTGACCGGATTTTTCGTCATGCTCCTGGGGGTTGCCGTAAGTTTCTTCCTGTCCCCCGGCTCGCCGGCCGGAGCGATGGAACCGGGCGACGAGGATAAACGCCTGCGGAGTTGATGGGCGTAATTACCGTAGATTGGTCGGCGTCCCCAACGGGATTTGAACCAAGGCCAGTAAAAAAGGGGGAGAAGCGAAAGCGCCAGTAACCCGTATTGCGGTTACATTGTAGGGGCGGCTGGTGTCGTTGGTTTGGGCGTGGCCCCTATCTCCTTGAGTGTCAGGTGAACGGATTCTGGAGTTATATTCCAGACGGCGCCGCTGGCAAAATCCCAAATCGTTCCAATTACTATAGGAATGCCGATGAACACAGGTCCCCAAAGGATATTTAGCCAAAAAGCATGGTTAAACTTTCTTTCGAGTTCTACTTGAGCAGCTTCATACCCTGATTTTTCTACCTTGAGCGTATATTTAGATCCCTTTTTCAAGGTAATTTGCCCGGGAGTCCGAATCTGGATCCCCTCAACCGTTGCTATAGCTTCCTGCGGAGTCGAGTTGATAGCGATAACCTGGGTGGTCCCGGTCGTCATCGTCGCACACCCGACATTGAGGAGAAATGTGACGGCCAGCATCGCTCTTATGATTTTCGAACACCCTCGATTAAACATCGTACTCCCTCCTTTTTGGCTCGTAGATCGCCTCACTACGATCTAAAGACTGTCCCTTAATGAGCCGATGCAATATCAAGGTTCATTACTATTGTCAATATAAATTATCCTAATAATTTAGGAAATAATTAGATTAAATGGAATTAGCAACACGACTATGCCAGAGTATCGGAATGAACACTCTGACGATTAAGGAACAGAAGCGCATAGGGGTACGCAGAATGTGTTTAGAGGGGAGCTGACGATGGGAAAGGCATCGTTGGTGCCGGGAGTCAGTGAGCGGCAGTGCTATCGGAGCAAGGGACCGGTCAAGCAATAAGGAGCCGAAGGAGTGCTTACAGCCTATGTCGAAGCGAACAAGCCGGAGGTTTTCGGCCGGAGAACCGGAACCTTTTCCGAAACCTTTTCGAGTGAATCTTCTAACTATTGGAGAAGTCTGGCGTCCCCGACGGGATTTGAACCCGTGTCGCCGGCGTGAAAGGCCGGTGTCCTGGGCCAGGCTAGACGACGGGGACGAACAGTGAGCCGTGCTGGATTCGAACCAGCGACCCTCTGCTTAAAAGGCAGATGCTCTACCGCCTGAGCTAACGGCTCTCATGAAGAGTTGAAGCCCTCCATTATTAACGGGAATGTCCCGCCAAGTCAACGAAATGTCCCCTGATCCGTCGATAAGGGGCGCTTGCTGCGTTGTCGCTTCGGGCTCGCATCCTCACGTACTTCCGATGTACGTTCCGGTGCGAGCCCTCGCTCCGCCTTGCACCCGCCGCCTTCTCGACGGCCAGGGTTTTCATGGGTTTCAAGCTAGTTCTGACTATGGATGTCCCGCGCGCCTCCCGCCGAAGGCGCCCTCGAATAATTCCCCGGAATCGACAGCGAGTCGGCGCCGGGGTTTCTTCAGACAAAGATTAACAACATCGACAACATGCGTCAGTTAGTGATGAGTTGTGTAGGCATAATCCGTGGGACCTGCCAAAATTAAATAAGATTTGCCTTGTATTCACCGAGCGCCGCGGCCTACAGTACCAGGTATGGCCAGAATAACAGTTGAAGATTGTGTCGATAAAGGTTTGACTCGTTTTGAGCTCGTCATCATCGCCGCAAAGCGGGCGCGGCAGCTCTTAAAAGGAGCCAAGCCGCTCATCGAATCGGATAACCGGGATATCGTTATCGCCCTCCGCGAGATCGCCGCAGGCAAAGTACGGTTGGCCGTTGCGAAGCCCTGATCCGCTTGACCCGTTAGCCGCGCCTTAATCACTTCGGACAGAGATCGGTCGCACATGGCTGTGATAGAAATACGCACAGGGTCGTCTTCCTGCGTCTTGAATAGGACTAGCGAAAACCGCTCGCATACATACCGGCCGTTGCAACTCCCGCGTTAACAGTGGTAAGAAAAATCGCGAGGACACCATGGATAAGATGGAGCAGCTCAATCGCGAGTTGGACGAAAAAAATCTCGTCGGCTACTGGAACATCGTCCGGGGCCGGGGCGACGACTATGAGCCGAAGTCGTCTTTCGAGCCCTGCATGTGGAAATGGAAAGATGTCTCGGCGGCGATCGACAAAGCCGGCGAGACGCTAGGGTTGGAAGACTCTTTCCGGCGGTTCATCGCCTTCCGCACACCTGCGCTCAAGATGACCACGACCCACACCATGCTCATGGGCGCGCAGCTCGTGAAGCCCGGTGAGATCGCGAAGGCCCATCGCCACGTCATGGGCGCGATCCGTTTTATTATCCGTGGCAGCGGCGCTCAGACGACGGTAAACGGCGAGCCGTTCCCGATGGAGCCGGGCGACCTCATCACGACGCCGGGCCTCACCTGGCACGACCATTACAATGGCTCTGCCAAGCCGATCATCTGGCTCGACGGCGCCGACGGTCCGTTTCTCAGATTTCTTGAGGCCGCTTTCGGCGAACGCTATGAAAAAGATCAGCAGGCACAGTCGCGACCCGTGAGCGCATCCATGTACGAGTTGGCGGCGGCCCGGCCCAGTTGGATCGGCGCGAAATCCATCCAGCCTCCGCCATACCGTTACCGATGGGAAGAGACGGAGAAGACTCTGAGCGCCTTGGGCGAGCGGCCAGGCGATCCGTATGACGGTATTCTGCTGCGCTATGTTAATCCCCTCAACGGCGGGCCGACGCTGCCGACCGTCTCCTGCGAGATGCAGATGCTGCGGCCGGGGGAGAGCACCAAGGAACACCGTCATACGAGCAGCGCGATCTATCATGTTTTTCGGGGGAAGGGCTTTACGGTGATCGACGGCGAGCGTTACGAATGGGAGACGGGAGATTCGTTCACGGTTCCGCTCTGGCGCCGCCATTCGCACGGCAACAGCGGTCGCGAGCCGGCGATGCTGTTCGGCATGAACGACCGGCCGGTCCTGGACGCGTTCGGTTTCTATCGTGAAGAAGGTCAAGGGGTGTAAGCGATGGCTCAAGATGAATTAGTAGCAAGACTTTCCAAACTCGACACCTGCGCGGCGTCTGATGCGTTGGATCGGCTGGCTCTGCGCGGCGCAACCACCGGGATTCGTCCGGTCTGGCTCTGCCCGCGTATCGTCGGCCGTGCGGTTACGGTCAAGGTGAAACCCGCCGGGCTGGTGAAGTCGACGAAGCATCTCTGCACGCCGGCGATCGAAGCCGCTAAACCCGGAGACATTCTGGTCGTAGACAACGGCGGCCGGCCCGACGTCTCCGCCTGGGGCGGGCTGCTCTCGCTCGCCTCGAAGCTCAAAGGACTCAGCGGCGTGGTGATCGACGGCGCCTGTCGCGACGTGGACGAAAGCCGCGACGTGGGCTTTCCAGTGTACGCGCGCGCGGTCGTGCCGCTTACGGCGCGCGGGCGGATCATGCAGGACACGATCAACGAGGAGATAGAGTTCGGCAACGTCCAGGTCCATCCGGGAGACCTCGTGATCGCCGACGGGAGCGGCGTGGTGATTATTCCGGCGGCGCGGGCGGCCGAGGTTGTCGCCGAGGCTGAGAAAGTCGCGGCGCACGAGGCGAAGATGGCCGAGGGTATTCGCAGCGGCCGCTCGGTGGTCGAGGTCATGGAGACGCTCGGATACGAATCGATGCTGGCGAAGGAAAAGGAGAAATAGATTGTGGATGCGCGAGTAGAAGCCTTTAAAAAACTTTCCGCCGTGGCGGTGTCGGATGCGCTGGACCGCCTCGGCCTGCACGGCGCATGCCTGGGCATCGCGCCGCTGGCGGTCGGCAACCGGATGGTGGGGCGGGCCTTTACCATCAAGTACATTCCGGTCGGCTCGGTCAAAGGGACGGTCGGAGACTACATTGACGACGTGACGCCCGGCGACGTGATCGTGCTCGACAACAGCGGGCGACTCGATTGCACGGTCTGGGGGGATATCCTTACGGCGATCGCCCACAAGCGCGGTATCGCCGGCACCGTGATCCACGGCGTGTGCCGGGACGTGGCGCGCAGTTTCGAGCTGCGTTATCCGATATTCAGCCGCGGGCGCTTCATGCGCACGGGCAAAGACCGGGTGCAGGTGGAAGGGATGAACGTGCCCGTGTCGCTGGGCGATGTGCAGGTTCGGACCGGCGATATTCTGATCGGCAGCGACGATGGGGTGGTCGTCGTGCCGCAGGACAGGGAAGAAGAGGTCCTGGCTCTGGCGCAGTCGATCTCGCAGGCGGAGGATAAAATACTCTCCGAAGCGCTCGGCGGCGTGCGTCTAGATGAGGTCAGAAAAAAACACGGCTATCACGAGTTGCAGCGCCGCGCGGTTAAGTAACCGCAGTTGAACTACCCCGCAGCAAGCGACGGGGTATCGAAAACGTTTATGATAATTTTCCCCAAAGTTGTCACCCCCGAATGTTTTTATCGGGGGTCCAGTCCGAGTTTTGCCTGGATTCCCGCTAAAAGCATGCGGGAATGACAGACCTTGAGAAGACTTGGAATCGCCATTACGCAGCAAGCTGCGGGGAATTGACCCGAATAGATTAAAATCAGGAGCGATGGGATGCCTTTAGACGCAAAACTTATCCGTCAGGCCGCCGCGTTTTCGTCCGCCACGCTGCATGAGGCGATGGGAAAGCGCGGCGCGCTACCCTATGGCATTAAGCCGATTTTTGCCGAGATGAAGGTGTGCGGCCCGGCGCTGACCGTCGGCGCCGCGACGATGGACAATCTGCCGCTGCACAGGGCGATCGCCGTTGCGCAGGCGGGTGATGTCCTCGTCGTCGAGGTCGGCGGCGGCTACGAGGCGGGCTACTTCGGAGAGATCATGACGGTTGCGGCGCAGTCGAAAAAGATCGCCGGCCTGGTGATCGACGGCTGCGTGCGGGACGGGGAGTTGATTCGCGAACTGGGATTTTCGGTTTTTTCACGCGGGCTGTCGATTCGTGGCACGGACAAGAACGATCGCGGTCGGATCAATCAAATGATTAAGATCGGCGACGTGACCGTTAACGCTGGCGATCTCGTGGTGGGCGACGGCGACGGTGTGGTGGTGGTTCCCACCGGTGAGGTTGCGGAGGTTCTCGCGGCGGCGCAGAAGCGTGAGGACAAAGAGACGCAGATCAAGAAATATCTTGTCGCCGGAAAGACCACGCTGGAGCTTTACGGCTGGCGGTAGCCGCACTCGCTTCGGATAACGCGGTCACCCAACCCCGCCCTCGGTAACGCTTCATATCAAAACATTTCATACCTAAACCATAACTAGCTGATTTTTCTACCTTTTCGCGCGTTTTTTTCTTGCCACCGAGCCGGAATCCGGTTATATGGTGTGTGTTCATCAATCCGCGCACCATGATCTATAGGAATGTTCAACGATGATCCGTCGCGATTTGCTTATGCTCATGGCGGCGCTTGCCCTCGTACTCAGTCTGAGTCCGCCCAGCCGGGCCGACTGGAAGAGCGACTGGGAGAAGACGCTCGCGGCAGCCGAAAAAGAAGGGCAGGTTACGCTCTACGGCCAGACTCGCACCGGCGTGCGCGAAGCGATCGTCGAGTTTCAGAAGGCGTACCCGAAGATCCGCCTCAATCTGGTCGGCGGCCAGGGGAGCGAGCTGGCAAAGAAAGTGATGGCCGAGAAGCGGGCGGACAAGCACCTCGTCGACCTCGCCGTCGGCGGCGGCGGAACCCAGGTGCTCGTCTACCACAAAGGCGGGCTGCTCGAACCTATGAGCACCGCCTTCATCCTGCCCGAGGTTTCCGACGTGAATCTGTGGTGGGGGAAAAAACATCATTACGCGGATCCGGACCAGCGCTATGTCTTCATGGCGCAAGGAGATGTGTCGGACCGGATGGGCGCGTACAACACGAACCTCGTCAAGACCGGCGAGATCCAGTCCTGGTGGGACCTGCTCGATCCAAAGTGGAAGGGCAAGCTCGTCATGTCGGACCCTAAATGGGCCGGTAATATAGGCTCATGGCGGTACATCTATTACAGCCCCGATCTAGGGTCGAAGTTCATCCGGCGGTTTTTGGGCGAGACCGACGTGGTTTTTTCGACCGACGAGCGTCAGATGGTCGATTGGCTTGCCGGAGGGAAATACGCGGTCTATCTGCTGGCCAAGGACGAAAACATCGACTTGGGCATCAAGCAGGGTATCCCGGTCAACCACCTGTTCAGTCAAAAGGAAATCGGAAATCTCACAACCGGCTCCGGTCACATCAGCTTTTTCAAGAAGCCGCCGCATCCGAACGCCGCGCGCATTTATATCAATTGGTTTTTGTCGCGCGACGGCCAATTGGCCTGGCAAAAGTATTCGACCTCCAACTCCTTACGGACGGATATTTCCAAGGAGATGCTGCCGCTCGGCCAGGGACAGGTTCCCAAGGACGGAAGACAATATCTCATCACCAGTCTGCCGCAGTACGAGGACGTGACGCCGCTGAGAAAATTAGTGGACGAGGCGCTCGTGACAACCAAGCGGGGCCGTTAAGAAACTTCGTTGGAATGCGATTGAATATGAACCGGCCAAAGATTTTCAAGGGAGTGTTGCCGATAGCGATCTTCGCAGTCGCCCTAGCCCTCAGCCTGACGACGTTGTTCCCGCGGATCGGGGGCGCGGCGTCGGCCAAGGCCGACTGGCAAAACGAGTGGGAGAAGACGCTGGCGGCGGCCGAAAAAGAGAGGCAGGTCGTGGTCTATGCCCCGCCGGGAAAACAATACGAGGAAGCGATCGGCTCCTTCCAGGAAGCTTATCCCAAAATCAAATTGAACTATGTTCCCGGCTCCGGCACCAACAACGCGCAGCGGCTGTTCACCGAGCGCCGCGCTGGGAAGTACCTGGCCGATGGGTTTGTCGGCGGCTCGGGGACTATGATTATAGTGCTGTACAAGGGGGGCGTGCTCGAGCCGATCCCGCCCCATCTCATTCTCCCCGACAGCAAAGAGACCTCCAACTGGTTCGAGAAAAAACATCACTACGCCGACGCCGACAACCAGCACGTGCTGATGATCCAGGGCAACGTCCAGACCGACATCGGCGCCTACAATACCAAGACGGTCAATCCCGCCGAGATCAAATCGGCCTGGGATCTGCTCCAGCCCAAGTGGAAGGGGAAGATGGCGGCGTTCGATCCGCGCGATCGCGGCCACATCCAGCGCATGCGGGCTCTCTATTATAATCCGGCGCTTGGCGGCGAATTTCTCCGCCGGCTTTTTTCGGAGATGGATGTGACCTTGGGCCGGGACCAGCGGCAGTTGCTCGACTGGGTCGCTGGAGGAAAGTTCAGCATTTATCTCTTCGCCACCAGCAGCGACGTGGAAGAGGGCGCCAAGAAGGGGCTTCCCGTCGGCACGCTCTACGGCGCGCCGCGCGAGGGCTATATGTCGGGCGGCTTCGGCCACGTCGCGCTCGTGAAGCAGATGCCGCATCCGAACGCCGCCAAGGTATTTATCAACTGGCTGCTCTCCCGCGAAGGGCAGCTCCAGTGGCAAAAGAAGAGCGATAACAATTCGCTCCGCATGGATATTCCGAAAGATATGTTGACCGACCAGCGCACCATACCCAAAGGCGGAGAAAAATATCTCAACGCGAGTCTCCCGCAATACGAAGATATCGCGCCGGTCTTGAAAATCGTCGATGCCGCCTTAGGCAAGAGGTAGTCAAGTTATATCGAACACGGGGTTTGAAACCCCGGTTCGACCAAAGGGGAGAGCTGCCGCTTCTCCCCTTTGGAAACCCCATCGGCTTTGTGCCCGCCTCAAGAGGCGGGGCTTGCATTGAATCAGAAGGAGGAGAGCGCCATGTTGACCAAAGAAGAGAACGAGATGATTACGCGCGTAGGACCCGGAACACCGGGCGGCGAATTGCTGCGCCGTTACTGGCTCCCCGTATCCGTCGTCCAGGAGTTGACGGCGGAGAAGCCGACGAAGTTTGTCCGCGTCCTGGGAGAAAATCTCGTGTTGTTCCGCGATAAACAGGGGCGGGTGGGTCTCTTAGATGACCGCTGCTCCCACCGCGGCGCGTCCCTCTGTTACGGACGCGTCGAGGAGCGCGGGATCGCGTGCGCCTATCACGGCTGGCTTTACGACGTGCAGGGCAATTGCCTGGAGACGCCGCCCGAGCCGGCGGACAGCAAATTCACACTTACCGTAAAACACAAGGCCTACCCGGTGCAGAAGTTCATCGGGCTCTATTGGGCTTACCTGGGGCCGCAGCCGGCGCCGCTCATTCCCGCATACGACATTTACGCGCGCAAGGATGGCCGTAGAAAAATTTTCGTCCAGCCGCAGCTCGACTGCAACTGGTTCCAGGCGATGGAAAACTCGGTCGATCCGGCCCACCTGCAGATTCTGCACCAGGAGACGGCGCTCGACGCCGGCAAGCGCAAGCCGGTCAACACCACGCGCGGATTCACCGACGACGTCGAGAGCTTCGACTTCATCGAGGTGCCGATGGGGATCATCAAAAAGAGGAAGTATAAAAACGGCGTCGTCGACGAGCATCCGGTGATGTTCCCGAATATTTTGCGCCAGTTCAACGGCGCGCAGATCCGGGTGCCGATCGACGACACGCACACGATGATCTTTATCGTCCGTTTCATGCCGACCGAAGACGGCAGCCTGGTCGAAAACGACGAGCCGCCGGTGGAATATGTCAAGTCGTACAAAAATCCGCCGGACGCGATCCACCCCAATACGAGGTTTCGCCTGAACGAGGTCCAGGCGCAGGACCATATGGCCTGGGAAACCCAGGGGCCGATCGCCGACCGGACGCGCGAGCGGCTGGCGACATCGGATAGAGGAGTCGTCATGCTGCGGGATATGATGAAGCGGGAGATCGCCAGAGTCCAGCAGGGGCTCGATCCGAAAGGAGTCATTCGAGATCCGGCCGACAACGGCATCATCGACACGCATCTGATGGAATCGATTCGGGAGATGAACCAGTGGCGGCAGGGGCGGGAGCTGCCCGCGTCGCTGCGGGTGGGGGCGTAAAGGTTAAGCGGAAGGTTGTAAACCTTGGCTGAACTAAATCAACTCCGCGAGTTGTTGGCGCGCTCGTGCCGGATGCTTGGCAAGCTCAACATGACCAAGGAGCCGAGCGGCCACGTGAGCGCCCGAATCCCCGGGAGCGATCGGATCCTGATCAAGGCGCGTGGTCCGGGCGAGTCGGGGCTTAAGTTCGTGACGGAGCGGGACCTCATCACCGTCGATTTGAACGGCAGGAAGCTCGACGGCCCAGAAGAGCTGGCGGCGCCGCAGGAGGTATTCATCCACACCTGGATGTATCGGACCCGTCCGGAGATCCAGAGCGTGGTTCATGTCCACCCGCTGACGGTCGTGCTGTTCACGATCTGCAACAAGCCGCTCCTGCCGCTGTTCGGCGCGTACGATCCGAGCGGGCTACGCCTGGTGGTGGAGGGCATCCCCACCTATCCGCGCAGCATCCTTATCGCCAACGACGAGCTCGGCCGGGAGCTGGCGGAGGTCATGGGCGATCGGAGCGCCTGCATGATGCGCGGCCACGGGATTACCAGCGCGGGGGTGAGCATCCAGGAGGCGACGCTTAACGCGATCAAGCTGAACGACGTGGCGGAGGTCAACTACCGGGCCAATCTTCTGGGAAACCCTCAACCGATTCCGGCGGAGGAGATTGCGCGTCTTCCCGGCGGAGGCGGCGGGCAAAAGAAATCCGTTCACAACGAAGCCGTGTGGCGCTACTATTGCAATTTGCTGGACGAATAAATAGCCTCGGCAATTGTCAATAGGTTTCAGGCGACCACGGCATGGCAGAGCCCGTTCTCAAATTTTCAGAGGTTACCAAACGCTTCGGCGACTACGCCGCGGTCAACGGGGTGAGCTTCGAGCTTCAGCCCGGAGAGTTTTTTACGCTGCTCGGCCCCTCGGGATGCGGCAAGAGCACGACGTTGAGACTGGCGGCGGGTCTCGAAAGCCCGGATGAAGGAGAGATTCTGCTCAACGGCGTCCCGATCGCGTCGCCCAAGCGGGGGCTGTTCGTTCCGCCGGACAAGCGCCGGATGGGGATGGTATTCCAATCCTATGCGATCTGGCCTCACATGACGGTATTTGAGAATGTCGCATTTCCGCTTCGGGTGCGCGGCGAGGCCGCCGCGTCGATGCGGAAAAAGGTCGGCGACGCGCTGGAAATCGTGGGGCTGACCGGGTTTGAGCAGCGCGGCGCGACCGAGTTGTCCGGAGGGCAGCAACAGCGCGTTGCCTTGGCGCGCGCGCTGGTCTATACGCCGACGCTGTTGTTGTTGGACGAACCGCTGTCCAATCTCGATGCGAAACTACGCGAGCAGATGAGAACGGAGCTTCATGCACTGCAGCAACGACTTAAGCTGACGGTGCTCTATGTGACTCACGATCAGACCGAGGCGATGACGCTTTCGGACAGGATCGCGGTCGTGCGCCAGGGCACGTTGGAACAGATCGGCAGCCCGGTCGAGATCTACGAGCGGCCGGCGACGCCGTTTGTCGGAAATTTTCTCGGCCGCACCGTGACGCTCGACGGCAAGGTGCGAAAGCGCGGAGGCGCGACCGAGATCGAAATCGCCGAGCAGACGTTCCGCCTCGACGAGAATCGGGGCGACGGCTTCGCGGAAGGGGCGGCGGTACGAGTGTTGTCGCGGCCTGAAGATATCGAGATTCTGCCGCCGGAACAATCGGCGGTGAATTCGCTAAAAGGAAGAGTGACGGCCGTCGCTTATCTCGGCGAGCGGTTCGAATACACCGTCAATGTCGGCGGTTATTCCCTGTTGCTCGCCGCCAGCAAGCGCCAGCGTTACGCCGTGGGCGCGGAGGTGTGCGTCGCTTTGGATCCGAACCACTTGATGCTTTTGCCCTTGGGATCATGACCACGATTGCCATCGCAGTACCCATGAGGGGTCGCTTGAACGGCCTCCGCCTGGGAGAGTATCTCCTGTTGGCCTTTTTCGGCCTGGTCATGGGGCTGCCCATTTTGTTTCTCCTCGCGGGCAGCTTCAACGTCGCCGCTCCGGGGAAGGAGGCGGTCCTCGGCATTGCCAACTGGGTGCGCGCCTTTACCGATCCCGGCACGCTGAACGCCCTGTGGATGAGCTTTCTTATCTCGATCACTCACCTGATTCCGGGAATGCTGCTGTCCATCGTCATGGCGTGGTTGATCGCGCGCACCGACATGCCGGGCGGGAATCTGATCGAGTTTCTCTGCTGGTTCGCCTACTTTGTGCCCGATTTCCCGCTGGTGCTGGCCTGGATTCTGCTCCTCGATCCGAACTTCGGCGCGTTGAATACCGTCGCTGGCGCGCTGGCGTTCATCGAAGCGCCGCTGTTCAATCCCTATAGCTTTTGGGGAATCGTCTGGGTCCACCTCTCGACCGGCGGCGTCTGGTTTAAAGTCATGCTATTGACTCCGGTGTTTCGCCGGCTCGGCGCGAGCCTGGAAGAGGCGGCGCGGGTTTCCGGCGCGGACGCCTTTACCACGCTCCGCCGCGTCACGATTCCGCTGCTGATGCCGATGGTCCTGGCGATCTCGGCGCTGAGCTTCATCCGCGGGCTTGAGTCCTTCAACACCGAGCTGCTGCTCGGCTCTCCGGTCGGCATCTACGTTTACGCGACCAAGATCTACGACTATACCCGCCACGAACCGTCGGCCTTCGGCGAGGCGACCGCGTTGGGCTCGGTCTTCCTGTTCGTCCTGGTGATCTTGAGCTACTTTTACCGGCGTCATCTGCGGGGCAAGCGCTTCACCGTGGTGACCGGGCAGGGTTATTCGACGCTGCACGTCAAGCTCGGAAAGTGGCGCTACGCGGCGTTTGGGGGATGCCTTCTCTATGTTGTGGTGATGATGGCTCTTCCTCTGGCTTTTCTGCTGCTCGGTTCGGTGATGCGCCGTTACGGTTTTTTCAGCTTCAAAGCGCCTTTTACCCTGGCGCACTGGCAAAATCTTTTTGCCGACCCGCTGTTTCTCGTCTCCTTCAAGAACAGCCTGATCATCGCCGTCGCTACGGCCGTCGGAAGCATTGCGATTTATTCCACGGTGGGTTATTTACTGGCCTCAAGGAAAGCGCGCCATTCGGCCTGGCTGGAAATGCTCTGCTGGCTTCCCTGGGTGGTGCCGGGTATTCTCATGAGTCTCGGCCTCCTGTGGGTCTTCCTCGCGACGCCGGCGCGAGCGCTGCTCTACGGTTCGGTGTGGGGAATCGCGCTCGCGCTTATCATCAAAGAGAGTCCGGTCTGCACGCAGGCCTTCAAGGCGGCCTTCTTACAACTCGGAACCGACCTCGAAGAGGCGGCGCGCGTGAGCGGGGCTTCGTGGAGTTATATGTTCCGGAAGATTCTCCTTCCGCTGGTGGCGCCGATAGCGGCCACCGTCGGATTACTGAGCTTCGGCGGCGCGCTCACCAGCGTCGGCACACCGGTGTTGCTGTACAGCGCGCAGTCCCGGCCGCTGGCGATTTTGCTCATGGAGTATAGTTTTACCGGCGAAGTCGAGCGCGCCGCGGCGCTGGGGCTGTTCATGACCGTGGCGGTTTCCGTGATGATGCTGATCGGGAGAAAGATCGGATTGAAGCTGGTGGGGGCGTAGAAGAAAGGCAGAAGGCAGGTGGCAGGAGTCAGTATGAAGAAAAATACACTAGGCAGTAGGCAGAAGGCAGTAGGCCCTTCGACGGGGCTCAGGGCAGGCAGAAGGCAGGCTGCTATCGCATTTGTACTGCTTGCTGTCTACTGCTTGTTGCCCGCTATTTCTCTCGCGCAGGAGAAGGACTGGAATCAGACGGTGGCGGTGGCGGTCAAGGAAGGGACGGTCGTCGTCATCGGCTCGCCCGATCCGGTCATGCGCAACGAGCTGATCCCCAAATTCACCGCGCGCTACGGCATTGCGGTTGAGTTCATGGCCGGCCGGTCGAGCGAGATGGCCGCGCGGCTCCGCACCGAGCGCTCGGCGGGACTTTACTCCGCGGACGTGTTTCTCTCGGGACCGGATACCACCGCCACGGTGCTCTACGCCGAAAAGATGATCGATCCGTTGAAACCTCTGCTGGTGGTTCCCGAGGTGACCGAGGCGTCCAAGTGGAAAAGGGGCAAGGCGTGGTTCGTCGATCCGGAGGAGAGATTCGTGCTGAGACTTTTCAGCAGCGTGGCGAGCCTGCTCTATATCAACACTGAGTTCGTCAAGCCGGCGGAACTGCGCGCCGGGAAGGACCTGCTGAACGCTAAATGGAAGGGGAGAATTTCCACCGAAGACCCGACGACGACCGGCGCAGGAGCGAACCTCGCGTCGCGTCTCTACAACACCCTGGGGCCCGAGTTTGTGAAAAAGCTCTACGTCGATCAGCGGCCGGTCAGCACCCGCGAGCGGCGCCAGTTCACCGACTGGCTGGCGCGTGGGACGCAGCCGATCTGCCTCAACTGCCGCGAGGACGACGTAAGGCCGTTGCTTAAAGAAGGATTCAAGCTCCAGGAGATCTTCGAACTGTCGGACGTCTCCCCGTCGGTCAACGGCTCGCCGTGGATGATGAGCGTCGCCAACCGCGCGCCGCACCCGAACGCGACCAAGGTCTTTGTCAATTGGCTCGCGTCGAAGGAGGGGCTGGAGATCTACGCGCGCGGCTACGGGAGCGCGACGCTCAGGACCGACATCGACGAGTCGTTTTTAAACCCCGGCAATATTCCCCGCGCGGGAGTGAAGTACTTCGACGACACGGAGTGGCAGTGGGTGGTTACGGGCCGGCAAGAGACGAGAGAGAAGGTTTGGACCTTGCTCAAGGCACGCGATAAAAACGACGTGACGAAGCCGGGGAAGAAAAAACTGTGATTACAAAAAGACGAGCCGCGCTGCTGGCGCTTAGCCTATGGGCCTTTGCCGCGCCGGCCCTCGCCCAATCCGACCGGACGAAAGAGTGGGAGGCCACACTCCTGGCGGCGAAGAAAGAGGGGCAGGTCAGCATCTATATCTATCGTTACGAGGCGCTTATCGAAGCCTTTAAGAAAGAGTACCCCGATATCAAGCCGTCCGTGGTGACCGGCACGGGAGCGCAGCTCGGGAACCGCATCCTGGCCGAGCGGCGCGCGGAAAAGTATCTCGTTGACGTCTTCAGCGCGGGGCCGAATTCGGCTTTTAATATTCTATACAAGGGGAAAACGCTCGACCCGCTCAAGCCGGCCTTCATCCTGCCGGAGGTCCTGGACGAGTCGAAATGGTACGGCGGCCGGCACGGCTTCATCGATCCCGAAGGGAAATATATCTTGGGGTATCTCGCCAATCCGAGCTCAGCCCAGCTGTACTACAACAGCAGCCTTTTGAACCCGAAAGAATTTAAATCCCACTGGGACCTGTTGAACCCGAAATGGAAGGGCAAGATCGTATCGCTCGATCCCCGGCTCACCGGCCTCGGCCAGACGATGCAGTTTTTCTATTACCATCCGGAGTTGGGCCCCGAATTCATCAAAAAATTCTTCGGTGGAATGGATGTGGCGTACAGCCGGGAATTTAGGCAGATGACCGACTGGATGGCGCAGGGGAAATTCGCCATCTGCATCGGCTGCAAAGACACCGAGCGGGCCAAGAACCAGGGGCTGCCGGTGGACAGCTTTGACAACAGCTTGTGGAAGGAAGGCGGCGCATTCTCGACCGGCGGCGGCAGCTTGAGCCTGCCGAACCGGGCGCCCCATCCGAACGCCGCAAAAGTCTTCATCAACTGGTTGCTGTCGCGCAAAGGACAGATCGCGATGCAGAAACTGGCCGACAAGGACGATCCGCCCAGCTCACGCCGGATCGATATCCCAAAAGATGACGTCCCGCCTGACAATCGCCTCGTCGAGGGGAGGCGCTATCTGGATGTCGGCCGGCCGGAATGGCAGGACTTGACGCCGATCTTCCAACTGGCGAAAGAGATCATGGCGGGGAAATAAGAAAGAAGGGAGCGACCATGCTCAGCAACGAGGAAAATTTATCTTTGACGCAAGTGGGGCGGGGCACCCCCGCCGGCGAATTGTTGCGCCGCTACTGGCACGCAGTGACCGTGGCCGGCGAGCTGACTGAACAGCAGCCCATCAAGGCGGTGCGGATTCTCGGCGAGGATCTGGTAGTCTTCCGCGACCGCAAAGGAATCTACGGGCTGGTAGCCGAGCGCTGCCCGCACCGCAGCGCCTCGCTCGCCTGGGGGCGGGTCGATGACGAGGGCATTCGCTGTCCCTATCACGGTTGGAAGTTCGACCGCGCCGGGCGCTGTCTGGAGCAGCCGGCGGAGCCGGCGGGGAGCACTTTCAAAGATCGTATCCGCCACCGCGCTTACCCGGTCGAAAAGCTGGCCGGCCTGCTCTACACCTATCTCGGTCCCGAGCCGGCGCCGCTTCTGCCGCGCTGGGACGTGCTGGCGAGAGAGGACGGAAAGCGCTGGACGGTCATCGACAGCCTGCTCGACTGCAACTGGCTCCAGCCGATGGAGAACTCGGTCGACCCGGCGCACAACCAGATCCTCCATCAACGGATCACCCTGCCCGGGATCTATCCCGATGGGACCCTGGGGCCAGTCGACGACGAGCCGTTGATCCCAACCAGCACGACGCGGGGCTTCGTGGATTGGATCGACCACTACGACTGGTACGAGACGCCCTACGGTGGGATCGTGAAGAAGCGGATCTTCATCAACGGCATGGTCGACGAGCATCCCGTTCTCTTCCCGAACATCCTGCAGCACCTGACTGGGACCCAGATTCGGGTCCCCATCGACGACACGCACACGATGATCCTGTTCATCAGCCTCGTCCCCACGCCGGATGGCAGCATCGTCGAGGATGAGCCCGAGCCGACCGTCCGCTACATCGCGCCCTACAAGGAGCCCGCCGAGGCCATTCACCCGTACACGCGTTTCGACATGAGCCAGGGCCAGATGCAAGATCACATGGCCTGGGAAACGCAGGGCCCCATCGCCGATCGCACCGTCGAGCGGCTGGCCACCACCGATCGCGGCGTGATCATGTACCGCGAGATGCTGGAGCGGGAGATTCGCAGGGTCCAGGAGGGCCTTGATCCCATCGGCGTCATCCGCGACCCAAATCACCCGATGATCGAGACGAGCATGGAGTGGAGGGTGCGCGTGCTCCGCGCCGGGATCGAATCCGCCGATCCGGCCCGCCGCGCCCGCTATCGAGAGTGACCGGCTCGGTCTCGGAGGTCTGAAATGGGACACGGTCGCAGCATTGCCGGGGTCCTGGCGCTCGTTCTGGTCGTGACGGCGTGTGCACCCGCTGCCCCAACGGTTGGCCGCACGAGTGGGCCGGCCCCGAGCCAGGCCCCCCAGCAACAA
>JBGPGE010000068.1:0-25690 GCA_041483675.1 Binatia bacterium
CTTACAGATAGCCGGTAACGAGAAAATCTTTGCCGACCCTGGCAACCTCGATCCGGTTGATTTGCCTTGAGTGGCCCATCTTTCTGACCCCAAGCGCGTCGATCATCGACTTGCCATCCCCGCCGATGATCTTGGGAGCATAAAAGAAGCAGAGTTTGTCCACAACCTTTTCTCTCAAGGCCCGGGCTGCGGTGGTCGCTCCTCCCTCGATCATCACGCTCACGATTCCCCTTTTCCCTAACTCACGGAGCAAAGACGCGAATGGGACAGCGCCGTCGCTGAGCGGAAAACGCCAGACCTCCGCTCCGCAGCGCTCGATCGCCCTCACCTTTCTTAACGGCGCGCGCGGGCCGGTGACCACGATCGTTTTTCCCGGCTCGCGCAGCAAACGGGCGGTCGTGGAGATACTGAGACGGCCGTCCACAACAACTCTTAGCGGATTGCGTCCGCCTGGGATGCGGCAAGTGAGTTGCGGATTGTCCGCGATCACCGTGCCCGCGCCGACCAGAACGGCGTCCACTTGATTGCGCAGGCTGTGGACGTAGCGCCGCGCGGCTTCGCCGGTGATCCATTGAGAATCTCCCGTGGAAGTCGCGATCTTGCCGTCCAGCGACGCGGCGAGTTTAAGGATGACGAACGGAAGACCGCGGGTGATGTACTTGCAAAAGGCTTCGTTGAGCCTGTGGCACTCTTCGCGCAACAGGCCGACATCGACTTGAATACCGGCTTGACGAAGCTTGCGAATTCCTCGGCCGGAAACGAGAGGATTGGGGTCCGCCATGCCAACGACCACTCGCTTCACGCCCGCCCGGATAACGGCGTCGGCGCAGGGCGGGGTCCTGCCGAAGTGATTGCAGGGCTCTAGGTTGAGATAGAGAGTAGCGCCTTTGGCGCGCGCTCCCGCGCGCTTGACCGCGACGATCTCCGCGTGGTCGGTTCCAGCCCGCCGGTGGTGGCCGGTCGCGATGACCTTGCCGCCGCGCGCCAGGACCGCTCCGACCATTGGGTTGGGACTGGTTCTGCCGGCCCCTCGGAGCGCCAGACGCAGCACCATCTCCATGTATCGCCTGTCGGTCTCATCCGGCATTAGATCTAGCGATGTTCCGGCCCCTTTTTCTGTTTCTCCCCTGCCGGTTTCGCGGGCTGGCCTTTGCGCTCTTTGAGCAGCTCCTCGAGCTCGACCATGAACTCGTTGATGTCTTTGAATGAGCGATAGACGGAGGCGAATCGGACGTAGGCGACGGGGTCGATATCGTGCAGCTCGCGCATCGTCGCCTCGCCGATCACCGAGCTGGAAACTTCTTTCTCCCCGCGCTCTTGCAGGGAGCGCTCGATGCGGTCGGCGACCGCCTCGATGGTATCGCTGCTCACGGGCCGCTTCTCGCAGGCGCGCTTGAGGCCGTTGACGATCTTGAGCCGGTCGTAAGCCTCCCTGCGCCCGTCCTTCTTGACCACGAGCGGCATGGTCTCTTCCACGCGCTCGTAGGTCGTGAAGCGCCGCGAGCACTTGTCGCACGCCCGGCGACGGCGCACCATGTTGCCGTCTTTGCTGAGGCGCGAGTCGATCACCCGGTTATCGGGTTCGTGGCAGAAAGGGCACTTCATCTCCGACCCCCATCATCACCCCACGGTTCAAAAGGTTCAAAATGGTTCAAAACGTTTTGAACAACTTGAACCACTTGAACGGCTTGAACTCTAATCGCCGGCAGGGCGCAACCGATTCGGATACACCGGAAACTTCCGGCAAAGCTCGCGCACGTCGTCGCCGATCGATTTCAGCACCGCCTCGTCGCCGACATTGTTGAGCGCGCGGGCGATAAAGCCGGCAATGAATTCCATCTCTTCCTCTTTCATGCCGCGCGTCGTGACCGCCGGCGTGCCGATGCGAACGCCGCTTGTGACAAACGGAGAGCGAGCCTCGAAAGGAACGGTATTTCGGTTGACGGTGATGCGGGCTTTGTCCAGCGTCTCTTGCGCGACTTTGCCGGTCAGCTCCGAATGGCGCAGGTCGAGCAGCATCAGATGGTTGTCGGTCCCGCCCGAGATCAATTTGAACCCGTTGCCCATGAGCGCGCCCGCCAACGCCTTGGCGTTTCTCACGATCTGCCACTGGTAGATCTTGAACTCGGCGGAGAGCGCTTCCTTCAGCGCCACCGCTTTAGCCGCGATGACGTGCATGAGCGGGCCGCCCTGGTTGCCCGGGAAGACGGAAGAGTTGAGCGTCTTGGCGAACGCTTCGCGACAGAGGATCATGCCGCCGCGCGGCCCGCGCAGCGTCTTGTGCGTGGTCGTGGTGACGAACTCAGCATACGGGACCGGTGACGGATGGATTCCGGCCGCCACCAGACCGGCGAAATGAGCGATGTCCACCATCACCACGGCGCTGACTTCGTCCGCCGCCTCGCGGAAGGGACGGAAGTCGATCTCGCGCGGGTAGGCGCTGTAGCCGACGACGATCATCTTGGGGCGGTGCTGCCGCGCGAGTTCCCGCATCGCGTCGTAGTCGATCCGCTCATCCGACCGTCTGACGCCGTACGGCACGACCTTGAAAAATTTTCCCGAAAAGTTGACCGGGCTGCCGTGGGTCAGATGGCCGCCGTGGGAGAGGTCCATGGCGAGGATCGTATCGCCCGGCTGGAGCTGAGAGAAATAGACCGCCATGTTGGCCTGCGAACCGGAGTGCGGCTGGACGTTGACGTGGTCCGCGCCGAAGAGCTGCTTGGCGCGGCTGATCGCCAGCTCCTCGACCACATCGACAAACTCGCAGCCGCCGTAGTAGCGCCGCCCCGGATAGCCCTCGGCGTACTTGTTGGTCATGACGCAGCCCTGGGCCTCCAGGACCGCCTCGCTCACCACGTTCTCCGAGGCGATCAGCTCGAGGTTCTCCTCCAGCCGCCGGGTCTCATTCTCGATCGCCGCAAAGACATCCGGGTCCGCCTGCCGTAAAAAAGACATTTCTTTCGAATTCCCCTCTTCCTACTTTTTATCCTTGCTTGTAATGTGCGTGCCGAGATCGCGTTCGATTTCGCTGATCTTATCGATGCGCCGCTGGTGCCGCCCGCCGGCGAACGGCGTCTCCAGCCAGACGTCCAAAATCTGCTCCGCCAGCGCCTTGTCCACCCAGCCGCCCCCAAGAACCAGAATATTCGCGTTGTTGTGCTCGCGGCTCATCTTCGCCGCCTTGAGATCGTACACCAGAGCCGCCCGAACTCCGGGAAACTTATTGGCCAGGATCGACATGCCGATCCCGTTGGTGCACATCAAAATGCCGCGCTCCGCCTCCCCCGTGGCCACTTTCTGGGCGACCAGCCGCCCGAAATCCGGATAATCGACCGACTCCTTGCCCTTGGTTCCGAGATCCTCGACCTCGATGCCTTTTTGGCGGAGCTTCTCCACGACGAAGTCCTTCAGCTCCACTCCTCCATGATCGCTGCCGATGGCAATCATAATCAGAACCGTGCTTCCAGCTTCAGGCTTTCCGCGGCGGGCGCCGAGGCCAAGGCCGCTTGCCGGACGGTTTTAATAAAGCGAATCGCAGGAGCACGGTCTGCGCGCGACCGAGGCTCCTGCGATTCGCTCTCCAGCATGGTAGGTAGGCGCCCCTCGACGGCGCGCCGATCTCGACTTTCCTTTGCGGTAGTTGAGAGAATGCTATTTGTGGCTCTCGATGTAGTTGGTGATGTCCTGGACGGTTTTGATCTTCTCGGCGTCTTCGTCGGAGATCTCCATCTCGTACTCTTCTTCCAACGCCATCACCAGCTCCACGATATCCAAAGAGTCGGCGCCCAGATCCTCTATGAACGAGGCATCAGGGGTCACCTCAGCCTCGCCGACTCCCAACTGCTCGCATACGATCTCTTTCACCCTGGCCTCAACAGATGATGCCATCTTCTCACCTCCTTAACCTTTTTTCGCTACATTAATAGTCCGCCGTTGACGGCGATAACCTGACCCGTGATATAGCCTGCCCCAGGGCCGGCCAGAAAAGCAACCGTCTCCGCCACATCTTCACCGGCCCCGAACCGGCCGAGCGGGATGGCGCGGAGAAATTCTTCCTTCAATTCACTCGACAGCTTCGCCGTCATCTCCGTGTCGATGTAACCGGGTGCGACCGCGTTGACGGTGATGCCGCGCGACGCCAACTCCCGCGCCATCGCACGAGTAAAGCCGATGACGCCGGCCTTGGAGGCCGCATACGCCGACTGTCCCGCATTTCCCGTCTGGCCGACGACGGAAGTCATATTGACGATCCGCCCATAACGCTCGCGGATCATTCCGCGACAAACCGCCTTGGTGCAGTGAGCGGTCCCTTTCAGGTTGATCCCCAACACGCGATCCCAGTCTTCTTCCTTGAGCCGCACCAACAGGTTGTCAAGGGTCACGCCGGCATTGTTGACTAGAATATCAATTTTTCCGTGGCGGTCAACGATTTTTTTTACCCCCTCGTCCACCTGCCGCTCCTGGGACACATCGAACGCGGACACCTCTCCATCGCCCCCTGCCGACTTCAGCTGCCGCTCGGTCTCCGCCGCCGCCTCATGATTTCCCCGGTAGTTGACTACCACATAAGCACCCAGCCGCCCAAGGGCGAGGGCGACCGCCCTCCCGATCCCCCGGCTTGCGCCGGTCACCAACGCGACCCGATCTTTGAGTACCAATAACATCAGTTAACCGTGATTTTCTTGAGGTCAGCCGGGGATTCTATATTACTCAATGCCAGCCTGGAAGAAATTCTTTTAATCAATCCGCTCAGCACCTTGCCCGGCCCGATCTCGATCGCCCGCTCGCACCCCAACGCTTCCATCCGTTGCACCGACGCTTCCCATCGCACGGGAGAGACAGCCTGTGCCACCAGCAGCGGCTTTACGCGGTTATGGTCGAAGTTGAGATCGGCTTCGACGTTGGTGATTACGCCGACGGAGAAGGGTTTGATCTCGACCTCGCTCAGCACCCGCTTTAGCCCCTCGGCCGCCGGGGCCATCAGGCGACAGTGAAACGGCGCGCTGACCGGCAACTCAAGCACTCGTTTTGCTCCGCGCTCGCGCGCCAAGGCCATTGCTCTGACAACCGCTTGCTTCGCGCCGGAGATGACAATTTGTCCGCCGCCGTTGAAGTTGGCCGGTGCGACTATCTCTCCCTCTGCCGCCTGGTCGCAAATCGCCTGCACCTCTTCGGCAGCCAGCCCCAGCGCCACCGCCATCGATCCTTCGCCGGCAGGCACCGCCTCCTGCATCAGCCTGCCCCGTTCCCGTACTATCCTGACCGCGTCTTTAAACGCAAGCGCGCCGACGCTCACCAGGGCGCTATACTCACCCAGGCTGTGGCCCGCCACGCAATAGGGCGCAAGGTCCGTCTCGGACTGGAGCACATGCAGCGCGGCGATGGAAACCGTAAGAATCGCGGGCTGCGTATTCTGCGTTAGCTTCAGCTCTTCTTCGGGGCCGGAGAAGCAGAGCAGACGGAGGGATGTCTTCAGCGCCTCTTCCGCCTCCAGGAAGACTTCCTTGGCGGCCTGGAAGTTTTCATAGAGATCCTTCCCCATCCCCACAGTCTGCGAGCCCTGGCCGGGAAACACAAAAACCGCCTTAGTTGTTCCCGCCACCCTTGCCCTCGAGCTTGGATCGAACGCGCCGCCAGAGACGGCGTGGCAGTTTTTCGTCGCCCGTGGAACTCAGCTCCGCCACTTCGCTCAGTGTTTCGATAATGTGTTGGTTGACGTCGTGCGAGACGGTCTCGATTGCGACCCGAATCGCGTTCTTGATGGCTTTGGGGCCGGAGCCGCCGTGAGCCACGATGGCCACGCCGTTGAGCCCGAGCAGCGGCGCGCCGCCGTATTCGGTGTAGTCGAGGCGCGTATAGGCGCGGCGCAGCGACCCGCCGCTCAGAAGATAGCCGAGCCGGCTGGCGAGACTTTGCCGGAAGGCCCCTTTCAGCGTGCCCACAAGAAAACCGGCCAAACCTTCCATCGTCTTGAGCGCCACGTTGCCGGTAAAGCCGTCGCATACGACGACGTCGACCTCTCCGGTAAAGATATCGCGGCCTTCGACATAGCCGATATAGTTAAGCTCGGTGGAGGACAGCTGCTCGCTGGTGGCCCGGGTCAGTTCGTTTCCTTTGCTCTCTTCCTCGCCGTTGCTGAGGACTCCGATTCGAGGCGTGGGGACACCCAGCACCCTCTCGGAGTAGACCGAACCCATAACACCGAACTGGACCAAGTGACGTGGCTTGCAGTCGACGTTGGCCCCGGCGTCGATGATGACCGTTCCTCTGCCCGGCGTCGGCACAGCTACCAAAATCGCCGGCCGGTCCACTCCCGGAAGATTTCCCAGGACGAACATGCCGGTGGCCATCATGGCGCCGGAATTGCCCGCGCTGACCACCGCTTGCGCTTCGCCCTTATTGAGCAGCTCGAACGCGACCTTTAAAGAAGAGTCCCGCTTTCTCAGCGCCGCGCCGGGAGATTCGTCCATCGCCACGACTTCGCCGGCATGCACGACTTCGATGTTGGAGCGAGGAGAGGATTCTTTCGAGAGAGCGCCCTCGACGATCTCTTTTTGGCCGACCAGGAGGATCTTGGCGTCCAGCTCCTTCGCGGCGAGCAGCGCGCCCTGAACGACCGCGTCCGGAGCGCGGTCCCCTCCCATGGCATCTACGGCAACCTTCAGCATGTTGGAGAAAGGATCAACTCTGTTCGATGGAGATCACGGGTCGGCCGCGATAGTAGCCGCAACTCCGGCAAGCCCGATGGGGGAAAGTGGCCTCCCCGCACTTCGGACAGGTGCTTGCCTGATGACTCGACAGCGCGTCATGCGATCGGCGCTGGTTTTTCTTGCTCCTGGAGGTCCTTCGTTTCGGTACGGGCATTTTTTGCTTCCTTCCTTTTATTTCCCGCCAACGGCTGGAACAGGTGTCAACGCGCGGAGGGTTTTTGATCCTGTCTCAGGGCGCGGAAAGTCCCCATGCGCGGATCGCCCTCAGACGGCGCGCAGCCACATGGCCCTTGATTCAGCTCCGCGCCGCAGCTCGCGCAAAGCCCGCGGCATTGGTCGTCGCAAAGAGGACGGATCGGCAGAGCCAGCAGAACCTGCTCGCGGATCAGCGGGGCCAGGTCGATCTCCTCCGTGCTGTAGTAGCTGAGTCCCATTTCATCCCGATTCAGTTCTCTGCTCTTCAACCCCAGCGGGTCGGGGAGCAAGACCAGGTTAAATTCTTTTTCGACCGGGAGCGAGTAGTCTTTCAGACAACGGCTGCAAGTCCCTTCGACCGCCCCGCTCACCGATCCCTGAAAAAACAGCTCTTGACCCGACCTATAATAGAGCACATGCGCGTTGACGGCGGGGGGGAAATGAAAATCCCCGACCCGCTCGCCGTCGTACATTCGATTCAGCTCGTCGGTCCCCTCTTCGAAACTTTTTTCCTTGGGAGACTCCGTGATCTGATTGACCCGTATCTTCATGCTGAGCTCAACCGGACCGAAAGAGGGTTTAAGTATATAGAGGATTTCGCGAAATTGTCAACCAACGCGAACTAGTAAAACGCAGAAAACAGCGTGGTTTTTTACGTACTTCCGCCGTCGGTATCCACTCAATCCGCTGGACGCGCTTCGAGCGAGATCGCGCGTGAAAGAGCGGCAAAGAACTGTTGGTAGGGCTCCGGCGCGAATACCGGCGTGACGTTGTACCTGACGTTGGCGCGGATCACGGTTCGGTTCGCGCCCTGAGGTCTCACGGTCGCTGTGATGTTGAGCAGGTAGTCGTCCAGCTTTATTCCCTTCACGGAGCCATCGGCGTCGTTGGCCCGATCGATGACGAAGCCGAGATCCTGGAGCGCCACAATGACGGCGCGAAGCGCCTTGTCGCGGTCCGCCGTGTCGAAGGCCCGCGCCTGTATCCTGGTCAGCTCAGATTGGCTCCTCGGCGGCTCAAGGTCATGAAGCTGCACTTGGCAAGCGGCGAGCAGCCCGAAGGTTATCGGCAAGGCGCGCAATATTTTCATTCATCCTTCATCCTTCCGCCCTCCGCCCTCATCCTTCTCTTGAAACGATGGGCCTTTTTCAGCGGCCTGGTTAGAAATCACGCGCCTCCAGGGCGACCGCCTCGCCCAACCTGACAAAGAAAGCCCGATAAAGCTCCGGCGGTTGCAACAGCTCCGAGCTGCTTATTTTGTCCTCAGTGTTCCAGACGACGCGCTGAAACGTGACCCTCACGATCGTCTCTTTTTTGTTCTCTCCCGGCCTGGTGACGAGCGCCGCCTTGATGAGCTGCTCCTTGCTGACCGGCAGGCCGTATGGGAGGCCGACCTGCCGGGTCAGCACCAGAACGGCGATGGAAGTCGCCTTTTCGCCCAGGCTGTCTAAAGGTTGTCTCTTTGAGCCGACAAGGACGCCCAACTTCGGCTCCCGCGCATCGATGATAAATCCCATCTCTTGCAGAATGGCCGCGCCGGCGGTGAGCAGATTCTCTTCATCCGCGGTTTGGAATCGCCGCGTCTGCAGCGTCCGCACCTCCGCGCTCTCCAGCGACCACTTGAGCGCCTCCATCGGTATCTGCGGCGGGGTGCAGGCGCCGAGCGCGATCAGAGCGATGAGAGCAAACCGGCTTTTCCTAGCTACGATACGGGTTACGCTTTTGGCCATCGAAGCTTTGATACACCATGCGGACCGGCCGGGCAAACTGAATCTTCGCTGCGTTTCACGCTTCTTGACAAAGCCAGGCCAACCATTTACATGACAAGGACTCATGGTTGAAGTACGCGGTCTGACAAAATACTACGGCGATTTTCGCGCCATCGAGAACGTCTCGTTCACCGCTCAGCGCGGAGAGATCCTCGGTTTTCTTGGGCCCAACGGCGCCGGGAAAACGACGACGATGCGGATCATCACCGGCTTCATGCCTCCGACGGAGGGAACGGTGACGGTGGAAGGCTACAATACGCTGGAGGAGCCGCTGGAGGCGCGCCGTTCGATCGGCTATCTGCCGGAAAATCCGCCGCTCTACCCCGACATGACGGTCAGCTCGTATTTGAAGTTCGTCGGACGCATCAAGGGCGTAAGCAAAAGCGATCTGGCGGCGGCATTGGACCGGGTGTTGCAAAAGTGCATTCTTACCGACGTGGCGTCGCGCATCATCAGCCGGCTCTCGAAAGGCTACCGCCAGCGGGTCGGCCTCGCCCAGGCGCTGATTCATAATCCGCCCGTGCTCGTTTTGGACGAGCCCACGATCGGCCTCGATCCCAAGCAGATCATCGAAATCCGCCGCCTGATCAAAGAGCTGGCGGCAGAGCGCACGGTGATCCTCTCGACGCACATCCTGCCCGAGGTGTCGCAGCTTTGCAGCAAGGTCGTCATCATCAACGACGGAACGGTGGTCGTGGAAAAGCAGCTAACAGAGTTGGCCCAGGGCGAAAGCCTGGAAGCGGTCTTCCTGCGCTATATCTCAGAGGACGCTCCCGGCGAAGCAACGAAAGAGATCGCAAGCTGACATGCAGAATATTCTTACCCTCGCGGGAAAAGAGCTGCGATCCCTGTTCGTGTCGCCCATCGCCTATGTGGTGTTGACGGGATTTCTGCTCCTCGGCGGCTGGTTTTTTTTCAATCTGCTGTTTCGCTTCACCTATCTGGCGACCTTGTATACGGGTATGCAAAATCCTGAAGCCTTGCAGACGATCAATTTGAACGAGCACGTCATGGCGCCGCTGCTGCACAATCTCACGATCATTCTCGTGATCCTCGTGCCGATCATCACCATGCGCGCCTTCGCCGAAGAGAAGCGCAGCGGGACTTACGAGCTGCTGCTCACCTCCCCCCTGACCGTGACGGAGATCGTCCTGGGGAAATTCTTGGGCTGCATCTCGTTCCTCGGCATCATGATCCTGCTGACGGCGGTCTATCCGGCCATTCTGCTGTTTTACGGCAACCCGGAGCCGGGAATTCTCTTCTCCGGCTATCTCGGGCTGTTTCTCCTGGCGGTGGTTTTCGTCTCGGTCGGTCTGTTGACCTCGTCGCTGACGGAAAATCAGATCGTCGCGGCGGTCAGCTGCTTCGTCGCCCTGCTGCTGCTCTACGTCATCTCCTGGCCCGCGGAGACGACCGGCTCGGCGCTCGGCGGCGCGCTCAAATATCTCTCGGTCGTCGAGCACTTCGGCGACATGGTAAAAGGCGTGATCGACACCAAGGCGCTGGTCTATTTCTTGAGCCTGATCGTCATGAGCCTGTTCCTCACCCATCGCTCGGTCGAGGCTTCGAGGTTGGGGCGATGAGCAAACTGCTCGCGTTTTCCGGGCTGGCCGGCGCGGTTCTCACTCTGTTCGGCCTGATCGCCTTCTTTTTCACCGAGAGCGCAGCCGATCCCTACGTGCTGACGCACTTGATCTTGGGACTCCTATGTCTCGGCGCCTACTTCTGGACTCAGGGCCGCAATCTGCTCAGCTCTTTCAGCCGTCGCTCGACGCGCTATGGGCTCCACTCCGGCCTCTACTCTCTGTTGCTGGTGGGAATCCTCGTGCTCGTCAACTTTCTGAACGGCCGCTACCATTACCGCTGGGACCTGACCGAAATGAAAGTCTTCAGCCTCTCGCCCCAGACCGTCAAGGTGCTGGGACAGTTAAAACAGGAGCTTGAAATTTACGGCTTCTTTGAGAGAGGAGAAAATGCCGGGGCGTCCGATCTCGTCAAGAGCTACGCCTACCACTCGAAGCAGGTCAAGTTTACCGCCGTCGATCCCGACCGCCACCCGGAGATGGTAAAACAATTCAAGGTTCAGCAGCTGAATACGCTGCACGTCCGCTACGGGCAGGAATCGATGAACGTCACGGAGACGACCGAAGAGGGAATCACCAAAGCGCTCATCAAGCTCACCAAGGCGACCAAAAAGAACATCCTCTTCCTGACGGGCCACGGAGAGCCGAAGATCGACGACCGCGAAGCGCCGCAGGGATTCGCCGCCGCCAGGGAGGCCTTGGAGAACGAGAACTACCAGGTAAAAGAATTGCTGCTGTCGACGCAGGAAAAAGTGCCCGCCGACAGCTCAGCCTTGATTATCGCCGCCCCGGAAAAACCGTTGGTCGCGCATGAGCTGGCGGCGATCGAAAACTACGCGAAAAACGGCGGCCGGCTGCTGGTCCTGCTGCCTTCGCCCGGCGGCGAAACGATGAAAACTTTTCTCGCGACCTGGGGCGTCGAGGTGGGAGAGGATATCGTCGTCGATCAGGTGATCCGGCTTTTCGCCGGCCCGAGCCTGGGGGTCGAGCCGATCGCGGAGACGTACAGCCCCGCCCATCCCATCACCCGCGGATTTAAAGAGCGCACGCTCTTTCCGCTGGTGCGCTCGGTCGAGCAGGCCAAGTCGGTGAAGGACGGCGTCGAAGTGACTTCGTTGGTCAAGACCGGCGCGTCGAGCTGGGCGGAAAAGGACGTGAACGGGATATTCAAGCAGGGCAAAGCGGCGCTGGGGCCGGAGGACAAACCGGGGCCGATCTCGATCGGCGTCGCGGTCTCGGGGAATCTCAAGAAGCTCGGCATCGAGAAAGAGGGCGACGCCAAAATCGTTGTCCTGGGCACGGCGGCCTTCGTCAACAACCGCTCCATCGGTAACTTCTTCAACCGCGATTTTTTTCTCAATGCCGTCAACTGGCTGGTCGGGCAAGAAGAGATGATCTCGATCCGCGCCCGTTCGGTGCGCGCGTCGCGGGTTCAACTGACCGGCAGCGAAGGCGCGATGGTTTTCTATCTCTCTTTCCTGATCCTGCCGGAGCTCCTGCTGATCAGCGGCCTCGCCGTCTGGTGGCGCAGGCGGTAGCCCGGGATATTTTTTCACGACGATGACGACCGCCACCCGCTCTCCGAGCCCGCGCATCGGTTCGTGGCTCGTGTTCGTCTCTCGTGCTCGGCCCCTCTCCCCCACGAGCACGAACACGAGGCACGAGCACGCTCCGAAGAACGGGCGGCGGCTTTCCCTCTTCAAAGGTGATTCTAAGAGATAAGGTGTACTAGCAAGTGCAGCAGCGCAACACGCTCATTCTCGCGGCTCTCCTGATCCTCCTCGGGGCCTACGTCTATTTTTTTGAAATCCGGCCCGGAGATAAACCGAAGGGCGACCGGCTCATCAACTTCAAGCCGGATGAAGTGGCGAGCATGCTGCTCACCTATCCCAAGCTGGAAATCCAGCTGCAAAAAGATTCCACCGGGAAGTGGAAGCTGACCCAGCCGCTGCAGGCGGCCGCCGACGGCTCGACGGTAGGCGGCCTCCTCGCGGCGCTGAGCGCCGGCACGATCCAGCGGACCCTCGAAACAAAACCCAGCGCCGAGGATCTCAAAAGCTTCGGCCTGGACCGGCCGGCGGCGAAAGTTTCGCTGACCCTGGCGAGCGGCATTACCCTGCCCGGCCTTATCGTCGGCGCGGCCACTCCGCTCGGAAATTCCGCTTACGTCCAGCGCAGCGGCGACGCCACGGTCTATCTGGCGGACGCTTCTCTGGCGTTGGGGTTGCAGAAAAAAACCGACGACTTCAGGGACCGGCAAATCCTCTCGTTCCCGCTGGAATCGGCGGCGAAGCTGACGATCCAAACCGGCAAGGAATCGGTGGTCCTGATCAAAGGCGAAAAAGAGCAGTGGCAACCGGCGGCGGCGAAGGGGAACGTGAGCGGCGCGACGGTGGTGGAATATCTCGCAGCGATCAATGGAATCGGCGCGAAGGCATTTGTCGATGACCAGCCCAAAGACTTGAAGCGATACGGACTCGATCCCGCGCCGGTCAAAATCGCCGTCGCCGGCAAGGACGGAAACAATCTCGCCGCGCTGCTCATCGGCAACAAGAGCGGAGACTCCTACTATGCCACGCGGGAGGGAGAGCCGCAGGTTTACACGATCGACGAGCCTTCCTACCGGTCGCTGCTGAGACGGCTCCCCGACTTTCTCGCGGAGGACAAGAAAGAGCCAAAACAATAAAGTCCTCTTGAGAAACCGGATTTGTTCTGTTAACGCTTTTCTTGTCCCCTCGGGTGGCGCCATGGAATTTCCCCTCGACCTCCCAAGCCGCTGGGGCGGCAAGCGCTACAACTCCTTCAATCGCGTCCTGAAAAACAGCTTCAACGCCCGCGTCTACAAGGTAGGCCTCAGAATGGACTTCACCTGTCCGAACCGCGACGGCAAAGTGGCGGTCGGCGGTTGCACTTACTGCAACAACTTCAGCCACACGCCCAAGGGATTTCGGCCGGAGATGTCGGTTACGGAACAGCTGGAACAGGGAACGCAGGCGCTCCGGCGCCGTCACAAAGCGGAAAAGTTCATCGCCTATTTCCAGAGCTATTCCAACACCTATGGCCCGCTCGCCAAGCTGGAAAAGCTCTACCGTGAAGCTTTGGACTTTCCCGGCGTGGTCGGCCTGGCGATCGCCACGCGGCCCGACTGCGTCCCGAACGATACGCTCGATCTCATCGCCGGCCTGGCGCGCCACACCTATCTCTGGCTCGAGTTGGGGCTGGAGTCGATGCGCGATAAAACTCTTCAGTGGGTGAATCGCGGCCACAGCTTGGCGGAATTTCTCGACGCGGTGGAGCGCGCCAAAGCGCGCGACCTTCGTCTCGGCGTCCATCTGATCCTCGGCTTTCCGACCGAGACGCGCGACGAAATGCTGGAGACGCCGTCGCTGTTGAATCGGCTCGGCATCGATGGCGTAAAATTGCACAACCTGCACGTGATTAAAGACACGGCGCTGGAGCGGATCTACCGCGCGCGCTCTTTCGAGTTGCTCAGCTGTGAAGGTTATGCCGCGCTCGCTACGGATTTTCTGGAGCGGCTCGATCCCGAGATTGTGATCCAGCGGCTGACGGGAGCAACCTACCGCGAACTTACGGTGGCCCCACAGTGGTCGGTCAACAAACTCGGCAGCTTCAACGCCATTGAGGCGGAACTCGAAAAAAGGGACACCTGGCAAGGACGACTGTGCGCCGCTTCTGGCGGGCATTCCGGCCGAGTCGGCATGAGGTTGACGAGAGCCGGAATCCATACCCCCTCTTTGTCTCCCCCTTAGCAAGGGGGAGATTTAGTGGGGGTTCTGGATGCTTTCGGGGGAATGACGATAAACGGGGTGTCGATTTTGTCATGGTTCGAGCTTCCTCGCCATGACCCTGACCCATTCGATAAACTCAGGGTCACCGTGAGCCCGTCGATGGGTGAGCTTAGTCGAATGGGTCAGCGAATTTCTAACTCGGGACACTAAAAGGGATTAAAACTTGAACGCGAATCTCAGCCTGATCCATTCCATTCTCCCGGCCACGGTCGATCTTCGAGTGACCGTGCCGGAGAGCCACCCGTCCACTCGCAACCTCGGCACCGAGCGGGCGGGATCGGGAACCCTGGTCGATCCGGACGGCTACATCCTGACGGTGCACTATATCACTCTAGGCGCGCAGTCGATCGCCGTAACGCTTTCCGACGGCGAGCAGCTCCCCGGAGAGCTTGCGGCCCAAGACTTTGAGACCGGCCTGGCACTCGTCAAAGTCCCTGGAAACGGGCTCCCATTCCTGCGGTTCGCCCCGCCGGAGGAGTTGACGCTCGGGCAACCCGGGCTGATCGTCGCCAGCAGCGGCGACGCGGCGCGCCGGGTCAGCGGCGGCTACGTGACTTCGACCGAAAGTTACGACGGCCACTGGGAATATATGCTCGACAAGACGATCCGGCTGAGCGCGTTCAACCCCGGCTTCGGCGGCGGCACGCTGGTGGACTTCAAGGGGCGAATGTTGGGCGTCGTCTCCTTGAATTTGAACGACATCGGAAAGTTCTCGCTGGCGATTCCCGGAGAATATTATCTCCAGGCCGAACGAGAGCTGAAGCAATACGGCCGCGTGCGCACCCGCCGGCCGCGGCCGTGGCTCGGCTTCTATCCCCAGAGCTTCGGCGGGCACGTGGTGATCGCCGGCCTGGTGCCGGGCGGCCCGGCGGAAAAGAGCGGCCTGCGCGAAGGCGATATTATTATTGAGGCGGAGCGGCAAGAGGTGAGATCTCGCCCGGAGCTTTATCGTACGATCTGGAAAAAAGCGCCGGGCGAGCGGATCTCGCTACGAATTCTGAGAGACGATGAAGCGATCGACCTCGCGGTTATCGGAGGCGATCGGTGGGATTTTTATCGGGCCTAGTCGTCGCCGCCGACTTTTTGGATCTCGCCCTTGCCGATCACCTTGACTGAAACAGCCGGCGTATAGGCGTCCGGCTCGTATTTGATCGTGACCTTATCCGTCTCCTGAAGATCTTTGAGCTTGATCTTCGCTCCCTCTCTCTCGATATCCGTCTTCTCGTCGATTCCGACGACCTCCTCGCGGACCTTGCCTTTACGCTCAAGCTGGAAAGTGATCGTGCGCTGGCCGACCGCGCTGATCACCGCCTCCACATCCTGCATCTTGACCGATTTCTTCTCTTCCTGGGCAAAGCCGCCGGCTGCGAACAGCGAAAGCACAAGCAAAAACAACGCAAGCCATCTAAAACTTCTCATCACACCCTCCTTCATGGTCGTTAGTCTCTGTTCGAAGAAGCCCTTGAGCCAAAACTAGCCAATGTCGCAAATTGTGTCAAGCCGCCCCGCCTTTTTCCGGCCCGTTCACTGAGCCGTATAGCATCTTGGCACGTAGATGTGGAACGTGGTTCCCTTGCCCGCTATGCTCTCCACCTCTATCGTGCCGTTAAGCAGATTGACCATCCTCTTCGCGATCGCCAGACCGAGCCCCACCCCCCCGCGACTCCGGGTGAGCGCTCCCTTCGCCTGGCGGAAAGGCTCGAAGAGAAGAGGCAAAAATTCTTCGGGGATGCCCGACCCCGTATCTTCGACGTCGATCCGGATGAGGTCTTCAGGCTCCGACCACGAAGCCGACACCCGAATGCTGCCCCGATCGGTGTATTTGACCGAATTAAAAACGATGTTGCTGAGGATCGTCTTGAGCTTGATCCGGTCGGTCTTCAACGGCGGGAGCGCGGCCTGGGGTTCCCAGATAAGTTCGACCGCCTTGCCGCTGAGGCCGATGCGGAACAACAGCTCAAGCTCCGACCACACCTCCTCAAGGCGAAACTCTTCGACGCGAACCGCAACCTGCCCGGCTTCAAATCGCGAGAGGTCGAGGATGCCGCTGGCGAGATTCAGGGCCTCCCCCGAATTGCGCATCGCCGTTTCCATACACTTGCGCTGCTTGTCGGTCACTTCGCCGACAAATCCTCCCATGAGGAGATCCAGATTGCCGATCACGATGTTGATCGGGGTGCGCAGCTCGTGGGTCATCGTCGCCAGGTATTCGCCTTTGACGCGGCTCGCTTCCGCGAGCTTGTCGTGCAATCCCCTGACTTCCGAGATCAGCCTGGCGTTCTCGATCATGATTGCGACCGGCGCCGCCACGGCCGTCAGCGTGTCCAACTCCTTGTCACCGAAGCTGCCCGACTTCTTGCTAACCGCCTCGAGCACGCCGGTAACCTCGCCCCGCACCTTGAGCGGTACGCAGGCGATCGAGCGCGTCTTAAAGCCGGTCATCTGATCCATCCGTCCGGAAAAGCGGGTCTCGCGCTGCACGTCGGAGACCACGACGGGCAGGCCGGTCTCCGCGACAAAGCCGGCGATCCCTTCTCCTTTGGCCAGGGTGACGTTCTTAAGCTGCTCTGCCTTTTCGCCGACCGCCGCATAGAAGGTTAGCGCGCCGCTGTCACGATTCGCGAGGAGAATCGACGAGCCGTCCACACCCATCACCAGCGAAGTCAAGCGAATGGCCGAGGTGATGACCTCTTCGAGCGGCATGGAGGTGCCGATCAGCTCGGCGATATGAGCCAGCAGGCGTACTTCGCTTTCGGCCTCGATCGTGTCCGCAGGATTCACGAGCGGTCCTTTCCCAGCGCCTCCGAGCGTCGGGTCGCTTGCAGCACGGCTTCCATGACGGTCCCCCGCATTCCACCCTTCTCCAGCGCGTATAGCCCCGCGATGGTGGTCCCGCCGGGAGAGGTCACTTCGTCGCGGAGCTGGCCCAGGTGCTGCCCGCTCTCGATCGCCATGCGCGCGGCGCCATAGACGGTTTGCAGCGCGAGCTTGAGAGCCACCTCGCGGGAGAGCCCCATCTGCACCCCGCCGTCGGCCAACGCTTCAATAAAAAGGAAGACATAGGCCGGCCCGCTGCCGCTCAGCCCCGTGACCGCGTCCAGATGCTTTTCCTCCAACGGCAGGCCGATCCCGAAGCTGCTCAAAATCGATCCGACTCTCTCGAGATCTTTTGCGCTCGCGCGCGTCCCGCCGGCATAGCACGAGGCGGCGGCGCCCACGACGCACGCGATGTTCGGCATCACCCGCACCGCGCGCGCGCCTTGCGCCAGATGGCTTTCGATGCGTGAGAGCGGGACGCCGGCGGCGACGGAGACCACGAGCTTCCCTTTGCCTACGGGCCTGGCGATCTCCTTAAGCACTGCATCGATTATCTGCGGCTTGACGGCCAGGATCACGATATCCGCGAAGTCGCACACCTTGGCGTTGCTCGACGTGACTTTGACTTGCAGCTCCGTGGCGATCGACTTGAGCAAGGCCTGGCTCACGTCGCTCACCATGAGCTGATCGCGGCCCGCCAGGCCGGCCCGGATCACGCCCCGCACGATAGCGGAACCGATCTTGCCGGCGCCGATCACGCCGATTTTTTCTTTGAGCATCGCCCGCGTCCTCTCGCTGAACTCCCAGTCCTAATAGCCCAATTAGTAACGCTTGCCTATCTTTCCCAACTCTTTCCAGGCCTCGATGTCGTCGGAACGAGTCGCCAGCACCTCGCGGAACTTCTCCTCCGCCTCCCCTACTCGTCCCAGCTTCGCCAGGGCGATGCCGAGGGAGCGGCGCCAATCTACGTTTCGCTTCCGCCTGAGCGCCTCGCGATAGGCGCCGGCAGCCTGTTCCCATTGCTCGAGTCTGGAATAGGTCTCTCCGAGCGCGCCGTAAAGCACGTCGGAATCCTCGCCCTTGGCTTTCGCCTGCTCGAGAAAATCTTTCGCCTTTTCAAGCTCCCCTTTTTCGAACTGCAGGCGGCCCCACCAGAGCAGCGTCTCCTTTTTTTCGCCTGCCATCTGCTTCGCCAACCCAAACCACTTTTCGGCCTCCTCCAGCTCGCGGCGGTGAAGCGCGATCTTCCCCAATCCCAGATAAGGCGTGGTCTCCCGATAGCCCATCTCGATCGCCTTGTTGTAAACCGTCTTGGCCTCGGGCAGGTAGAACTCGCCGCTCAGGTCGAGGATCGTCTTGATCGTCTGGGGCGAGCGGGCCATCGCGGCCAGTGCAACTTCGACCCCGTCCGTGCTCTTGTCTTGCGCCAGCAGGATCTTGGTCTTTAACACGTAAAAATCGGGGTTCGAAGGATCCAGCTTGATCGCCTGATCGATCTCCCCCAGCGCGCGGTCATGCCAGTCGTTGGCCTCCTGGGCCTGCGCGATGTAGAAATGGCGGAGCGCCTCCGGCAGAGGCGCTGGATTCATCTTAAGCCAGGGGGCGTCCGCGAGGTGAGGCGCCATCAGTTTGCGGTTAAGCTCGGAGGTGGCGCGGCCGAGGCTCTTGGGCGCCGAGAACTCAAGCTCGGCGCCGTCGTCGGTGTTGAGCCCGGCCCCTTCCGTAAACGCCATCACTTCCTTTCTTCCCATGCGATAAAAACCGAGCGCGGCATACGCGTCGGTCAGGCCGAGCTCGGTAAAATCCTCTCTCAAGGTCCTGTTGTTGGCGAAGACCTCCTTCAAGCGCGGGTAATCGAAGATCTGCTCCTGCTGCGTGCCGACCATCAGAAAGTCGCTTTCCCTCATTCCCCAAACCGACACGTGAGGAAAGGCCTGGGCGAAGGTGCGGAACACCATGCGGAAATCGTCCGGCGACATCGAATAGTTGTGAAACCACTGCGCGAACACCCCGCCCGGCTTGAGTTTGGACTTAATGACACCGTAGAATTCCCGGGTGTAGAGGTTGGCGATGCCGGCGATCCAGGGATTGGACGGTTCGGCCGTGATCACGTCGTAAACCTTCGGCGTCGCCAAAATGTAGTTGCGGCCGTCCGTCGGGATGACCCGCACCCTGGGGTCGTCGAGAACCTTGCCGTTTTTTTCGCTGAAGTAGGACGCCGACGTTTTCATCGCCGGCTCGATTTCGAGCACCTCGATCTCCTTGAACGGAAACGAGGCGACCGCTTTGGCGGTCATCCCGGTGCCCAGGCCGATGACAGCCGCCCGCTCGCCGCCGGGGTGGAACAGCATGGGGATATAGCCGGTCATCAACTGGCTCAGCGTATCGCCGTAAGAGCCGTCCACTTTCCCGTTCGTCTTAAAGTAGCGGTAGTCGCTGCCGACGCTCTGATGGACGCTGACCGTCGCCGTGAGACCTTCGCGATAAAAGAGGATCGGATCGGCGCGCATGTGCTCAAGCCTGAGCGAGTCGGTGTGCAGGTTCTCGTAGCGGTCGCTGTAGATCGTGACACCGCTGGTGAGAATCGCCTGATCCCAGCGCGGAGTTTTAAACCAGATGAGGCCCGAGGCGACGATCACGATCAGACCGAGCGCGGCGCGGGGTCCGGCGGCGATACGCGGATCCATGACCAGTAACAGCCAGCCGATCACGAGGTTGACAACGACCGCCGCCAGGATCGATTGCTGCACGCCGATCAGAGGAATGAGGATAAACCCTCCGGCGAACGCGCCGACGATGGCGCCGAAGGTGTTGGCGGCGTACGAGATCCCCACGCTGCTCCCGACGCGGTAGATGCTCTGCGTGAACAGCCTGGCGACCAGCGGGAAGGTCATCCCCAAAAGCACCGTCGGGATGAACATGACCATGCCGGCGAGCAGCACCTGAATCGACAGAAACATGTGAAACGAGTCGCCGAATCCCTCGTGCAGCCTGAGGAAAATCAGCGGCAGCTTCTCGAACAGCGGAATCGTCGCGAGCGCGGCGAAACCTACGGCCAGCTCGATTATGCCGAACGTGCTGACCCACATCCTCCGCTCCCCCAGCCACCGGGCGTAAAGAAAGCCGCCCAGCGCCAGGCCGATCAGAAACGTCACCAACATCGTCGTGAAGGAATAGACCGAGCTGCCGATCACCAGAGTGAGCGCGCGCGTCCAGGCATTTTCATAAACCAGCGCCGCCATGCCGGAGAAACCGAAAGCGATCAGCACCGCCCAACCCAAAGTGGACGGGGCCTCAACCGAGCCGGCGTCGTTTTGCTCCGGTTCCTCGGTTACGGCTGGAACACCGTCGGTCTTGTCGCGCAAGCCGTCCACGATGAAGATCATCAGCGCGATGGCGAGATTGAGCGCGGCGGCGACGTACACCGTCGCGCGCATGCCGAAGGCCGGGATCAAATAATAGCCGGAAAAGCCGCAGCCGAGCACGGCGCCGAGCGTGTTGGTGGCGTAGAGATCGCCCACCCGCGTTCCGAGCTGCGTGAAGCTCTTCACGAAGAAGCGGCTGAGCACCGGCATCGTCGCGCCCATCAGCAGCGTCGGGAGGACCAGCAGCACAAAGGCCAGCGCAAAGAGGAGAAGATTAAACGCCATCGGGTTGGAATCGTTGAGGCTGAAAAGCGGAATATAAATGAGCCGGCCGCGGTCGAAGAGCCAGGGAACCGCCAGACCGTAAATACCGACGCCCGCCTCGAGAATTCCGTAGAGCAGAAAATCGTTTTTGCCGCGGTCGGCGATGCGCCCGAAGAGATAGCTGCCGATGGCCAGCCCGGCCATGAACGCGGCCAGCACGGTGGCGATCGCATAGGTGGTGTTGCCGAAGATCTGCGTCAGCATGCGGGTCCACACCACCTGATAGATGAGGCCCGCGGCCCCTGAGGTAAAGAAACAGATCGAAGCTACGAGAAGCAGCCAATTTTCACGGGATCGAGCAGCGCCGGTTGTCATATGGAGTGCCAGGGAGACCCCCTTTGTTGAAGTTCTCAACTGATATCAGCCTATGCAATCGCTGTAAAGAGTCCGCTTGAAACCCCTAAGCGTTATAGCGTACAAGGTTGAGACAGCTCGCGCGAAGGAAAGTCGAGGAATTTTATGCCTAAAGACATGCGCACATGGATCGGAGAGCTTGAACAGGCCGGGGAGTTGGTCCGCATAACCAAGCCTGTCCACCCGCACACGCAGATGGGCGCGCTTTTGTACCAATCGAGGGAGAAGGCGCTGCTGTTTGAAAACGTCGACGGCTTCCCCGGCTGGAAGAGCCTCGGCATGGCCCCCGCCAACCTGCGCCACGCGGCGCTGGCCTACGGCACAACGGTCGGGAAACTCATCCCCACGGCGGCGGAGCGGGCGTTAAAAAAATTTCCGACCGAGCTGGTCCGGACCGGGCCGGTCAAGGATGTGATTCTCAAAGGCGACAAGGTGGACATCACCAAACTGCCGGCCCATATCGCCGGCAGCGAAGAGACGCCCTACATTGCAGCCGGCTTGATGGTCGCGCGCGATCCCGACACCGGCATCCGCAACGTCGCCTTCCATCGCTTGCAGGTCAAAGGGCCGCGCAAGACCGGCGCGTTGATCGTGCCGCGCCATACGCGGCAGATTCTGAATAAGTATGAAGCGAAAAATCAGCCGATGCCGGTGGCGATCTTTATCGGCCACCATCCTTTATATTACATGGCCGCCGCCAGCACCGGGCCGTTTGAGATGGACGAGCTGGAGCTTGCCGGCGGGCTGATCGGCGAGCCGGCCAAGGTCGTGAAGTGCGAGACCAACGACCTCGAAGTTCCCTATGACGCGGAGATTGTTTTGGAAGGCAGGATCTTGCCCAACGTGCGCGAAGAGGAAGGGCCGTTCTCGGAGTTTCATGACTACTACGTGGCCGGCATGGGCAAGAACCCGGTGATCGAGATCGACTGCATCACGATGCGGAAGGACGCGATCTTCAAGGCGCTCCAAAACGGCTCCGAGGTCGAAGGCTGCGTGTTTCACAAAGTCCCCTTCGGCGCCTCGGTTTACAACCACATCAAAAATATCGGCGGCTATGTGAATCTGCACAACCTGCTGATCCTCCCCGGCCTCTTCGGCGTGGTCGTGCAGATGACGCCACGCTTCTACGGCGAGGCGAAGCAGGTGTTGATGGGAGTGCTATCCAGCCCGATCCTCCATCCGAAAATCGCCATTGCCGTCGATGAGGACGTGAACATCTTTAACTATTGGGAGGTTCTCTGGGCGATCAACACGCGCTGCAACCCGGAGCGCGACATGGTGATTATCCCCGGCACGCGCATGCATCCGATGGACCCGACCGGCGACGAGCCGATCCCTCCCGGCGGACCGTATTGGCACCGCGTCGGCGGCAAGGTGATCATCGACGCCACCAAGCCGCCGCTCTGCGCCGGCGACGCCGCGCGCAGACCCTTCGAGCGATTGAAGCCGATGGGCTGGCAAACAGTCAGGCTGGAAGATTTTTTGCCGAAGTAGGGTTAGGGGTAGCGCTAGACCGATCTCTTACGGACGCAGATCATAGACGGGCACTTTGGTGACCTTGACAGGAGACTTGGCGAGCAAGCGCTCGGCTTTTTGCCAGTCCTTCGCTGAATAGTACTCCTCTCCGCAGACCGCGCAGACCTCGGCCGGGAAGTTATGGATGACCGCAATCGGTTCTCCAGCCCGGTTGTGCCGCTCTACCGTCACTTTCCGAGCGTGGGTTTTGCCTTGTTTACAAAATACGCATTTCATTGTGTCTTTCTCCTCGTCCGGTGATCCGGTTCGTACACTTCAGGATCGTAGTCATGGACCGTCACAATTACAGTTTCATCGTTACTGGCCACAACTACATAACAAGGATCGTTTCTCCCGCGAGGGTAACCAAGAAATAGATATTCCGGATAGGGTTTTTCGTCCGGATATTCGCGAACCAGTTCTCCTGAAAGAATGACTTGTCTGATGTCGGCCAGCGTTCGCGCTCGGAGATCCATCCGCTTTGTAACATGCTTGGATAGGCGGAACTGATCTTGACGCACCCTCTCTCGGATGACCCCAACAGCCTTTGCCGTTGCCTCGCCTGGCATCTAGCCGACTCTACAGACTTCCACAACAAACGGCAAGGTGATCATCGACGCCGCGCGCAGACCCTTCGAGCGATTGAAGCCGATGGGCTGGCAAACGGTCAGGCTGGAAGATTTTTTGCCGAAGTAGGGAAAGGGAGAGTGGAATGAAGTACCCCGCAGCAAGCTGACGGGGTATCAGAACAAATCGAGAATCACTTGCTCAATTGTCACCCCCGCATGTCCCTAGCGGGGGTCCAGTCCTAACTTCGCCTGGATTCCCGCTAAAAGCATGCGGGAATGACGGACTTCGTAAAGGAAATAAATTCTACGCAGCAAGTTGCGGGGAATTAGACCCCGTAGAGATTAAAGGTTACTTTTCGTCAGCCCCAATTCCTTCCGCACTTGATTCAGAGCTACGCTCTTGCCCCGACGCGCTCGGCGAATCATAGCCCAGAACTTCGGGCTTCGCTCTAACAGATAATCCTCCAAGTCGTCTTCATCCTTGAGTCCCTGGATCACCGCAACGGGTTTGCCTCGGTTGGTAACGATCACCACGTCCTTCTGGGAAAGCTTGAGGACCTTCGGAAACTGGTTCTTAGCCTCGTAAGTAGTTAGGATCTTCATTCTTCGACCTCCCGGTAGAAAGATGGGGTCTCCGATTTATGTAGGATTTGAACGATCTCTACTCGATCTTCCACGACGTCGTAGAAAACGCGATGGTCCTGAACCTGCAATCGAAAAGTCGCCTCCTGCTTGCCCCTTAGCCGTCTAATCGAGCCATGAGTCCTTTCCGGTTCCTCACTCAAGTGCCTCTCGATCGCGTCCACGACGATCCCGGCGTAATATCGCTTCATCTTCTTCAACTGGCCAATCGCGAGAGGTTTAAAGACAATCTCAAACATGGAAGATTTATTTTATAAATATACAGGTCGAACCTGCCCCGGTCAAACTTAGGCGAACAGGCCGTTGGAAGGCGAGGCGTCGGCGGCAAGGTGATCATCGACGCCACCAAGCCGCCGCTCTGCGCCGGCAAAGAAGCGCGGATGCCGTTCGAGCGTTTGAAGCCGATGGGCTGGGAGACGGTCAGGCTGGAAGATTTTTTGCCGAGGTAGGATGAAGGCTGTGCGCTTGAGTCATGGACCGTGTCGAGTGGCTGGAGAAGATTCGAGCCCAACCGCGAGCTAGGTACCGTGGGCAACGACGGTCACGGTTTGACAATAGCCCGCGGGTTGCTGAAATTGCGTCCATACTCCACAATTTCCGTCGAGTAAAAGTCCTTTTTGAAGGATCGTAACGTCACGCAATCCATGACTAAAACACCGTCGTTTGTGCTTCGAGCCGGTGTGCCATAGACGATCGCCATGTCTCCCAAGCGTGGAATCCCCTCATTCAATTTGGATGCCTGAACTGGGATCCGACATTCAAAGCGCCCTTCACCACGCGGCGATAGAAATGCTATGGCCTTTTGAGGGCCGTAGTCCTCGATCCAGTCCCAATAGTGATGCTCGATGAGAACACGCAGCACGTTTCTCTGCTCGCCGATTTCCGCCTGCTTGATGATGCCGGACCAGAGCACGAGCGTGGGCCTGTGCTTTTCGATGTCCTGCCGAATATCGTCAGGGAAAACGTCTCGATGTGCTTTCGCGAATAACCGAGCTTCGTCGTCGTTCTCCGGACGATAACGCCGCGAGCTATAGGTGACACCGCAGCCTATGGTAAGCACGACGACGATCGTCAGGAGATTCCGCAACATTGAACGGTTCATGACCACCTCCTCGGAGTGTCTTTCAGGGGTCAGGGTTTTTAATCTTTACAATGTGCTCACAAAGCTAACGGGCTTCTCCCGTCACCTCGGCAATGCGCTGATCCTGCACCCAGATGGCGTCGATGATCTCGAAGACTTCCTGTGCCAGTGGCGTCATGATGACGTCCTCTCGCGCCAGGCCTCGCCCCACCAGGCTGTGACGCACGATGTCGCGCGCCGTGGCATCTATAATCCTGACTCCTAATCCCTGGCGAAATTCCAGTGAGATTGCATAACGATCGGCGCGCTCGGTCCCCTCACCCCAGGGGCCAAGAATCAGGTCGATGTGCGCGCCCTTCTCGGCGACCTTGCCGAGCGGCCAGTGCACGAAGTAAGCCGCCTCCGTGCGGTTCTCTCGATGGATCAGTCCCCAAACGGTGCGACTATTGTCGCCGCAGCACTCGCATGGCCCAAAGTCCCGGCTGCCGTCCGGCTCTATCACTCGCTCGTCCATCCGCGTTAATTCTTTGAGTTACATGATCGGATTGATCCATTGTTCCACTGCTCAAACTTCCCTCACGGCACATACATCCCGTCGATCAGACCGGCCGCCTGTTTCTCGAACATCCCCAGCTCGACGCCCTCTCGGAAAAAGGCGTTCTGGGCCTTGAGCGTGGCGGCGTCGGGCCAGGTGAAATCGGCGGGGAGCAGGAAAATCTTCGTCCGATACTATGCGACGGATATGTCCTCGGACTTTCACGATGAACGACGGGTTCTCCGCGGTCGCTCCATCCTTTTGTTAGACCGCACTTTTGACTCACGCGCAGCGTACAAGGCCTCTGGAGCTATATCGACGCCGTTCGGCCAAGCGAGCGTTCCCCCTTCGATGAAGAACTTTTTGAAAAGCTTCAAGTTCTTGAGAGGTTCAAAGACCGGGCCTTTGAACCACTGAGATAC
>JBGPGE010000069.1:0-25103 GCA_041483675.1 Binatia bacterium
AGTGATGAACACCGTCGGCAAGCCCGGCAAACTCGGCGAGCATGTGAAATGCGTCGTGAGTGTCTCGATGCTGACTGAAGGATGGGACGCTAACACCGTTACGCACGTTCTCGGCGTCCGCGCTTTTGGCACCCAGCTTCTTTGCGAGCAAGTGGTAGGCCGGGCGCTCCGGCGCAGAAGCTACGTCCCGAATTCCGATGGCAAGTTCGACCCTGAGTATGCCGAGGTTTACGGGGTGCCGTTCTCGTTTATTCCCTGCGCGGGATCCGCCAAAGATCCGAAACCACCTCCGCCGGTCACGCGGGTCCGCGCGCTAGAAGACCGCGTCGCCTGTGAGGTAACTTTCCCTCGCTTGCTGGGCTACCGCTACGACATGGGCAGCGAGAAGCTTGTCGCCACTTTCACTAACGACTCGAAGCTTGCTCTTTCCACCGAGGACATCCCGACCAAAGTGGAACTCGATCCCATCGTCGGGGAGACGAGCATCCACACGCTCGACGACTTAAAGCGCCGGCGCGAGCAGGAAGTCGCTTTTGTCATAGCAAGACGAACTCTGGAGCGCTATTTCCGCGATGACGACGGCAACGACAGGCCGTGGTTATTCCCCCAGCTTCTTTCCATCGCCAAGCGCTGGCTTGCCGAATGTCTAACGCTCAAGGACAACACCTTCCCGCAGCTGATGCTCCTGCACGAGCGCACGCATGACGCAGCAGATCGGATTTACAGGGCCATCGTTCCATCAGCCAACGGCACTCCTGCGTTAAAACCCATTCCTCGCCCCTACGACACCGTCGGTTCGACCCGCTACGTTGACTTCGATACCACTCGCGCCGTCTATCAGACACGCGCCGACAAGTGCCACGTCTCCCACGTCGTGGCCGACACCCAGTCCTGGGAACAGAAGATGGCTCAGGCCCTCGAAGATATGGACGAGGTGCTTCGCTACGTGAAGAATGACCACCTTGGCTTTACGATCCCGTACACCCTCAATGGCGAGGAGAGACAGTATCATCCCGACTTCACAGCCATTGTCGATGACGGGCGCGGATCTAACGACACACTCAATCTCATCATCGAAGTCACCGGCGAACATAAGAAGGATAAAGCCGCCAAGGTTGCGACGGCTCGCACGCTATGGGTTCCTGCCGTGAACAATCACGGCGGATTCGGTCGCTGGGCCTTTATCGAAATCGATGATCCGTGGAACGCGCAGAACGCAATCAGAAAGGGAATATCCGCATGCTGACACGCATCAGAATTCGCAACTTCAAACGCTTTGACGACGTGGATGTCGAGCTCGGAAAAGCTGTCGTTTTGATTGGACCCAACAATTCGGGGAAAACAACGGCCTTGCAGGCCCTCGCCCTGTGGGATATTGGCATCAGGCGCTGGAATGAGAAACGAAAAGGGAAATCATCCCCGGAGAAAAGGCCGGGCGTCACCGTCAACCGGCGCGACCTGGTTTCCATTCCCGTGCCGGTTGCCAACCTGCTCTGGCATGATCTGCACGTTCGGAATGTTCTACAAAGCAAAGAAAACGGGAAACCAACCCCAAAAACCGAGAATGTCCGCGTGGACATCATTGTGGATGGGGTCACCCACGATAAGGCATGGTCCTGCGGACTCGAATTCGACTACGCCAACGAGGAATCGTTTTATTGCCGGCCGTTGCGAGTTGACAAAGGTCCTGAGCGTATGGCCGTCCCTGACGAAGTGGGGAGCGCGCGTGTTGCGTTCCTTCCCCCCATGTCCGGCTTGGCGGACCGGGAGTTCGTAAAGGAGCCGGGTGAGATCGGTCTGCTCATCGGCCAGGGGCAAACGGCCCAAGTCCTGCGCAACCTCTGCCACCAAATCTACAAGAACAAGGATTCAGGGCATTGGGATGATTTGGTGAAACACATCCGTACCTTATTCGGTGTGGTGCTTTTGGCCCCGCAATATATCGCCGAGCGCAGCGAGATCACCATGGCCTACAAGGACGAGCGAGAGAACAAGCTCGACCTTTCTTCATCAGGGCGAGGACTGCAACAGACGCTGCTCTTGCTCGCTCACCTTTATGCCAATCCTGGGGCGGTGCTACTCTTAGACGAGCCGGATGCCCACCTGGAGATTCTGCGCCAGCGCCAAACCTACAACCTCCTGATCCAGGTGGCCGAGCAGCAAGGCTCGCAGATCATCGCCGCCAGCCATTCCGAGGTGGTGCTCAATGAGGCCGCCGACCGGGATGTGGTCATCGCCTTTGTCGGCAAACCTCATCGAATTGACAATCGCAATTCCCAGGTTCTCAAATCGCTGCGGGACATCGGTTTTGACCAGTATTATCTGGCAGAAGACAAGGGTTGGGTGCTCTATTTGGAGAGTTCTACCGATCTGGCTATCCTCAAAACCTTCGCCAACTCTCTCGATCATGAAGCGAAGGATCATCTTGAACGTCCGTTCGTAAAGTACGTCGAGACCAACCTGCCCCAGAAGGCCCGCGATCATTTCTTCGGTTTGCAGGAAGCCAAGAATAATCTTGTGGGCATCGCCATCTTCGACCGTCTCGACAGCGATCTTCGATCCGCCAAGGGACTCGTTGAAACCATGTGGCGGCGCAAGGAAATCGAAAACTATTTTTGCATGGAGAGCGTTCTGCTCGCTTACGCCGGACACGACTACGCCGGACACGACTTGCCCGATGATCTGTTCGGGAGAGCCGAGAGTCAACAACGTGAGCAGGCGATGCGCGAGGCCATCGCGGAAGTTACGAAACTTCTCGAAATAGATGAGCTGGATCCATGGTCTCCTGATGTGAAAGCGAGCGACCAAGTTCTTGATCGAGTTTTTAGGCTTTTCTTCAAGAAACTGAAGCTTCCTCTCCAATTGCGAAAATCCGACTATCACATCCTTGCCAGCCTCGTGCCGAAGGAAAGACTGGACGCGGAGATCACGGAGAAGCTCGACGCCATTGTTGCGGTGGCCAAGAAAGCAAAGCCGAGGACGGAGTAATCCTATGGCACGAAGCAAGAAGACCGCAACCCAAGTCAAATCCATCCGCCACAAGGATAAACGGGCCAACATCCCTACCGAAGAACTGCGCGACTTCGTGGCCGAGGATGAGAAGGCGCCCAAGACCATGCTCTATCCACGTGACCCTTCGCTCGATCCGCAGCTTGTTTGGAAGGGTAAAGACGAACAAGATCAAAAGGACCTCGCCGTCCCCGTCGTGCCCGTTTATATCCAGGAGAAGATTCACCCGCAGGCGATTATCGAAAACCTCCGGGAGACAGCCTCCGCTGGCAAGAAGGAGCCGGAGCAACTACTTTTCGCTGACTTCAACGGCCTCGACGACGACTTTTCCAAGAAGGTGGATTTTTACCAGCACGAGCAGCACTGGACCAATCGTATGATTCTCGGCGACTCACTGCTCGTTGTGACGAGCCTCGCCGAGAAAGAAGGTCTCAAGGGCAAGGTCCAGTGCATTTACATCGACCCGCCGTACGGCATCAAGTTCGGTTCCAACTGGCAGGTATCGACCAAGAAGCGTGATGTAAGAGACGGGAGAGCTGAAGACGCTACTAGGCAGCCGGAGCAGGTGCGCGCGTTTCGAGATACGTGGAAACTTGGCATTCACTCGTACCTTGCGTATCTACGTGACCGGCTCGTGGTAGCGCGCGAACTTCTTACTGAAACGGGAAGTATCTTCGTTCAGATTGGTGACGATAATGTTCATTTCGTCCGGTGCATGTTGGACGAAGTGTTCGGAACAGACAACTTCCTCGTATCTATTATCGTTAAGAAAAAATCGGCTACCACGGTAACTGATCCTGTCAACGATTACCTTCTCTGGTACGGTAAGAACGCTGACGTTACGAAGATTCGACGATTGAGTATCGAGAAAAATCCGTTCGACGCCGATGCTCGTTTTAAGCTCGCGGAATTCCCGGACGGGAGCAAAAAGTCTGCTGATTCCTGCACCCCCCAAGATCTGGCGATTAAGGGAATTCGTTTTTTAAACGACGATTATCCATTAGTAAGTCAGGACGAAAGTAAGGACCGCAGCGGTTCATTCGAATTCGATGGACGGGATCTGATACCAGGAAAAGGGCGCCATTGGACCTACGATCCCGAGGTCGGAATGCGGCGACTCGCAATTGCCAAACGTATTCGTGCTGCCGAAAATACAGCTCGCGGTGTTGTCTACTTTGATGATTACGGTCGCTCGCCAATCCCGAATATTTGGGAGTTCCATGGTGAGCATGACCCAATCTACGTTGTCCAAACAAATCGGGGAATCGTAGAAAGGGCTGTCTTGATGACTACCGACGCAGGAGACTTAGTGCTTGACCCAACATGCGGAAGTGGTACGACCGCCTATGTCGCTGAAGAGTGGGGCAGACGCTGGATCACGATTGATACAAGTCGTGTTGCTCTTGCGCTCGCGCGCACGCGACTTATGACCGCGAGGTATCAGTATTACTTACTCGTTGACTCACCGGAAGGGATCACAAGGGAGGCGGAACTTACTGGAAAGATTCCACCAAGCCATCGGTCAGAGAACGATATCCGTAAGGGCTTCGTCTACAAGCGTGTTCCGCATGTCACGCTCAAGTCCATCGCCAACAACCCCGACATCAAAGAAGGAATGACTCGCGAGCAAATTGAGGTGGTGATTGCGCGTCATGCCGAGCAAGAGATTCTTTACGATCACCCGTACGAAGATCCGAAGCGCATCCGCGTGACAGGACCATTCACCGTCGAGAGCCTCTCCCCACATCGCGTACTTGCCGCTGACGAGAATCTTGATAGCACGGTCTCAGAGCAAGAAGGAAAGCGCCAACAAGACTTCACCACAATGATTCTCGAAAATCTTCGTAAGGCTGGCGTTCAGAATACGAAGAAAAACGAGCGGCTTAAGTTCGAGACTCTCGACTCCTACGCAGGGCAGTGGATTCACGCAGTTGGCACCTATACCGATGCTGACCGCAAGATTAAGCGAGCCGCTATCTCCATCGGCCCCGAGCACGGCACCGTCGGCCCCCTTCAAGTCAAAGAAGCAGCAAAAGAAGCTGTCCAAGGCGTTGGCTTTGACATGCTGATCGTCGGCGGTTTCGCCTTTGATCCACATGTATCGGAAGAGGCGAAGCGGTATGGCAAACTGAACGTTATTCCCGTCAAGATGAACCCAGACCTTGCGATGGGCGACGAACTCTTGAAGAAGACCGGAGCCGGAAACCTCTTCATGTACTTCGGCGAGCCGGACATCGACATCAAGAAGCAAAAGGATGGAAAGCTCATCGCCGAGCTAAAGGGCTTGGATGTATACGACCCAACCACTGGCGAGGTTCGCTCGTCGTCCACTGACGACATCGCCTGCTGGTTCATCGATACCAGCTACAACGGCGAGAGTTTCTTCGTCCGCCACGCCTACTTCACCGGCGCGGAAGAACCCTACGACAAACTCAAGCGCGCCCTTCGCGCCGAAATCGACGAAGCCGCCTGGTCCGCTCTCTACTCAACCAAAAGCATTCCCTTCGACCGCCCAAAGACAGGCAAAATCGCCGTTAAGGTCATCAATCATTACGGCGACGAAGTGCTGAAGGTTTATGAAACGTGAACATATCGAACAGAGCGGAGGGGGATAGCAAACTTGCTGACTCAAGCCCAAGCAGATAGACTTATTGAGCTCGCGAAGGAGGGTGAAAGGACTGATCCCTTCGTGTGGCTCGCCAGCAAGCACACAGACGAGTCAATCGCGGCTGTCGAGGACAAAGGGCTTAGGTTCGTGCTCTCTTTAAAGCGGAATCCTTTCGAAATTCGGCTTCACTTCAGGACCAAAGATCGGGACGTAGGACTTGTTCGGCTGGACAATAGCCCGTATCATCCGAATCCTGATGGCAGTGAGATAAGAGATAGACCTCACTTGCACCGATTTCGAGAAGGTTACGGGCTGGAGTGGGCCGAGCCGGTTGACTGGTACGATGTGAATGATCCCTTTCGGACCTTGGAACGATTTCTCGAAATGATTAATACGCACTTCCCTAACGGGATTCAGATGGAGCTTATCTAAAATGGCAGTGGCTCAACCACAGCAAGATATCGTTCGAGATTACCTGAGCTGGCTCAGGGAGCGGCTGAGGATAGTCGAGCGAGGCGATGTGTCCGTTTTGAGTACGCCCTTCTTAGACCCGTTCCATGACGGTATTCAGGTTTACATCGAGCGCTCCAACGGACAGTTCGTTCTTCACGACAACGGGAATACTTTGGAGAACCTTCAGTGCCTAGGGGTCAAGATTGAAGACTCTGCACGGCGCAAAGCGTTGATCGAAAGAGCAATAGCCGGATGCGCGGTGGAGATGAAAAAGGAACGACTGGAAACGACGGCCACGGCGGCCAACTTGCCCCAGCGAGCCCACTATCTAATTACAGCCGTGCTTCGACTAAATGACCTATGGATGAGCCATGTGCCGCACACGTTTACGGATTTCTTCGAACTTGTCGCCGAGTTCTTCGATCGCCATAACGTCCTCTATACGGCCAACGTCAGCATACCCGGTCGAACCGTGGAACATCCGATGGATTTCGTTATTCCTCTGCCACAAAAAAGGGACAGACTCATCAAACTTATCGGAAGCCCATCCTCGCAAACTGCCAAGCTCGTTTCTTTCACGTGGATGGAGCTAAGAGATGCCCGACCCACAAGCCAACGCGTCGTTGTTCTTAACGATGTCCGCCCACCAGACCCGCTGGTTGAAGAGACTGAAGAGTCCTTTCGGCAGGTCAGCGACCAGAGCATTGCTATCCTCCGTGGCTACAGCGATGCTATCTTCCGTTGGAGTGAACGCGAGAAGCCAGACTTTAGCCGGCTTTGGTCGTCCAACGGGACTGGCCAGACCACGAGTTAATCCTGTGGTGCTGGGATGTTCAGGCTTCGGAGACTCAACAATTAAGTCGAAGACCGAGGTCAGGGGCTCAGGCGTGATATTTGATATTTCGATATTCTCGCCCAGGAGATCGTCGAAGACCTCGAAGCCGCCCTCACACAATTCCGCGAAATCGCGAGTGACTTGGGCGTGGAAGGTATGGAACCCGAAAAGGGGTGAGAATTATTAGGAAATTGCAGAGCATAAGGTAAGCGAGTCCCTTCGGACCGCTGCTGTCGGCGTGTAATGAAAGAGTTTTTAACACAGGTGGGTTCCGTATACTGGTGGATGAGTGTAGTTGCCGTCGGCATTATTATAAATCTCGCCAGTGCGTACCTGAAATATCCTATGGACCGTTACCTGTCTACCGTGTCAGTGCGCTGGAGAAACAAATCTGAAGTGAGGAAGGCTGAATGGCTGAGGAAAGTTCGAGAGCTGCGCGCAGATCCAACCGAGCAGTATATGTTCGGGATTGAGGAACTGCGACTTAGACTCCAATCGTTCTGGGATGTGCTTTGGGGTTTTCTTGGCTGCATAGTGGCAGTGCTCGTTGGCGATCCGGGAAACCTTTTTGGTACTGCCCCTTTATGGAACCGCGTGGTGGGATGGGTGATAATGTTGGTTAGTTCGCTGAAATTATTTCACGGCGTATGGAGCCACTATAGAGCTTTTGAGATGGAGAGGATGTTTAAAGAATCTCGCAACGTAAGATTAGAGGGGAAATAATCGTCAACGCATTTAGCTCTTGATTGAGTGATCGGGGTCGGGCCTGACTATTGACTTATTGTGGCGAACGCTCCGCTGAAATCCGCCAGAGTTCCGGGGCGGGGAAGAGCGCGTCCCGCAGATTCCGCAGAAGCCTTCTGCGCAATTGCTGACCGCCGGCTGCGGGGTCAGCTGCGGGGTCAGACATTGCAATCTTGACAATCTCACCTTTTGTCTGCGGGGTCACCCCTGACTATGGACTTATTGTGGCGAACGCTCCGCTGAAATCCGGCAGAGTTCGGGGGCGGGAAAGAGCGCGTCCCGCAGATTTGGCAGAAGCCTTCTGCCCAATTACCGACCGCCGTGAAGTCGTTTCTGTCTATGAGACTTACACCTCCGATTCCAACGCCAACACGCTCACCTGTGCAGGTCGCACCTTATCCGAGTTGACAGCTTCAGCCGTCATCGGCTAGGCTCCGCTCGAAAGCGCAAGCCGTCGACCCCGGCGGCATCCGGTGTGATCGGGGTCAAGCCTGATTATTGACTTATTGTAGCGAACGCTCCGCTCAAATTCGGCAGAGTTCCGGGGCGGGAAAGACTGCGTCCCGCAGATTTCCCAGAAGCCTTCTGGGAAATTGCCGACCGCCGCGAAGTCGTTACGGTCGCATCCTGGCCTTTGTACTTCGATCAGGTGATCTCGGCGGAATTGGAGTCACGATTATCTTACTTTTGCTCGACAGCGCGGGTTTGCGGTCCTAATTCCGGGGACATAATAGTAATTCCGGCTGACTTCCAGCCGGGACGACCGCCTGAAAAAAAGTCTTAGGGCTTAAGAAGAGGACATTCTACACTTTCTAGACTTTTCAAATGTCGGCCCTTGGCATCCTTCTAACGATGAAGAAAAAAACGAGCCGCCACTGATTGGCCGATTGATCCGGTCGTCTTTGGCTTTTACGGAGGGACTCCTCCGGTCGCTTGGTTTTAATCATCCGTCCCTGTTATATTCGGTGCGTAGAACTGGGAATAAGAAGCTTGATAGACATTGACAAACAGATCGCCTACTGGCGGGATGGTGCGAAGGAAGACATGGAGGTGGCGCGGGAGCTCGTAGCCCGTGGGAGGACCCGCCACGGTTTGTTCTTAGCTCATTTGGCCCTTGAGAAAATGCTAAAGGCTCATGTCTGCCGCCAGACACGGGATCTTGCTCCGAGAATTCATAGTCTTATTAGATTGGCGGAATTGGCGTCGATCAAGCCTAACAAGGAGCACTTGGATACGTTAGCCGAGTTGAATGCTTTTAACGTTGAAGGCCGGTACCCTGAAACGCTGGCGCCGGCCCCGACTCCGGCGGAAGCCGAGGGCTATCTTGGACGAGCCGAGGAGGTTTTCCAATGGTTGATCCAACTGTTGTAACGGTGGTTCGAAATTATCTCCAAACTTTACATGATTATGGGCTTGAAGTGCGTTTTGGGGTTGTCTTTGGATCGTGGGGTCATGGGAAAGCCGACGAATGGAGCGATATTGATCTCCTGGTTGTTTCTCCCCGTTTTGATAACCAGCGCAACCGCCGGGACGTGGATTTGCTATGGCGTCTGGCCGCTAGGAGCGATAGCCGGATTGAGCCCATTCCTTGCGGTGAGCGACAATGGCTGGAGGACAACAGCAGCGCCATTGTGGAAATTGCGCGTCGTGAAGGAGAACCGATACACCTTCCGGGGCAAGATAACGTCGTGGATGCGCAAAACAAGTAGATAGTGATCGTGATTGGGGCTCGGCCTGATGGAGAGGGGTCAAGCTACGGGGTCAGCTACGGGGTCAGACATTGCTTTCTTGACAATCTCACCTTTTGAGAATTCTCAAAACGTCAAAATGAGCCAACGCCAAGTCACTTGTGCGTTTCCGGCATCCCAAAAGTGTGAGAATCGATTCGTTGCAGCGCCGGCGGAAGCAGGATAATCTCACCGCGGAGACGCTGAGGGCGCGGAGAGAACGCTAAATTTCTATTTGAAGGCGATACCCGAATGGCGTAAGATAACGAACATGGCTAAACCTGCTTCAAAAGATACCACCAAGGACAAGCTGCTTGAACTCAAGGCGAAGCATTTTATGCCCGAAGGTCGAGAAGTCCGCATCGCCAGAGCCTTGGAAATCCTGAGCTTGCCCGGTCCGAGCTTTAAGGTGGATAAGGAAACGTGGATATGGGCCGCTCAAGAAGCCGAGATCGAGGACATTTAGCGTGCCCGTCTTGGGGGACGTTGGACTAGCTTGACTTGCTAAAATAGGCAGATGCCTGTCCTGCTCTGCCCTCTCCGCCGACCATTCCTTCGTTACTTCCACCTCCGACGGAAGAACTTACACCGCCGACGCTAACGGCAACACGCTCACCGGCGCAGGCCGGAGGTTTGTGTAGACACCGGATAACCGGGTCGATTCGGTCTCTTGACGAGGATGGGCCTTTTTCAGCGGCCTACGCCTCATTTGACTCCCTTTCTCCGTCTCCATATAGTGAACCCCGTGATTACGCGGCGTAAAACCCGGCAAATCCAGCTCGGCAAGGTCAAAATCGGCGGCGATGCGCCGGTCACGGTCCAATCCATGACCAAGACCGACACGCGCGACACGCGCGCCACCGTGGACCAGATCTGGGCTTTGGAGGCCGCCGGCTGCGACATTGTGAGAGTGGCGGTGCCGGTGCGCGAGGCGGCGGAGCAACTTGGTGAGATCAAGAGAAAAATCCGCATTCCGCTGGTCGCCGACATCCATTTTAACTACAAGCTCGCTTTGATCGCACTGGAACAAGGGGTGGACGGCCTCAGGCTCAATCCCGGCAACATCGGCGAGCGCTGGTGCGTCGAGGAGGTGATTAAATCCGCCTCCGAGCGCAATATCCCGATCCGCATCGGCGTCAACGCCGGCTCGTTGGAGAAAGACCTGCTGAAAAAATATGACGGACCGACGGCTGAGGGCATGGTCGAAAGCGCGCTGCGCCACATCGGCATTTTGGAAGATCTCGGATACGAGGAGATCAAAGTCTCGCTCAAGGCGTCCGATCCGCTGATGATGATCGAGGCCTATCGCATGCTGGCGGACAAAGTGGACTACCCTCTTCACCTGGGCGTCACGGAGGCTGGAACTCCCACCACCGGTACCATTAAATCCTCGGTCGGCATCGGGACGTTGTTGGCCGAAGGGATCGGCGACACGATCCGCGTCTCGCTTTCCGCCGATCCGGTCGAAGAGGTGCGGGTCGGAAACGAGATTCTTAAGTCGCTGGGACTGCGCACGCATGGAATGACCTTTGTCGCCTGCCCTTCCTGCGGCCGCGCCGATATCGACTTGGTGGGATTGGCTCGTGAAGTGGAGCAGCGTATGATGCCGTTCGCCAATAAGGACATCCACGTCGCGGTCATGGGCTGCGAGGTAAACGGTCCCGGAGAGGCGCGCGCCGCCGACCTGGGAGTAGCCGGGGGAAAAGGCATCGGGCTGATTTTTAAAAAGGGCGACGTCATCCGCAAAGTGCCGGAGGCTCAGATCGTCGACGCCTTGATGGAGGAAGTGGCGAGACTCGTCGCGGAGAAAGAAGCCGAAGCAGGAGCCACCGTCACGGATGACTAGCCTGGTTGTCAGAAATTCGCTGCTTAATTCTCACGTCATTCCGGCCGAGTCGGCCTAAGGCCGACGAGAGCCGGAATCCAGGAAATCCAAGGCAATCTGGATTCCCGCTTTCGCGGGAATGACAAAAGTGAGTCGTCTATTTTGTCAAGGAACTTCCGAGACGAGACGACCAGCCTTTTCGCTGCCAGTTTCGTTTTTTGGAAAAAATTATGCGCTGGACCACTACCCTCATTCCCACTCTCAAAGAGGACCCCGCCGACGCCGAGACCGTGAGCCACAAGCTGCTCGTGCGCGCCGGGATGATCCGCCAGATCAGTCGCGGGATCTACGACTACCTGCCGCTGGCGTTGAAAGTCATCCGCAAGATCGAGACGATCGTGCGCGAGGAGATGGACCGCGCGGGCGCGCAGGAGCTCTTGCTGCCGATCGCATCGCCGGCCGAGCTGTGGCAGGAAAGCGGCCGCTGGGAGATTTACGGCAAGGAGCTGGTCCGCTTCAAAGATCGCCACGAGCGCGATTTCTGCCTCGGCCCGACGCACGAAGAGCTGATCACCGATCTGGTGCGGCGGACCGTTCGCTCCTACCGCGAGCTGCCTTTCAATCTTTACCAGATCCAGACCAAGTTCCGCGACGAGGTCCGTCCGCGATTCGGGCTGATGCGCGGTCGCGAGTTTATCATGAAGGACGCCTACAGCTTTCACGCCACCGTCGAAGACTGCCGGCGCGAGTATCAGGTGATGTTCGACGCGTACAATCGGATCTTCACCCGCTGCGGGCTCAAGTTCCGGCCGGTGGAGGCGGACACGGGCGCCATCGGCGGGACACTGTCGCACGAGTTCCAGGTGCTCGCCGACTCGGGCGAGGACGCCATCGTCAGCTGCGACAGCTGCAACTACGCGGCGAACGCGCTCAAAGCCGAAGTGAAGCCGCAGCGCCTCTCGGGCCGGAGCCTCACGGAAAGCGCGCCTCCGCTCGAAAAAGTTTCCACGCCCGGCAAGAAGAGCGTGGCGGAGGTCGCTGAGTTTCTCGGCCTGGCGCCGGAGAAATTTATCAAGACGCTCGTCTACAAGGCAGCCGAGGGAGAGTTGGTGGCGGTTTTGGTCCGCGGCGATCATGAGATCAACGGGCTGAAGCTCAAGACGGTTTTGGGTTGCGAGGAGGTCGCGCTGGCGGACGAGCAGGAGATCGAGCGCAAGGCGGGCGTTCCTCCCGGATATATCGGCCCGATCGGCCTTCGGCTGCGCGCGGTCGCCGATCAGGCGATCCAGGGCATGCGCGGCGCGGTCACGGGCGCGAACGAAGCCAACGCGCATCTCGTCGAGGTGGATCAGGAACGGGATTTTACTCCCGCCGCTTTCGCCGATCTCAGACTCGCGACGGCGGGCGATCCCTGCCCGCGCTGCGACCACGGGGCGTTGGAAAGCCACCGCGGCATCGAAGTCGGCCAGGTCTTTTATCTGGGAAAGAAATACAGCGAGGCCATGGGCGCGACCTATCTCGACGCCGAAGGCAGAGAGCGGCCGATCGAGATGGGCTGCTACGGCATCGGCATCAGCCGCTTGGCCGCCGCCGCCATCGAGCAGAACCACGACGGAAACGGCATCATCTGGCCCTTCTCCATCGCGCCGGTGCCAGTGATGCTGCTCCCGATCAACTACAAAGAGGAAAAATCCCGCGACGTGATCGACCGGCTCTACGCCGAGCTGCGCGGGCGCGGCATCGACGTCCTCCTCGACGACCGCGACGAGCGTCCGGGCGTCAAGTTCAAGGACGCCGACCTGATCGGCATCCCGCTGCGCGTCACCGTCGGCGCCAAGGGGTTGGAGAGAGGATGCGTCGAGGCGCGCTGGCGCAGAGACGGCCGGACGGAAGATATCCCGGTCGCCGAAGCGGCGTCGAGAATCGAATCGCTGGTTCGGGAAGGGATGAAATAATAAACTACGCTCGGTCATAAGCCGAGAGCGTTGAGCGGTGTTCGCTCGAAGCCGACTTTAAGGAATGCATATGTACGCGGCCTTGCGCTTTGAGCGTCATTCCCGTGGAAACGGGAATCCAGCTCTTTTAAACCTGGACTCCCGCTTGCGCGGGAGTGACGAACTTTTGCTTCGCCCAAAGCCTGCCCCCGACTCCGATCGGCGGGCGAGGGGTTTTCACCATTCCCGAAGGGGACTCTAGCCCATGGCTTCGAACCTCCAGCTTGTGCGCTCGCCCGCTTCCGTCAAAGAGCGGCTGATCGTCGCTCTCGACCTCGACGACCTGGAGCGGGTGAAGGCGTTGGTCAAGCTCCTGGCGGGCGAACTGGGCATGTTCAAAGTCGGCAAGCAGCTATTCACGCACGCCGGCCCGGCGGTGGTGAAGATGATCGAGGAGATGGGCGGCGAAGTTTTCCTCGATCTCAAATTTCACGACATCCCGACCACCGTCGCCAAGGCGGCGATCGAAGCGACCCGCCTGGGCGTCAAGATGTTCAACGTACACGCCTCGGGCAGTCTCGAAATGATGCGCCAGACGGCGAAAGAGGTGCGCCGCGTCTGCCGCCAGGAGAGCCTGCGGCGGCCGATCATGCTGGCCGTCACCGTGCTCACCAGCCTGGAAAAAAGAGATTTGGAAAGAGTCGGCGTCGACCGGGAAGTGTTGGATCAAGTGGTGCGTCTGGCGTCGCTCAGCCAGGAGGCGGGGATGGACGGGGTCGTCGCCTCGCCGCAAGAGGTCGCCGCGATTCGCGCCGCCTGCGGGAGGCGTTTCGTAATCGTCACGCCGGGCATCCGGCCCCACGGCGGAAAACGGGACGACCAGCGACGTGTGATGACGCCGGCGGATGCGATTGGGGCCGGAGTGGATTACATCGTCGTCGGCCGGCCCATTACCGAAGCCCAAGACCCTTTGAGCGCCGCGCGGGAGATCGTGGCGGAGATGGCGCGCGGGGCGGAAGAATAGGAGCAGGGAGCCATGGCAGATCCGACTCTTCACATCGGTTTCAATCCGGCCCCCAACACGCAGGCGCTGTTGGAGCGCGCCGTAGTGCCCAAGGGGATCGACTTGAAAATTCAAACTCGCTTCGGCGAGGGATTCGACAACGTCGGCGCGCGCCACCGCGCGATCATCGCCGGCGAGCTTGACGGCGGCGAGCTGTCGCTCTCTTCGTTTATTCTGGCCCGCCTGAGAGGCGTGCCGCTGCGCGCCCTGCCGGTGTTTCTCTCGCGCCGCTTCCGACTGCGCTGCATGTATTGCCGGGCGGCCTCTCCGCTCAAGCATCCCTCCGAGCTGGCCGGAAAGAAGGCGACGGTTCACCGCTACAACGCCACGACTCCGGTCTGGCTGAAAGGCATTTTGCAGAACGAATACGGTGTGAAGCCGCAAGATGTCGAGTGGCTCGTGGCCGAGCCCGACATCGCCGAGGAGGCGTTTCACCCGCCTCCGTCGGAAGTCCGGGTCCGTTTCATCCCCGACCCGCGCACCCGCGAGCACGCCGTCGAGTTGGTGGAGCGGGGCGAGATCGACGCCGCTCTGGAGCCCTATCCCGATCTCTCCGCCAACCCGAAGTTCCGCTGTCTCCTCCAGGACTCCCGCAAGGCCGAGGAGGATTATTTCCGCCGCACGGGCGCCTACACGCTCAATCACGTCTTTGTCTTGCGCGAAGCGATCGTGAACCGCCACCCGCAGTTTGTCGAAAGCATGCTTGCCGCCTTCCGCGAGGCGGACGCGACGGCGGACCGATATCGCGACGAAAAACAGCAGGAAGAGGCGGCCTGGGAGAGAAAGGTGATGGGCGGGGATTTCGCCTACAGCCTAAAAAAAGGCCCGGCCCGTCGATCGGTCGAGACTCTTTTGCAATATCAAATCCAGCAGGGAATTCTGGACCGGGCGCCGGATATCGACGGGATGTTTTTCCCGCAGGCGCTCGGTCTTTAGCATTCCCAGCCCCGTCCCCCGCCCGCCATTTTTATAGCCGCGCGCAGAAGACTTCGACGGTCTTCCGAAAGAGAAAAATCAACGTGTCCTTCGGCGAGGCGGAGACGGCGGCCTCCGCCGCGTGCTGAATCGCTTGAGGAGTAACATTAAAGCGCCGCGCAACGTAAAGGGCGTCCTCGATATCGATCTCGGTTCCGCGCCGGAGCTTCGCTATAATAAAGTCTACAGGGTGGAGCAGGCGAAGACGCAGGCCGGAGTCTTCGAGCAGCACCGAGGCGCGCTCGCGATAACCGGGCGGCATGGCGACTACCGACCATCCGGAAATGTTCTCTCCCAGATCGGCGGGCACCTGATGTCGTCGGAGAAATTGCGCCAGAGAGTCGAGATCCCCTGCCACTTCGGCGTCCACATCTTGCGTGCTACGATCGGCGTAACCCCAGGCTTGGAGAGCCAAGCCGCCAACTAACAGGAGATCCACGCTTTTGCCGGTATCCCGCACGTACTCCTTGAGGAACGTAACGAGTTGGTTATGTGTGATCGGCGACAAATTGAAGGACCTCGGCAAAGACTCGATAGTCTCGCGGATCGACCGGACCGGGATCGTGAGGCAGAGGCGAACGGTGAAGCACGGAATCGACAAGGCTGCGATAGGTGTGGTACCAGCGGCACGCTTTGGCATACGCTTCTCTGACCTCTTCCCGGTCGAGCCAAGGAGCAAGGTCGAGTTGGTCGTTAACCAGGATTTCAAGCCAAAGCAGCCGAATAGCCCTGGGATCTTTTAGCGCGTCCTCTAACGACGCCGCTCCCGTGTATGCTGAGAGGATCTTCAGCGGCCGGCTGCGAACCGAGATGGATTGTGAATCCATAGGCATCGAGTGTAGAGCATCGACCGCATCCTGGCAAGCGCTGTGTCAGCTACGAAGAGGCCGTCAGAGGTCTCTCATCGACCCTTGGCCAGGAGGGTTTGGATCGTCGCTTTGGTCCTGTTGTACGCGCCCTCACCGATGTAGAGGTAACGGACAATCCCTCGCTTGTCGATCAGAATAGTCGTGGGCCAGGCCCGGACGCCGTAGCGCTTCCAGATCGCAGAGTCGTTATCCTGGACGACCGGGTAGCGAATCCCAAGCTCCTTCGCGGCCGACTCGACCTTGCCATAGCCCCTCTCCCAGAAGAATTCCGGCGTGTGCACACCGACGATGGTCAGCCCTACTCGCTCATACCTGTCATGCCAGGCCCGCAACTGCGGGACCACGTTGCGGCAATTGACTCAGCCGTAGGTCCAGAATTCAACCAGCACCACCCGGCCGTTGAGCGCCGACATAGCAAGAGGCGGGCTGTTGATCCAGGGGGCGCCGGCGATCTCCGGGGCCTGCTGGCCGAGCTTCAGCGGTTGGCCGAGCGCCGGCCGGATAGCCCACACTAAAAACCAAGCTGCGACCAGCAATAAACCGAGACGAACCGCCCTTTGTGTCAACACGGATTTCATGGAACTATTGTATGCACATGGAACGAAGGACAGCCCGTCGGAGTTCCCGGCATCCACCTGAAACCGACGGCAAACCTACATTGGCGGGCGTTACCTGTCTGTCTGATGACGATGGGTTTCGCGGAACTCAACCCATCCTACATCTAATTGAAAAATTTGTAGGATGGGTGGAGGCGCTTTACGCCGATACCCATCGCGTCTTAGGTTTTCCAGAAGCGATAAAAGTGATGCACCGGGCTGTGGCCGGCGCCGACGGTGAAGCCTTTTCGAATGGCTTGCGTGATGTAGCTCTTGGCGTGGGCCACGGCGCTTTCCAACTTCTCTCCCTTCGCCAGGTTCGCGGCAATGGCCGCAGAGAACGTGCAGCCCGTGCCGTGCGTGTTGGCCGTGCGGATCCGAGCCGCGCTGAGCTCGCGGAATGTTTTTCCGTCGTAGAACAGATCCACGGCCGCCCCTTTTCGGTGGCCTCCTTTGATGACGACGCTCCTCGCGCCCATCGCGACGATCCTTCGCGCGGCCTCTTTCGCCTCTTGCGGCCGTGTCAGTTGCAGTCCCGTCAATTGCTCAGCTTCAGGCAGATTCGGCGTAACGACCGTAGCCAGCGGGATCAAGCGTGACTTGAGCGCGTCGATAGCTTCCGGGCGCAGCAATAAGTCACCGGACTTTGCGACCATGACGGGATCGACCACGAGATTCGTCAGCCGATGTTCGCGAATCTTTTCCGCGACGATCTCGATAATCTTGGAGTTCGCCAGCATGCCGGTCTTGAGCGCATCGGCGCCGATGTCCAAGATCACGGCATCGATCTGCGCCGCGATCAGCTCCGGACTCAGCTCGAGGATTTGCGTGACGCCTTGGGTATTCTGGGCCGTGATCGCCGTGATGACCGACGTGCCATAGACGCCGAGCGCGGCGAACGTTTTTAAGTCCGCTTGGATTCCTGCCCCCGCACCGGAGTCGGAGCCGGCGATGGTGAGAGCTTTAAAGACTTTTTTCATTTTGATCCATACTATCAAAGCTTGCAGCCCGATTCATCCTGACTCCCGATAGCTCTTGCCTCCATCCCATCTCGAACGTAAGATGCGTCTTCGATTGGATCGAAGTGCCGGGAGGTTTCGATGGAGCCGATTTCACGCGAGACTATAACCGCCGCCAACGCGAAGAGCCGAAGGCTCAGGGAACTCGTCCGCGCGCCGGAGATCCTCGTCATGCCTGGCGCCTACGACGTGCTCAGCGCCCTCTTGTTTGAACAAATGGGTTTCAAGGCGATCCAAGGCACGAGCGGCGGCATCGCGGCGGCGCTGGGTTATCCCGACGGCGAGATAATGAGCCGCGATCTGACCGTCGAGGTTACGGGACAAATTGCGCAGGCGGTTTCGCTGCCGGTGAATGCCGACGCTGAAAGAGGCTATGGAGACGAACATACCATCGGCGAGACCGTGCGCGCGCTCGTCGCCGCCGGTGTCGCCGGGATGAACCTGGAGGACGGCGCGGGCGGCAAACAAGGCGGCGGTCGGGGTCTGGTAAGTATTGACGAGCAATTGCGTAAGATCAACGCCGTAATGGAGACGAAGCGAGTGTTAGGGAGCGAATTTTTTCTCAACGCTCGCGTGGACGCGCTGATGGCGATGACGGAGGAGCCAAAGAAGGCGTTGGATGAAGCGATCCGCCGGGGCAATGGCTACGCCGAGGCCGGCGGGGACTGCATCTTTTTCATGCACGCCGTTTCACGCGACGTCATCGGCCGGCTCGTCAAAGAGGTGAAGGCCCCCGTCAGCGTCCTCGCCGGGCCGCAGCACCCAAGCGTGACCGAACTGCAAGACTTGGGCGTGGCCCGGGTGAGCTACGGCTCCGCCTTTCTGAAAGCGGCCATCGGCGCGACGCGGCGATTGGCCAGGGAGATTCAAGACCGGGGAACCATCACGGCGCTTAAAGACGGGATGCAGACGCCCGAGATCGCGGCCTTGGTGGCGGGAAAGAAAAAATAATGAAAAACGGAACTGTTGTTTCTATTTACATCGCGGGAGGCGCGGCCGCGCCGATGCGGGAGATCGTCGAAGTGCGCGCCGCGGCCGGTCAAGGCCTCGAAGGAGACCGCTATTTCAGCCAGGCGGGAACGTATTCCCACCAGGGAGGCTCCAGCCGCCACGTCACGTTGATCGAGATCGAAGCGGTCGAAGCGGTAAACCGCGATGACGGGATCGAACTCGCCGCCGGAGAGACCCGGCGCAACATCGTCACGCGCGGCATCGCGCTTAATCACCTCGTAGGCAAAGAGTTCACGATCGGAGAAGTCAGGTTGCGCGCCACTGAGCTTTGCGAGCCCTGCGCCCATGTCGAGCGGCTGAGCCGCAAAGGCGTCCGGCAAGCACTGGTCCACCGGGGAGGCGTGAACGCGGAGATTCTGACCGGCGGCGTGATCCGCGTCGGAGATGCCGTAAACGTTAAATGATCTTTTTTTCACGGAGGTTTTCATGAAACTCTATTTTCATTGGAAAAAAGCGCTGCCGGCCTGATCTCTCCGAGAGTCACCGCCATGAAAGATGATTCCTTCAAGGATTTTGTTCTGGATCAACTCTGGGAGTTCTCGGAGTTGGAGTGCCGCGCCATGTTCGGCGGCCACGGACTTTACCGGGGCGAAAGTTTTTTCGGCATCATTTTCAAAGGCCGGCTCTATTTCAAAACCGACGCAAAGTCGGCGGGCTGTTACCGCAAGCTGGGGATGAAGCCTTTCCGGCCCAACCGCAAACAGACGCTCAAGAGTTATTACGAAGTGCCGGTGGACATCGTCGAAGATCGCGAACGGTTGGCGGCCTGGGCGAAGGCGGCCGTGCGAGTCGCGACGGGTTAGATCGATCACGGCAATTTTGTAGGGGCGACCGGCCGGTCGCCCTACGATTGCGCGCCATTCAAATCAAACGGATGGTGCCGCCGAATTCCCGTTCAGATAATCCCTCAGATAGCGCGCGGTATAGGACCGCTTGCCGTCGTCGATGACGTCGAGCGGCGCGCCGCAGGCGACGATCCGGCCGCCCTCTTCTCCGCCTTCGGGGCCGAGGTCGATCAGATAGTCCGCCTCTTTGATGATCTCCAGGTTGTGCTCGATGGTGACGACCGTATTGCCCACGTCCACGAGACGGTGGAGGATGTGGATAAGCTTTTCCACGTCGGCGAAATGCAGTCCCGTCGTCGGCTCGTCCAGAACATAGAGCGTCTTGCCGTGCGACTCTTTGCCAAGTTCGTAAGCCAGCTTGATCCTCTGCGCCTCGCCGCCCGACAGCGTGTTGCTCGCCTGGCCGAGCGTGATATAGCCCATGCCGATTTCATCGAGAATTTTTAGCGGCCGGCTGATCTTGGTGAAGGCGTGAAAGAACGGCACCGCCTCTTCCACGGTCATTTGCAGCACGTCGGCGATATTTTTGTCGTTGTAGCGGATATTCCGCGTCTCCTCGTTGAAACGGCCGCCGCCGCAGGCGTCGCATTCTATGAAGACATCCGGCAGGAAGCTCATCTCCTTGCGAATCTTCCCCTGGCCCGCGCAGGCTTCGCACCTGCCGCCCTTAACGTTGAACGAAAAACGGTTCGCCGCGTAGCCGCGCAGCCGGGCCTCCGGCGTGAGCGCGAACAGGCGGCGGATCTCATCGAGAAATCCGACGTACGACGCGGGGATGGAGCGCGGCGTCTTGCCGATCGGGCTTTGATCCACCTCGACGACTCGCTCCAGCGCTTTCCAGCCGGCGATCTCCTTGTGCGCTCCGGGACGGCCGGCAAACTGGCCGAGCTTGAGCTTGAGCCCTTTGTACAGGATCTCTTTGACCAGCGTGCTCTTGCCCGAGCCGGAAATTCCGGTGACGCAGCTCCACGCGCCCAACGGAAATTTGGCTTCGATGTTTTTGAGATTGTGCGCCTTGGCGCCGCGCACGGTGAGCCAGGCCCCGCTCGCAAACAGTCGCGCCGGCCAGTTTCTTTTTTTACGCGAGTTGAGAAACACGCCTGTGGGCGAAGCGGGATTTTGCCGAATCTCCGCCGGCGTGCCGATCGCCACCACGTTGCCGCCGTGAACTCCCGCGCCGGGCCCGAGGTCGACGATCAAATCCGCGGCCTCGATCGTCGCCGCGTCGTGCTCCACGACCAGCACGGTGTTGCCGGCCTTTTCCAATTTTTTAAGCGTCCCGAGCAACATGGCGTTGTCGCGCGGGTGGAGACCGATCGTCGGCTCGTCGAGGATGTAGCAGACGCCGCGAAGGTTCGATCCGAGCTGCGCCGCAAGGCGGATGCGCTGCGCCTCGCCGCCCGACAGCGTGTCGGCGCGGCGGTCGAGCGTCAGATAAGGCAGGCCGACCTCCGAGAGAAAGTTTAGCCGCTGCTCGATCTCGCGGAGAATTTTTTCCGTAACCGCCCGGTCGCGCTCGCTGTTGGCGCTGGGACCCTGGTCGAGGTGAAGCGCGTGGAAATGCTCCTGGCCCTCTTTAACCGACATGGCCGTGACCTGCCAGATCGCCTCACCGTCGATCTTAACGGACTGTGCGCGCCGGTTGAGCCGCTTGCCGCGGCAGGCGGCACACGAGGCCTCGGACATGAATTGCGAAAGCCATTCGACCGTTCCGCTCTCCGCCCCCTCCCAGCGATCTTGCAGGTAGGGAATCAATCCGCCGAAGCCGCCTTCGGCGCCGTTGACCGCCGTCTCGCGCGCCTTCTTCGCCAGCCGCGCGAACGGCTTGTCGGCGTCGACGCCGTCTTCTCTAAGCTCGCGCAGCAAACGCTGCGTCACCCGCTTAAGCTCAGTAGCGCTGCCCGTGGAGCCGGAAAATAGAGTCGAGAGAATTTCGCTTAGCGGCCGCTCCGGATTGCCGACGATCAACTCGGGATCGAACTCCAGCTTGAAGCCCATGCCGCCGCATTCGGCGCAGGCGCCGTGGCGGCTGTTGAAAGAAAAAAGCCGTGGATCCAGCGGCTCGTAACCGATGCCGCAGTGGAGGCAAAAAAGGCGCTGGTTGTAGATCTGCTCGCCGGACTCCGTGACGAGATGCACCACGCCGTTTCCCAGCCTGAGTCCCTGATCCGCCATCGCCTCGACCTCGCGCCCTCCGGCTTTGGCGCGGCCGATCACGATGTCGATGTCGTGCTCGCGGTAGCGCTCGAGGCCCTCGATCAGTTTGGACGATCTCAGATCGATCATCTCGCCGTCGATCCGCGCCCGGCGATAGCCGAGCTTCAACGCGCCGGTAATCACCTCTTTGTGAAATCCTTTGCGTCCTCTCACGATCGGGGCGAGCACGGCGACCTCTTTTCCCCGGTGGACGCGCGAGATGCGGTCCATGATCTGGCTTTTGGTGAGCGACTTGATTTGCCGGCCGCACTCGACGCAATGCTGCTTACCGACTTTGGAGTAGAGCAGCCGGAGATAGTGATAGATTTCCGTGACCGTCGCGACGGTCGAGTTCCGCCCGCCCTGGCTCAGCCGCTGCTCGATGGCGACCGTCGGCGGGATCCCCGCCAGAAAATCGACGTTGGGCCGGTCCATGATGTTGAGGAACTGGCGCGCGTAGGTGGAAAGGCTGTCGAGGTAGCGCCGCTGCCCTTCGGCGTAGATGATGTCGAAGGCGAGCGAAGATTTTCCCGAGCCGCTCAACCCCGTGATGACGACGAAGCGGTCGCGCGGAATATCCAGACTGATATTTTTGAGATTGTGCTCTTTCGCGCCGACGATCCTGATCGCGTTGTCCTCATCCCTCGAACCCTTCGACTCTTGTAGGCTTGAATCCTTTTCGAGGAGCGGAGCGAAGGGCGATTCCGCGCCAGTCGTCAGGTAGGGCTTCAGATAACGGCCCGTGTGCGACGCTTCGGCCGCGGCCACCTGCTCGGGAGTCCCCGTAACGACGATCTTTCCTCCCGCGTCGCCGCCCTCGGGGCCCAGGTCGATGATGTGGTCGGCGCACTTGACGACCTCCATGTTGTGCTCGATCACGACGACGGAGTGACCCTGATCGATCAGCTCGTTGAATGCCCAGAGCAGACGCTCGATGTCGTGGAAATGAAGTCCCGTCGTCGGCTCGTCGAAGATAAACAGCGTGCCCGACTTGCGCGCCCGCGCCATGTGCGCGGCGAGCTTGAGCCGCTGGGACTCGCCGCCCGAGAGCGTCGTGAGCGGCTGGCCGAGGCGCACGTAGTCCAGACCGACGGCGCGCAGCGGGCGCAGGCCGTAGACGATCTCGGCGGAGCCTTTAAAAAACTCCATCGCCTCGGCGACGGTGAGATCGAGCACCTGGCGGATGTTGCGCGATCGGTAAACGACTTCGAGGATCTCCTGACGGAAGCGGCTGCCGTCGCATTCGGGACACGAGGTGTAAACGTCGGAGAGAAACTGCATCTCGATTTTTTCAAACCCTTCGCCGCGGCAGGTCTCACATCGTCCCCCTTCGACGTTGAAGGAAAAAGTGGACGGCGTGTAGCCTCTCAAGCGGGAGAGATCGGTGGCGGCAAAGAGCTTGCGGACTGCGTCGAAGACCTTCATGTACGTGGCGGGATTGGATCGCGGCGTCGTCCCGACCGGCGACTGATCGACCATGATGACGTCGGCAATCTTGTCCGCGCCCTCGATCCGGGCGCAGTGCGCCACCGTCGCCCCCGGCGAGTCCTTGAGCCGTCGCAAGTTGCGATGGAGCACGTCGTCCACCAGACTCGACTTTCCCGACCCCGAAACGCCGGTGATGCAGACGAACAGCCCCAACGGAATTTCCACGTCGATTTTTTTGAGATTGTTCACTTCGGCGCCGTAGACCCGGACCGTCCGCTGGGGGATCGCGTTCCGCCGCCGCGAGGGAAACGCGATAGTTTTTCTCTGCGACAAATAGGCGGCGGTGAGCGACTGCTGATCCTTGAGCAGCGCTTCATAGGAGCCGGTGAAGACCAACTGTCCGCCTTGCTCGCCGGCCTTCGGGCCGAGGTCGATAATGTAGTCGCTCTCTTTGATGATTTCAGGATCGTGCTCCACCACCACGACCGTGTTGTGGTTGGCGCGCAGGCGGTGGAGGATCTCGACCAAGCGGCGGCTGTCGCGCGGATGGAGGCCGATGGACGGCTCGTCGAGGACATAGAGCGTGTTGACCAGCGACGAACCGATCGCCGTTGTGAGATCGACCCGCTCCAGCTCGCCGCCGGAAAGCGTGCGCGACTGGCGGTCCAAGGTAAGATACTCCAGGCCGACGCCCATGAGATAGCCGAGCCGGCGGCGGATCTCGTCGAGGATCAACGTGGCGACCGGATCGCTCTGGGAGCTCAGGTGGAAATCTTCGAAGAAGCGATGGGCTTCGCCGACGCTCAGCGCGCTCACCTCGGCGATGTTTTTTCCGGCGACGCGAAAATAGAGCGCGTCGGGCTTGAGCCGCGACCCCAGACACTGCGGGCAGAGGAGATAGGCGCGGTAGCGAGAGAGAAAGACCCGCACGTGCATGCGGTAGCTCCTTCGCTCCATACGGCGGAACCAGCCGCGAATGCCGCGGTACTTGCCGTCGCCGTCGATGATGAGCTGCTTTTGCTTCGCGGTCAGCTCGCCGAACGGCTTCTTCGGGGGGATGCGCTTGCGCTCGCAGAATTCCGCCAGCCGCTGCATGCGCCGCGCCTTGGTCGCCCAGGGCTTGATGGCGCCGTCGGCAAGCGACTTCGACGGATCGGGAATGATGAGATCCAGATCGATGTCGATGATCCGGCCGAAACCGCGGCAGGTCTCGCACGCGCCGAGCGGGCTGTTGAAGGAAAAAAGATTCGGCATCGGATCGCGATAGGCGAGATCGCAGTGCGGGCAATGAAGCAGGCTGCTGAACGGCTCGCGACGCCAGCCGTCCTCGGGAAAATAAAGATTAAGCCGCCCTTTGCCGTAATGAAAAGCCTGCTCCAACGAGCCGGTGATTCGCTTCTTCGCCCCCGCGCGGTTGACAAACCGGTCCACCACGACTTCCAGCCCCTCGCCCGCCGACGGAGCGCCGCTCGCCTCGAGATCGCAGATCGTTTGCCCTTGCAACAGGCGGTGGAAACCCGCCTGCATGAGGCCCGCCTTGACCTCGCTCCAGGGCAGCGACGAGGATAGAGAAAGCGGAAAAGTCAGCACCGCCGGAGCGCCTTCAGGCGCGTCGCTGAGCTTTTGGAAGACCGACTGCGCCGTGTCCCGCTCCACCACTCGGTCGCAACCCTTGCAATAGAGCGTCGAGACTTTGGCGAATAGCAGCTTGAAATGGTCGTGCAGCTCGGTCATGGTGCCGACCGTCGAGCGCGAGGTCTTGACCGGCCGGCGCTGATCGATGGCGATGGTCGGCGGAATGCCTTCGATGCTCTCGACGTCCGGTTTGTCCATCCGGTCGAGGAACTGGCGCGCGTAGGCGGAGAAGCTCTCCACGTAGCGCCGCTGCCCCTCGGCATAGAGGATGTCGAAGGCGAGAGTCGATTTTCCCGAGCCGCTGACGCCGGTGACGACCGTCAGCGCGTTG
>JBGPGE010000070.1:0-25039 GCA_041483675.1 Binatia bacterium
ATGGGTCCGATCTCGGCCTTGTCAGCTCGCTCGATCGCGAGTTCGAGGAGCGACTGCGCGCCGGCCAGGTCCCCGGCCTTGAGCGCGGCGATGCCCTCGTCGCGGATCTGGTGGGGCTTACGCGGGTCGGCGGGCTCGCGCCGCAAGTATGCGATCCCCGCTGCCACCGCAAGGACCGCCACGACAATCGCGACTAAGCCGGCGCGCTTCATGGGATCTCGACGAAGCAGTACTCGGCCTCGCGACCGATCGTCATCGAATAGCACCCCCGCGCGAGCCGGGGCGAGCTTCGCGCGACCTCCTCCTCCCCGGCCCGGCGCTCCCTCGCAAGCGCGGCGATCTCCGCGGACCGGGCCGCGGCGCCGTTGTGCAGAAGCAAGTCCGCCAGCGCTTCCAGGGCGCCGGCCGCACCCATGTGGAGGTGAAAGCTGCCGCGATTGAGGATCACCTTCTCCTCGATCTCGGCGGCGCTCTCCGCAGCGAAGCTCGCGGCCCGTTCCCCCGGCCCTGTCCTCGCGTACAGCTTCGCCAGGTTACGCGTCACCCGCATCCGCTCCGAGTATGTGTCGCCAAAGTCCGGCAGGTCCTTGTAGACCGTGAGCGCCTCCTCGAGAGCCGCGATGGCTTCAGCGCGCCGGCCCGCGCCATCGAGCGCGATCGCGTAGTTGTTCCGGAGCCGGAGGCGTCCGGGGACGTTCCGGAGCTCGCCGGAATAGCTTTTGAAGAAGGACGCGTAGCGAGGCAGCGCAACGGCCGGTTTGCCGATTTTCACCGACGCGTCCACGAGGCACTCGAGGGCCAAATACGCGCGCGAGCCGTTGCCGGCCTTGTCCCAAATCTCGAAGGCCTGGTCGCAGAGGTCGAACACCTTCGTGTAGTCGCGCTTCGCCTGCGCCTCGGCGACGGCCTTCAGGGTCTCTTCCCAGGTCTTGGGACCAAAAATCTTCCCGCACGCCGAAAGCGACATCAGTATCGAGACGAGCATCGCGATTCGAATCATGGAGTCACCACGTTGCGGGGTTATAGACGCCTAGAAGCGGGAGTCTTTATCTCCCGCCCCGACAAGGGATGAGCGAAGCCTAAGCAAGCGACCCCTACCACTGAACTCATGCGTCTCAATCCTGCCGAATACGTTTCCATCGTCACTGCTGTTTCATTACCGGCGTCGCGAGCGGTCTGCTTATCGCCAAGCCCTGCCAGCGCTTTCAGCGATCGGTCTGAAGCGCCGGATTAGCCCACCAGCTTGTCGTACTCTGAATGAGGGCGAATCTAAAACCACAGCAAGTCGTCGCCCGCTTCGACAGCTAACGCTCGGTAGTGTATACCAACTCGGACCGCGCGGTACTTTCCAACTGTTTTGAAATGCAGAGAAGGGTGTGAAGGGTTTGTCTTCAAGAGTTCGTAGTTCTTATCAGCCAGCTCGCGAACCGCTTGCGGAAGGGTTCGATAACAAGTCCAAAAGCTCGGAGCAGCAAAATGTTTCAAATCTCCTTACTCTTTCCAGCGCGGTGTGCCGCCAGAGCTTGTTCAGCGAGCTGGTCCAGCTTACCGTTTTGAACATCCTCTTCGATCTGGCAATCCCACGCTTGAGCGTCGAACTCCGTAAACCATCTGCGGAAAGCGGCAAGCTCGGACGGCTTGAGCCCCTGAACTTCTTGTTCTACATTTTCGACCTTGCTCATTGAGGCCTCCTATGGCGACACTTTAGCAGAGTTGCCAACCGAGGGCTAACCCGGCGCGGGATGAGCCGCCGCCTTATGCGGCGTTCAATGGTGAAATACGTTGAATCTTACTCTTCATGTTCCTGGCCGCATCCCAGAGATCGACGGCACGCTGAGCATTCAGCCAAAACTCGGAGCTGTTGCCGAATAAACGAGAGAGACGCAACGCCATCTCAGGGCTCACTGCGCGTCGTTTGCGAAGCAACTCATTCACAGTCTGGCGCGAGACCTCGAGGGCTTTGGCAAAACTCGATACGGTCAGCCCGTAATCCGGCAAGAAATCCTCACGCAGCATCTCGCCCGGATGGGTGGGGCAAACCTTCCTTGTTCTTTTGTTGGGAGCACCTCGCAAAAGCTCAAGCGTCGCTCTTAGCGATCGGTCTGGTGCGAGAGTTAGGTTCCGATAATCTCGTTTAGTCCCTCGATAACCTGAGCGACTTCCTCGGGAGATGCTCTTCCAATCACTTTCCCGATTCTTTCAACCGCAAGCGTTCGAATCTGGCTGATTTTCACCCATGACTTTTTCGGGAGCCCTTTAGCCTGAAGCTCGAGCGTCAAGGGAAAGCCGGCGCGTTGGGGCTGGCTCGTGAGAGCAACGGCGATGACAGTTCCAGAACGTTCATTGAAAACATCCTGGCTCAGAATCAAAACCGGACGTAGCCCTGCTTGCTCGCGGCCCCGCACCGGATTCAAGTCGGCCCAGTGGATCTCACCTCTCAGTATTCGGGCCATTCGGCCAAATCCTCGGAAAGACCCTCTTCCGCAAGCGCCTTCTCAAACGCCGGATCGAGTTTGGCGCACTCTTGGGCTAGACGACTTCTTTCCATCCGCGCGAGTTTCTCTGCGACCGCTTCCTCGATAGCCTGACTCCGGTTAGGAAAGACTTGTTTTTGAACCAGTTTGTCGAGGCGATGAAGCGTGGACTCATCTAAAGAGATCGCAACTTTGGACCTTCCCATGACTCACCTCCTGGTATGACGATACTTCATACCAGGTTAACGAGTCAAGGTAACAGCGCTCAGGTAAGATCTGCTTCGAACCTGACGCGGCGCGAGGGGACTACCACGTCGGAAATGCGACATGATGGCATCAATGCATTCCTTGACTACCCGTCTTTATCTTTCCCGTCTTTATCTTTTCTGTCTTTGTCTTTTCTGTCTTTGTCTTTTCTGTCTTTGTCTTTCCTGTCTTCTCTGCGGTCCTCTTTCGTGTCTTTAACTTTCCTGTCTTCTCTCAGGTCTTTTTTCCTGTCTTCTTTCAGGTCTTCTCTCCTCTCTTCTTTCTCATAGCGACCAGGCGGGTAGGCGCCTCTGATTTTTCCGTGTTGGGTGTGCGGTTCGTAGTCCAAATCGAGCGTTACCCTCCTACGGTCTTCAATGACATAATTCCGCGGCGGCCGATCTCCATATCTCCACTCCCCCCGCTCGAGCCAGTAATATCTTCGAACGCCCGGATAGTAGTAAACTTCGGCGTCCGGGTAGTAATAATACGTTTCCTGTTGGCGACGGCCGTACGCTGGAGGCCCGCGCCGATCCGGTGGTTCCACGACCAGGCAGCCGGAGGAAAATGATAAAAGTGCCGCCACAACGGCAGCGAGACCTATCCCTATCCCTTTCATAGTATCCTCCTTTTCACAGGCGCTGGGGTTAGCGGTCGGGTCAGGCCTGACTATGGACTTATCGCGCCGAACACGCCGCAGAAACCCCTGGCGCGTCGGGCAAGGCGGGCCATTCCCCTCAGTTCTTCAGCCCGCGAAACGGCGAGCGGAGACGGCGGAGCGCGGTCGCTTCGATCTGGCGGATGCGCTCGCGGGTGACGGAGAACTTCTCGCCCAGCTCTTCCAGCGTGTAGTCGCGCTTTTCGCCGACGCCGAAGCGCAAACGAATCACCTTCTCCTGTCTCGGCGGCAGGGTCGCCAGCGCCTTGCGGATCTCCTGGCGAACGTTGGATTGGATCGCTTCGTCCATCGGCCCGGCGAGACGCCGGTCTTCGACGAAATCCGCCAGCGAGCTCTCCCCCTCGTCGCCGATCGGAGTCTCCAGCGACACCGGCTCGCCGACGATGCTCATCATCCGCTTGACGTCGTCCAGCTCGATGCCGGCCTCGGCGGCGACCTCCTGCGGGGTGGGATCGCGGCCGAGCTTGCGCACCAGGTAGTAAGAGGTGCGGATCATCTTGTTGCGCTCCTCGATCACATGAACCGGCAACCGAATGGTCCGGGCGGAGTTGTGAATGTCGCGCGTGATCGATTGCCGAATCCACCAGGTGGCGTAGGTGGAGAAACGGTAGCCCAGGCGGTAGTCGAACTTCTCCACGGCGCGCATCAGGCCGATATTGCCTTCCTGCACGAGGTCGAGGAACGCCAGCCCGCGATTCACGTACTTCTTGGCGATCGTAATCACCAGCCGAAGGTTCGATTCCGTCAGGACCTTTCGGGCGCGGTTGGCTTTGTCTTCGCCTTCGCGGATCTGGGCCACGCTCTGCTTGAGCTCGACGGCGCGCATCTCCGTCTCCGCTTCGATCCGCTTGATCTCGCCGAGCGCCCAGCGCCGTTCGTTCAGGCTTCTGGTCGACACCAACTTCTTCTCCAGCTCGGCCAGCCTCACCGAGGCGCGCTTGAGTCTTTCAGACTGCGCGCTGATAAACGACGCCGCAAACCCGATGGCCATCAATCCCTCGACCAGCTCGGCCTTTTTCCGGGCAAGATGCTCCTCGAGCCGCGTTCTTCGATTCTTGGCGAGCCTCCCCCGAAGCTCTCCCTCGATCCGCAACACCGACTTCGCCGACGGACGGAGCCGGCCGAGCGACTTAAGAAAGCGCTTTTCTCTCGGGCCGTGCGCCAGAGCATCCTCCGCTCCTTCCTCATCCGTGAGCAGCCCCGCTCCGCTCGCCTCACCCCGCTCGATGTTTCGGCCTTGCTCGAGGATCAACCGCAGCGCCGGCGGCACCGCCAGCACCGCCCGCTCCACCTGCATCTCTCCCTCTTCCTTCGCCCGCGCCAACTCGACTTCGCGTTCGCGCGTGAGCAGCGGGACCGAGCCGATATCGCGGAGATAGAGCGATACCGGATCGCCGCCCTGCCCTACCTCCTCAATCTCCGCTTCAGCTTCCGCGGCTTCTTCAGCTTCGGCCTCCTCGGCGGCGGCCGGCTCGACGGCCTCTTCCAGCTCCTCTAGGCCCGACGGGACGGCCTCTTCCAACAAAAGCTCCCGCGAAGCTTTCGGGTTGATCTCTTCCAACGTCATTTCTTTTTCCATACCTTCTCGCTTTCGCCAAAGTAGGTATCATGCCCTGTTTCTCTTCGTGTTACAACATGCCCAGCTGCAATCTTGCCGCTTCCGACATGCGGCTCGGATCCCACGGTGGCTCCCAGACGACATCCAACGCCACGCCGGTCACGCCGGGAATCTCTTTCACCCGGGCTTCCACCTCGCCCGGCAGCGATTGCGCCGCGGGGCAGCTCGGCGAAGTGAGCGTCATCCGAATCGCCACCGCGCCCGACAGCTCGACCTTCACCTCGTAGATCAGCCCCATCTCGTAGATGTTCACCGGAATCTCCGGGTCGAAGACGCCGCGCAATGCCTCGATCACCTGCGTCTCGATCACCAGCGTATTGATCGAATTTGTCTGGTTTTCGTTTTCCGCCATCGCCTTACTCGATTCCCAACTCGACCTTGGCCTCGTGGGAGATGCGGCTCTGGTCCCAGGGCGGCTCCCAGACCAACTCCACAACCACTTCCCGCACCCCTGGGACGCCCGCAATCTTGCCCTTGATGTCTTCTCTCAGCACCTGCCCCATGCCGCAGCCCGGCGCCGTGAGCGTAAATCTGACCTCGACGTTACAGCCGCCGTCCGCGAGCGGAGTCACCGTACAGCCGTAAATCAACCCCAACTCGACGATATTGACCGGGATTTCCGGATCGAAGCACGATCTCAGTCGCTCCCACACCTCTTGTTCGATAGAGCCCGCCCTCTCCCCCGGTGAAGGAGGAGCAGCCGCCGACGCAGAAGCGCTTTTCAGCCCCAGCGCGTCGCCGTCCTTGCCCGAAATCCGCGCCATAGATCCCCGGTCGGTCAGAATCGTAAAGCTGCCGCCGAGCGACTGCGTGACTCTTACCTGCGTGCCGGCGGCGAGCCTGACCTGCTCCCCGCTGGGGATCAGCACCGCTTCACAATCGCGGACCAGACCGATGAGTTCGCCTGTCGTCATACTTTCGTTACCTCCTTCCCGGATCATTCCGTGGAGGCTACCCGCTCGCCTTTGAGAGCGGACCTGAGAGTGTGCCAAGAGAGCGTCGCGCATTTCACCCGCGCCGGAAAATTCGACACTCCCGACAGTGCCGCGAGCTTGCCCAACTCCTCCGCATCCACCGCCGGGCTCGACCCGCCGGTGAGCATCTTGTGGACCCGGTCGAACATGGCGTCCGCCTCCTCCACCGTCTTCCCTTTGAGGCTCGCCGTCATCATCGACGCCGAGGCCTTGGAAATAGCGCAGCCCGATCCCTGGAAGCTGACCTCGCCGATTACGCCGTTTTCGAGCTTGACGTAGACCGTGATCTGATCGCCGCAAAGCGGATTATAGCCGTCGGCTTTGCGATCGGCGTCCTCGAGCTTCTTAAAGTTCCGGGGGCTCCGATTGTGGTCCAAAATCACTTCCTGATAGAGATCGCTCAGCTCCGACATTACTTGAATACCTCGCTCACTTTGCCGATCGCCCGGACCAGCGTGTCTATCTCTTCGCGGTTATTGTAACACGCAAACGAGGCGCGCGCCGTAGCCGGGACGCCAAAGCGCTGCATCACGGGCATCGCGCAATGGTGCCCCGCCCGGATCGCTACCCCTTCCCGGTCCAGGATCGTGCCGATGTCGTGCGCGTGAACTCCATCCAGCACGAAAGAGAGCACGCTTGCCTTTTCCCTTGCGGTACCGATGATCCTCAAGCGATCGATCGCCAGAAGCGACCGGGTTGCGTAAGCCAGCAGCTCTTGCTCGTACGCCGCCACGCGGTCGATCCCAACACCGTTGATATAGTCGATCGCAGCCCCGAGCCCGATCCCGCCGGCGATGTGGGGAGTGCCGGCTTCGAATTTGTACGGAAGACTATTATAATGGGTTTTTTCGAAAGTCACCAGACTGATCATGTCGCCGCCGCCTTGATAGGGCGGCATCGCTTCGAGCAGCCCTTCCCGCCCGTAGAGAACGCCGATCCCCGTCGGGCCGTAGAGCTTGTGGCCCGAAAAGACGTAGAAGTCGCAACCCAACTCCCGCACGTCCACTTTCATGTGCGGCGCGGCCTGCGCGCCGTCCACCAGCACCGGCGCGTTGTGCGCGTGGGCCATCTCGACGATCTGTTTCACCGGATTGACCGTGCCAAGGGCGTTGGAGACGTGCGCCACCGAGACGAACCTGGTTTTCGGCCCCAACAGGCGCGCGTATTCGTCGATCAGCATCTCGCCGTCGTGGTTGATAGGCACGACGCGGAGCCGCGCCCCGACCTGCCCGCAGAGCATCTGCCAGGGCACGATGTTGGAGTGGTGCTCCATTGCCGAGATGACGATTTCGTCTCCCTCCCTAAGAAAGGCGCGACCATAGCTCTGGGCGACGAGGTTGATTCCCTCGGTGCTGCCCCGGACAAAGATCGTCTCGCGGGCGCTGGAGGCGCCCAGAAATTCCTTTACCTTCGAGCGCGCGCCTTCGTAGGCCTCAGTCGCCTTCTCGCTCAGGGTGTGGACGCCGCGGTGAATGTTGGAGTTTTCCTCAGAGTAATATCGCTGGATCGCGTCGATCACCGCCTGCGGCTTCTGCGCCGTCGCCGCGTTGTCGAGATAGACCAGCGGCTTGCCGTGCACGCGCTGCCTGAGGATCGGAAAGTCCCGCCTTATCCGTTCCACGTCCAGCGGCGTCGCATTCGCCGCCGCCGGCTTTATCTCATGCAATGCTTTCATGACGCGAGGTCATCTCCCGATATCGCCTCCAGCCGCTTCCGCACCCGATCCTCTAGAGCCGCGCGCCCGGCGGCGGCCGGCAGGCGCGCGACGACGTCGCCGGCGAAGCCTTGAGTCAAGAGCGCGCAGGCGGCGCTCCGGCCGATGCCGCGCGACCGTAGATAAAACAGCGCGTCCTGGTCGACCTGGCCGATCGTCGAGCCGTGGCTGCATTTGACGTCGTTGTTGTGAATCTCCAGTTGCGGCTTGGTGTCCACCCAGGCGCTTTCGGAGAGGAGCAGGTTCTTGTTGGTCTGTTTCGCGTCGCTCTTTTCCGCGGCCTTGTGGACGTAGATCTTGCCGCTGAACACTCCTCGCGCCCGGCCGCCGAGAATCCCCTTGTAGAGTTCCCGGCTGGCGCAACGCGGTTCGACGTGATCGATCCGCGTGTGGTTATCGATGTGCTGCCGGCCGCCCGCGATGTATAGCCCGTTGAGCGTGCAGTCGCCGCCCTCGCCTACAAGCGCGACGTTGATGTCGTTTCGCGCCAACGCCCCGCCGAGCGCCAGCGAATGGGAGGTGAAGCGGCTGCTGCGGCCCATCTGGACCTGAAGGGTTCCGATATGAAAAGCCTCCTCGCTCTCGCGCTGGATTTTAACGTGCTCCAGCCGGCAGTTCTCTCCGACCACCGCCTCGGTCACGCCGTTGGTGAAATGCAGCGACCGCTCAAGGCTGAGATAAGTCTCGACGACGGACGCCTCGGCGCCGCGCTCCAGCACGATTAAATTCCGCGGATAACAGACGCCCGCCCCGTCCGCGGAGAGGGCGACGAAGACCAGGTGGATCGGCTCTTCGATTGCGACGCCCGCCGGGACGAAGACAAAGCCGCCGTCCTCCATGAAGGCGGTGTTGAGGGCGACGAAACTCTGGCTGTCGTACTTCGCGTAGCGCGCCAGGTGGCCCGCCACCCGCGCGTCGCTTCGGCGCATGGCGGCTGCGAGGCTCCCCGCCTCGACTCCCGCAGGCAGCCGGCGCGCGGCGGAAAGTTCCGCCGACAGGCGGCCATTGATGAAAACCAGACGGTTTTCAACGGGAGCGCCCAGGTCGAGTTGCGCTAAGCGCTCGCGCGCCAGACCGTCGCCCAACGGGCGGGCCGGGCCGAACGGGACATTGAGAATCGGCGCGATACTGGTGTATTTCCACTCTTCGTCGCGCACGCCGGGAAAACCGGCGGCGGCAAAGCGGGAGATCGCGCCGCCGCGGATCGCGCCGCCCCACGCGTCCGGGACGACGGCGCTCGCCAGCGCGCGCTCGAAATCGGCATAGCGCGCCAGGTAAAAATTCTTCGCTTCCACAACATCCATCGGCGTGACGGTTTTATCAGGCGCCAGCGGGGTGCTCCTCGATCCAGCTATAGCCCTTCTCTTCAAGCTCCAGCGCCAGCTCTTTGCCGCCCGATTTGACGATGCGCCCCTCGGACAAGACGTGAACGTAGTCCGGGACGATATAACCGAGCAGCCGCTGGTAGTGCGTGATGACGATCATCGCCCGAGCCGGGCCGCGCAGCGCGTTGACGCCGCCGGCGACGATCCTGAGCGCGTCGATGTCGAGACCGGAGTCGGTCTCGTCCAGCACCGCGAGTTTCGGATCGAGCATCGCCATCTGGAGAATTTCGTTGCGCTTTTTTTCGCCGCCCGAAAAACCTTCGTTCACCGGCCGGTTCATCAGGGCTTGATCCATCTCCACGAGCTTCATCTTCTCTTTCACCAGGGCGAGGAAATCCATCGCGTCCAGCTCGGCCAGCCCGCGGTGTTTGCGCACGGCGTTCAGCGCCGCCTTGAGAAAATAGGTGGTGTTCACGCCGGGAATCTCGACCGGATATTGAAAGGCGAGAAAAATTCCCTCGCGCGCCCGCTCTTCCGGCGCCATCTTGAGCAGATCTTTTCCTTGATAGAGCACCTCGCCCGCCGTCACAGCATAACCTTCCCGCCCCGCGAGCACGTTCGCGAGCGTGCTCTTGCCCGAGCCGTTCGGCCCCATGACCGCGTGGACTTCGCCCGCGCCCACAGTGAGACTGATGCCCCGAAGGATTTCATTGCCCGCCACGTTGGCGTGAAGATTTCTGATCACCAGCATTGCATCGAACTCCTTAGCTTCAAGATCAGCGCGACAGCGCGGCCAGCCGCCCCGTCAAGCCGTGCGGGTCCGAGATGTCCCCGATGGAGACGCCGCCGAGATACTCCGCAACCAGGCTCTGAGCCTTGTCCCACACTGAGCGCTGGCTGCAGACGCCGCAATAGGAGCAGTAATTCTCCCCTTTGTCCAGACATTCCATGAGGACAATCGGCCGCTCGACCGTTTCGTAAACCTCTTTGACGCTGATGCTTTCAGCCGATCGCGCAAGCGTGAAGCCGCCCTTGGAGCCGATATGGGACTGAACCAACCCGCCCGCCACCAGGTCCTTCATGATTTTGGATAGAAAATAGGATGGAATAGCCTGTTTTTGCTCGATTTCTACTCGACTGACTACCTTTCCGGCAGGCTGGCCGGCGAGAAAGGACAGCGCTCGCACCGCGTAGTCGACGCGGCGGCCCACATTCATGAGGGAACTACGCTCCGTTGTACTTTTCGAGCTCTTCATCGAAAACACCTGCAGGATTATAGACTTATTAGGTCTGCATTGTCAAGACGAAGCGGCAAATTTTTCCCCACTGCCCGCTTTTCGACTCTTCATGCGGCTCATCCGCTATGATATGTAGGCCCAATGTCCATTCTCAAGGTCGCGCGACTCGGACATCCCGTCCTGCGGGCCGGCACGCAGCCGCTGCCCCAGAAAAAGATCAGGTCGGACGATGTCCAAAAGTTCATCGACGACATGATCGAGACGATGAAAGAGTACGATGGCGTAGGTCTCGCCGCCGTGCAGGTCCACGAGTCGGGCCGAATCGCGGTTTTAGAGGTCGCGGAAAGCCCGCGCTATCCGAACAAACCCAAAGTCCCTCTTTCCGTCTTGATTAATCCCAACATCACGCCGCTTACGGACGAGATGGAAGAGGACTGGGAGGGTTGCCTCAGCATCCCGGAGCTGCGCGGCCGGGTGCCGCGCTATAAGACGATCCGGGTGGAGACGCTGGACCGCAACGGCAAAGGGATGGAATTCACCGCGTCGGGTTTTCACGCGCGCGTGATCCAGCACGAATGCGACCATCTGAACGGAAAAGTCTTTTTGGATCGCATGCGAGACCTGACGACGCTCGCCTATCTGCAAGAGCTCTCGCGCTACTGGCTGGAGAAGTAGCGATCGATCCGCGCGGCGCGGTCAATGGATTGTCTTTCGAGAGACGGTTAGATAAAGTCACGCCATGACGCTCGCCAATCTTCGAACATCGTTGGATGCGCTCTTCTCCGCCGTCACGCCCGAGATCGGCCGCGTTCTCGACCGCGCCCTGGCGGGCGAAGAGCTCACGGTCGACGAGGCGACGCAACTCTTTGAAGCTTCGGCAACCGATCTGGTCGTCCTCATCGCCGTTGCGGACCAGCTGCGCCAAGACAGCGTCGGCAACCGGGTCACCTACGTCGTCAACCGCAACATCAATTTCACCAACGTCTGCGTCAAGGCCTGCGGCTTCTGCGCCTTCAGCCGCGGCCATCTGGCCGAGCAGGGATATTTTTTACCGCTGGAGGAAGTCGTCCGGCGCGCCCATGAAGCGTGGGAATTGGGCGCTACGGAGGTCTGCGTCCAGGCGGGCCTGGCCCCGGGGATGGACGCTTGGCACTATGTGAAGCTCTGCCGGGCGTTGAAAGAGGCGGCGCCCGGCCTCCATATTCACGGATTCTCCCCGGAAGAGGTGCTCTACGGCTCAACGCTGGCCCAGGTTTCTATCCGCGACTATCTCTCCGCTTTGAAAGAAGCCGGGGTCGGCAGCCTGCCGGGGACATCCGCCGAGATTCTCGTTGACGAGGTGCGGGATGAGATCGCGCCCGGACGGATCCCCACCGCCAAGTGGATCGAACTTATCCAGACCGCTCATGAGCTCGGAATTCCGACGACCTCGACCATCATGTACGGCCACATCGAAACTTCGCGCCACAAGGCGGTGCATCTAAGTATCTTGCGCGACATCCAAAAACGCACCGGCGGCATCACCGAGTTTGTCCCGCTGAGCTTCGTTTACGAGGAGGCCCCGATCTCTCACCGAAAAAATATCCGTGGCCTGCGCTCCGGCGCAACCGGCGCGGAGGTGATGAAGATGTACGCGGTTTCGCGCGTCATGCTGAACAACTGGATTCCCAACCTCCAGGTCTCCTGGGTAAAAGAAGGTCCGAAGCTGTCGCAGATCGGCCTTATGGCCGGCGCGAACGACTTCGGCGGCACGTTGATCAACGAGAGCATCTCAACCGCCGCCGGCGCAAGCTACGGCCAGTTGATGAAGCCGGTCGAGTTCCGCCAGTTGATCCACGAGATGGGGCGCGTCCCGGTGGAGCGGTCTACCACCTACCAGACGCTGCGCGTTTTCGACAGTGAAGAGATCCCGCCCGATCCCCTCGACCGGGTCGACAATCCGAAAGAAAGATTCGGCTCCTATCAAGAACTCGTCCGGTTGAAGGATTACCGGTTCAAAGACTTTTACCAGACGCAGAAAAAATCTTAGCAGCTTTCAGCGATCAGCACTCAGCGGTCGGCTTCGGACGAGAAACCTCTCTTTGTTGCTGATAGCTGACGGCTGACTGCTTCCCAGCGACAAATGCAAGGCTATCCATCCGACTTCGAGGCGCTCGGTAGCCGCCTCGGATTTCGCTTAGTCGAAGAGACCTCTGAGAGAATAGTGCTCCTCTGGCAAGGCGCGCGCTTTCCGCCCTTTCTCTGCTTAGGCATCGCCCTCGCCCTGCTGTTTATCTCCGTTCCGATTCTCGAGGCGATTCGCCAGAAAGGATTCCAGGGCCCGGCGGCTTCCCTTTGGTATTTTCCATTGATGAATCTGGTGCTGCTCGGCATATCGTTCTACTTGCTGTCGCTCAAGCGGACGATAGTGGTTGACGCGAAGGCGAGGACGATTGTCCTGTCGAAACGCACGCTATTGCGGCGGTCACAGCTCCGGCTGAATTGGGACGAGGTTAAGGCTTTGCGGCTCGGAGTCGATCGGGTCTACAGCGGCTTCGCCATCGCGGGATCCTCGGCCGCGGAGACCTATTCGGTTCCCTCGCTGCGACTGGTTCTTAACAACGGCGGGACTATCTTGCTGGATCGCAGCGGAATGAAGAAGCTCGAAAGTCTTGCCGAGCGCCTCAGGAGCTTACTTAACAAAGACGTGGTAACACAACAGCCGGCGAGCCATTCGTGAGATATCCGAAAGCCCCGTCGTCCCGCCTTTCAGTTCGGTATTGACAGACTGCCATATGTTCTGTAATACAGTTTTATGGCAAAAACTATCTCGGTTCGTCTTGATGAATCGCTCTTAGAAGCAGTGGACGCCGCCGCCGGGCCGGACCAAATGGGACGGTCAGAGGCGATACGGGAGGCGTTGGAGCTGTGGCTCAAGCGACGCGCCCTGGCAGAAAAAATCAGACGCCACCGCGAAGGCTATAAACGTCGCCCGGTCGCTCCGAACGAGTTTGCGCCGGTGCTGAGAGCCCAGATATGGCCGAAGTAAACCGCGGCGAGATCTGGCAGTTCAGCTTCCCGACTCCAAATCGACGCAGACCGGTGCTGGTGTTGACCCGACAGGAAATTATCGGCCAGCTGCACAGCGTCACGGTCGCCCCTATTACAACGATGATCCGCGGCATCCCTTCCGAGGTCGTTATCGGAACGGAATGCGGGCTGAAAACGGCGTCTGCCGCCAATCTCGATAACCTGGTGACCGTGCCGAAAAGCGGGCTGCGCTCGTTCGTCGGGACCGTGTCGACCGATGTCCTGGCGGAGATTCGAGAAGCGATGCTGTTCGCTTTGGGCTTCGACAACGCCTAGCCCAGAGGCGAAGCCGATCGCCGGCAAACATATGCGGGGATGGAACTCGTGAGCCGGATTCGCATCAAGTCTCCGCCCTGCCGTGATCCTTCAATCCGATATCGTCAATGAGGCGGGGTATCCCTCTACCATCGTTATCCCCACAACCACGCGGCTCGTGAATGATCCAGGAATCCTAAGACTGCGAATCAAAAAAGGGGAAGGCGGACTCGTGCAGGAAAGCGATCTCCTGTTGGGTCAACTCATCGCCGTCGCCAACGAGTCCTTCCGCCGTGAGATCGGCGCTCTGCCGGATCACTTGACAGAAGAACTCGACAGGCGCATTCGTATCATCCTGCGTCTGTAACCTCTTTATCTATCAGCACCTCGAGCTACGGCACCGTTCTGTTGACACAGCCTTCGCTATTGATGACAACCGAGCCGTTGTTACCGCTGATCGTAAGCGTGGTGCCGTCACCATCCGCAACGGGACCGAAGTTGGAACTCGCTCCGTCTACCGTAGTTAGAGTCAGAGTGGTGCCAAAACTTTGAACCCCCGCAGGACCGTTTAGCCCACCTCGATGTCCATTAGCGTAGGAAGCGATCCGGCACCGGATGCCGACGCTGGTACCGCCGGTGCTGATGCCGTTGTTTGCCACGTCGAAATTGGTCGAGCCGGTGGTATTGCCAAGGTTCACTCCGGAATTGTCAGTGACGGAAACCGCGTCGCCGATATTTCCATCGATTGTGCTATTGGCAACATCAGCATGCGATCCCCGGAAGATAAAGACTCCGTTTCTCCCGTTGTTATTGATCGTCTCTCCGACAATGCGCGCGCTGGATGCCCGTCCCACTGCGACGCCGTCGCTGCCGTTGTTCTGAATCGTGTTGGGAATAAACTCCGTCGTGCCTCGGAACCCAAGCTCAGCAGAGGAGCTTTCACTGAGGGAAACACCGGAGGACGCATTACCGCTGATCGTATTGCCTTCCAACCCAGCAAACGAAGACCGGGTTACAGAGACCCCGTTGCTTCCATTGTTCTGAATCGAGTTACTGGAAGAGAAACTACCGATGATCCCACTAAAGCCGATACGGGCCGCAGAACTATCACTCACGTTTATGCCGGAACCTGAATTTCCTTGAATCGTGTTCCCGTCGATTCTGGCAGAGCCGGAGTCGCTGAGATTGATTCCATTACTGCCGTTATTCTGAATGAGATTGGGGCTAGCGGCAGGATCCTGGGGAGACCTAAATCCAATATTGGCTGCCGACGCCCCGATGCTGATTCCATGCTCGGGATTGTTTTGTATCGTATTGTTAACGATGGTAGCGCTGCTGGTTCGAGTTACATTGATCCCATGATTTCCGGTATTCTGAATAATGTTGCCGTCAATGGTAGCGCTTCCCCCGCTTTGAACTTGGATTCCGGTACGCCCTCCGGTGACGGTAAATCCTTTTACGGTACAGAAGCATCTGGAGCGAATCTATCAGAAATTAGGAGTGGAAAACCGTACAGCGGCGGCGGGCCGAGCCTTTCAGGTCATATCGGCCACGGCTCTACTCTTCTAAGGTAGGAACTTTAGATCTATTTCCGGTACAGCGTCTGGTGCAGTTCCTCGATGGCTTTCTTGATGCCCTCCTGTGACAGCTCTTCGGCAGTCAGCCATCTCAGGCCTCTTGAAACGGATGTCCCGAGGCCGAGCAGGTTTTCCGTAAGCGCTTGCTGAGTCTCATCGAAGCGCGCCTTCCAGACCGAGTCCCCCCGTTTGACGTCATACAGCTCAAGAACAAACGCCACGGATGCGGGACTCTTCGCCCCCATCGCCTCGCCTATTCTCTCCCGGAACCGCATAATACGCCCGGAGATCACAGCGTCCGCATAGACCAACTGGCCCAGATGCCGCGCGCGCGATTCGGGCGATCCCTTCGGAACCATCGTCTCGACCTCTTTGACTTCGCGATCGGAGACGATCTGCCATTGCGGCAAGCCGATCATCGTGTTGTAAAGATGGCGCGTCACAAGGACCGGCGCGGACCGCTGCCCTAATCCACCCTCCCCGGACCCGGCATACGGAACTCGTATTGTCTCTTCGCCGGCAAACGTGTCCAGCGGGTATACGGCGATCCGTTTGATTCCTCTTGTGCCGAGGTCGCCGGTTTGCTGGCTCTGCAGGTTCGCGGGACCGAGGCTGCATGAAACGACAAACAGCAGCAGTGGAAGCAAGCGCCACATAGATGGCGGGATGATAGCAAAACCACCCCAGGGTCTCAAGGGCGCGCGCCCATCGTAGCTCGTGCTGGTGTCACTGCGAAGCGGTCCTTCGAGCTCTCGTGTTCGCACTTACCCACGAGCACGAATTACGAGCACGATCACGGAATTCGCAGTTGGGCCTTTTTCAGCGGCCTGTTATTCGACCGTCGTCTTGATGCCCAGCTCCTTGAGCTGCTTGGGATCGACCGCCGACGGGGCCTCGGTCAAAAGACAGACCGCTCGCTGGCTCTTGGGGAAGGCAATCACTTCCCTGAGCGACTTCGCCCCGCTCAGAATCATCGCCAGACGGTCGATCCCGAAGGCGATCCCGCCGTGCGGCGGGGCGCCGTAGCTCAGCGCTTCGAGCAAAAAGCCGAACTTGGCTTCCGCCTCATCGGCGTCGATTCCCAAAAGCCCCAGCACCTGTTTCTGCATCTCCACCTGATGGATACGAATGCTACCGCCGCCGATCTCCACGCCGTTCAGCGCCAGGTCATAGGCCTTGGACCTTACTTTGAGCGGCGCCGTCGCCAACAGCGGAATATCCTCGTCCAGCGGCGCGGTGAAGGGGTGATGGACAGAGACGTGGCGCTTTTCCTCCGCGGAATATTCGAGCAGCGGGAAATCGACCACCCAGACGAGGGCGTACCGGTCTTGCGGAATCAAGCCGAGCTTCTCTCCCAGGTGAAGCCGCAGGTTGGCGAGCGCGTCGTGCGTGACGGCATCGTCCGCCGCGACGAAGAAGATAATGTCGCCGCTCTTGGCGCCGGTGAGCCGGAGAATCTCGCTTCGCTCCGCGTCGGAGAGAAACTTGGCGATCGGCGACTGCCATTCGCCGTCGGCCAGCTTGATCCAGGCCAGCCCTTTCGCCCCGTAGTTGGCGACGAACGCCGTCAAGTCGTCCAGCTCTTTCCGCGAAAGAGTCCCGCCGCCGGGAACGCTCAAGCCTTTGACCATGCCGCCGCTCGCCAGGACCGCCGAAAACACCTTGACCTGTGATTTTTGAAAACAGGCGGAAAAATCTTTCAGCTCCAGCCCGAAGCGCACGTCGGGCTTGTCCGTGCCGTAGCGGGCGCGCGCCTCCTGCCACGTGAGACGAGGCAATGGACGCTGGAGGTCGATCCCCTTCAATTCTTTAAAGAGCAGCGCCATCATCCCCTCGACCATCTCGATCACGTCATTCGGCTGAATAAAGGACATTTCAATATCGAGCTGGGTGAACTCGGGCTGGCGGTCGGCGCGCAGATCCTCGTCGCGAAAGCAGCGCACGATCTGGTAGTAGCGGTCGAGTCCCGCCACCATGAGGATCTGCTTGAAGAGCTGCGGCGACTGCGGCAGCGCGTAAAACTTTCCGGGGTAAACGCGGCTGGGGACGAGATAGTCCCTGGCCCCTTCCGGCGTGCTCTTGGTGAGCACCGGCGTCTCCACGTCGATAAAGCCCAGGCCGTCCAGATAGTCGCGGATTTTCTTTACCATCCGGTAGCGCAGCAACAGATGGGCGAGACTCTCCGGGCGGCGCAGGTCGAGATAACGATACTTGAGGCGGGTGTTCTCGTTGACCTCGGCGTATTCGTCGAGCGGAAACGGCGGGACCTGCGAGGCATTGAGCAGCTTGACTTCGTGAACCAGCAGCTCGACTTCGCCGGTGCCGAGCTGCGGGTTGATGGTTTCGGGCGGCCGGCGCGACAGGAGGCCGCGCACGGCGATCACGTCTTCCGAGCGAATCTGCTTCGCCTTGTCATGCGACGCGGCGCTCACTTCCGGGTTGAAGACGACCTGGACGATGCCGCTGCGGTCGCGGAGATCGACGAAGATCAGCCCGCCGTGATCCCGCCGCGTCTGCGCCCAGCCCACGAGGATCATCTCCCGGCCGACGCCGTCCGCGCGCGGCTCGCCGCAGTAGCAGCTCCGCTTCCACTCCCCCAGTTGATCGGTGAAATTTCTTTCCATCGCTTAACCGCTCACTCTCCGTTCCATCAGCTCCTCCTCCAACCTATCCAATCTCACCTCGACCTGCTCCTTGGTGTCCATGTTGCGGAGGGCGGCTCGCCCCTTCGCCAGCTCATCGTCGCCGACGATTATGACATACCGCGCCTGGATTTTATCCGCGCGCCTCATCTGGCTTTTCAGGCTCTTCTGCTCGCCGTCCATCTCCACGGAGATCCCGCGCCGCCTGAGCTTATGCGCAGCCGGAAAGGCCCACGCGCGCGCGTCGGCGCCGATCGAGACGAAATAGATACTCGGACGCGCGCCGTCGGCGTCGAACTCTCTCGTTCCCAACAACAGCACAAGCCGCTCCATCCCCATCGCGAAACCGACGCCTGGCGTCGGCGGCCCGCCGAGGTCCTCCACGAGGCCGTCGTAGCGCCCGCCCGCCGCCACGGCGTTCTGCGAACCCAGCCGGTCGCTGGTCCATTCAAAAGTAGTCCGGCAATAGTAGTCGAGGCCACGCACCATGCGCGGGTTGAGTTTGTAGTCCACGGCGGTCTCGCGCAGCAGCTTCTGCACCGTCTCGAAATGCTCCCGGCACTCCTCACAGAGAAAGCCCTGAATCGACGGGGCGCCGGCGGTGATCGCGCTGCAGCTCTCCTCTTTGCAGTCGAGGACCCTGAGCGGGTTGCGCTCCATGCGCCGGCGGCAGTTGCCGCATAACTTGCTTTCTTGCGCCGCAAGAAACGCGAGCAGCTCTTTTCTGTAAGCCGGACGGCAGCGCACGCAGCCGAGCGAGTTGAGCTCCAGGGCCGCGCCGTCGAGCCCGACCTTGGCGAAGAATTCGCCCAGTAGCAGGAGCAGCTCGGCGTCGGCGTAGGCGTCGGCGCGCCCCAAAATCTCCGCGCCGATCTGGTAGAACTGGCGCAGCCGACCCTTCTGCGGCCGCTCGCGGCGAAACATCGGGCCGAGGTAGAAGAGCTTGCGCACGGGCTCGATCTTATATAGTTCGGCCTCCACGTAGGAGCGCACGACACCGGCCGTTCCCTCGGGCCGGAGCGTTAGCGACGAGCCTTTGGCGTCCTGATCGGGAAAGGTGTACATCTCCTTCTCGACGATGTCGGTCGTCTCGCCGAGCGAGCGGCTGAAAAGCTCGGTCTTCTCTACAATGGGAATGCGAATCTCAGCGAAGTTGTAGAGCGCGAACACCTCGCGGGCCGTCCGCTCGATAAACTGCCAGGTCTCCACCTCTCCCGGCAGAATATCGGCAAATCCTTTGATAGAATCGATTTTCATAGCTACGCGCGCGTTGAGTGTTCAGTAGACGATATACAAGTTGTAGAAATCAAGCAAGTAAACGGGATACCTCTCGCCGGCAAGGCGGGAGATTTGAAAGGTATCGGGTCGAAGCCAATTTAAAAATGCATCTGCATACGGCTTTGCGCCCTGAGCGTCATTCCCGTGGAAACGGGAATCCAGAGTCTTTCCCGTGCCTGGACTCCCGCTTGCGCGGGAGTGACGATTTCTCGGCTCATATGGAGGCTAGGGATTTCGCCGCCCCCGACAGAAACGTTATTCACAACCGCAGAAAATTCCACACGAACCACGACGCATTGACACAACGAGACCGCCGGTGATTTAATCCCGCTCATGGCGAAAGACCTGCGCACATTCATCCACGAAATCGCCGCAACCATGCCGGAGGAGATCCAGCTCGTCACCGACGAAGTCTATCCCAGGTTCGGCGTCACGGCGCTCGCGGGAAAATTGGCGCAGCAGCAAAAATTCCCAGCGCTCTACTTCACGCGTATCAAAGGCTCCGCGATTCCGCTGGTCATCAACCTGACCGCTTCTTACGAGCGCCTTGCCCTGGCGCTCGGCACGACCGTCGCCGAGATGGCGACGGCCTACGGCGAGCGTCAAACCAGGCCCATTCCGCCTCAAGTTGTCACGGACGGCCCGGTAAGAGAGGTGATTCTCACTGGCGAGCGGGCCAAGCTCTCACTGCTTCCGATCCCCACGCACAATGAGTTGGATTCCGGCGCCTATATCACCGGCGGCGTCCTCATCTGCAAAGATCCCGACACCGGCCTGCACAATTCCGGGATGTACCGCCACGAAGTCCAAGGCGAACGCCAGCTTGGCGTCTATTTTCAGGGGTCGCACCACGGCGGGACGATTTATAAGCGCTACGCGGAACAAAACCGGCCGATGGAGGTCGCCATCGCGATCGGCCACTACCCGACCTTTATGCTGGGCGCGGTTTCCAGACTGCCGGGATTGGGCGGCGAGTTCGAGGAGGCGGGCGCGCTGCTCGGCGAGCCGCTGGAATTGGTGAAGGCCGAAACGGTAGACCTTTTGGTTCCGGCGAGGGCTGAAATTGTGATTGAAGGCGAGATGCCGCCGCGCGAGACCCACTTCGAAGGTCCGTTCGGCGAATGGCCCGGCTACTACGTCGCCGAAGGCGAGCAGCCGTTTATCAAGGTGAAGGCGATCACGATGCGCAGAGACGCAATCTACTACAACGTCTTTCCCGCGAGCCAGGAGCATCTGGTTCTGGGCAGTTTGCCACGGATGGGAAGCATCTACCGCCGGGTTAAAGAAAGCGTCCCGGGAGTCGTCAACGTCAACGTGCCCGCGCACGCGCGCACCCACTGCTACGTCTCGATCAAGAAGTCGAGCGAAGCGGAGCCTAAAGAGGCCGCCATGGCGGCGCTCAAAACCGAGCCGGAAAACTTGAGGCTCGTCGTCGTGGTGGATGACGATGTTGATGTTTTTAACGAGTCCCAGGTAATGTGGGCCGTCGGCACCCGCTTCCGCGCCGAAAAAGATCTGACTGTGATCCCCGACTTTAGCGGCCCCGGCGGCCTGAACCCGTCGAATTGGGAGTACGGCGTAGACGAGTCGCGCAAGCCGGTCATGGGCAGCGCCATGATCCTCGACGCCACCATGCCCGCGCCGCCGCTCCGTTTCCCGCCACGGACGAAACCGCCGGAAGATTTGGTGAGCCGCGCCGAGCCGGAAAGAGTGCTCAAGCGCTTTGATCCGAAATTGGTGAAGTTGTAGCGTGAAGGTTCAACCGAAAGCCGCCGCCCGGTCGTAGAGCCTGCGCATCCGATACTGCCGGTGGGAATAAGCAGCGACCCATTGCGCAGGCTCGGAGAGCGGGCGGCCGCTTTCGGCATCAAAGGCGAGCGTGAATAACAGTGGAGATCCCAATGGCCACAAGCACGAGACCGATCAATCTTTTCGAATTCGAAGCCGCCGCAAAAGAGCGGCTGCCGAAAGAGGAATACGACTACATCGCCGGCGGCGCGACCGATGAGATCAGCGTCGAGCGGAACCGCCGCGCCTTTGAGTCGTGGGCGCTGCGCCCGCGCGTGCTCCGCGACGTGAGCAGGCTCGACCTCTCCACCACGGTGCTCGGGACCAAGGTGGACCTTCCCGTCCTGATCGCTCCCTGCGGCGGGCACAAGAAAGCTCATCCCGACGGCGAGTTCGCCACCTACCGCGCGGCGGCGGCCCGCGGGACGATTTTTACCGTGAGTGCCAATGCCGGCGCGTCATTCGAGGAATTGGCCAAAGCCGCCACCGGCCGCCTCTGGTTGCAGCTCTATCCGTTCCGCGACCGGGAGATGACTAAAGAGTGGCTCAAGCGCGCGAAGGATGCGGGATACACGGCGGTTTGCGTCACGCTGGATTCGCAGTGGCCGCCCAAGCGCGAGCGCAACATCCGCAACAATTATCAGCGAACCCGCGGTGTCAACTTTCCCAAGACCGGCGCGGAGACGCCGAGGCCCACCGGCCGGGCCGGCGAGGGATCGGACCCGGCGGCGACGTGGAAGGATTTGGAATGGATCAAGTCGGCGGGCAACCTTCCTGTAGTCGCCAAAGGAATCATGACGGGCGAGGATGTCGAGCTCTGCGCCGAGTCCGGCGCCGACGCGGTGATCGTCTCCAACCACGGCGGCCGCCATCTCGACAACACCCTGGCGACGATCGAGGTCCTCTCCGAGGCCGTGGCCGCCAACAAGGGACGGATGGAGATGCTACTCGACGGCGGCATCCGGCGCGGCGCCGACGTGGTGAAAGCCATCGCGCTGGGCGCCAGGGCCGTTTTCATCGGCCGTCCGCTCTTTTGGGGTCTCGCCGTGGACGGCGAGCAAGGCGTCATTCGCGTGCTCGACATTCTCCGCGAAGAGATCGAGATCACCATGGCCAAGTGCGGCAGGCCGACGATCGCGAGCATCGATTCCACCGCAGTCGTCAAGGCGCCGCGCTTGTGAACGAGTTCGCCAATCTGGAAGTGCGGCTGCCCGGCATTGTGAAAGCCTTGGCCGTCGGCATCCCCGCGGGCTATCTGTTTGCTTACCTCCGCACGCCGATTCCGTGGATGATCGGGCCGATGGTGGCCGTCGCCGCGCTTAACCTGACGGGCGTGCGGATGCACTCGCCTCCGTTTGCCCGACAGATGGGGCAGGTGATCCTCGGCTCGGCGGTGGCGCTCTATTTCACGCCGATGGTGGTGGCGGAGTTGGGCGCCAACCTCCCGGCCATCGTCGCGGCCACCGTCGCGGTGTTCGTGGTCGGCGGTCTCGGCGCGCTGACGTTAAGCCGGGCCTCCGGCGTGGATGGCAAGTCTACGTTCTTCGCTTCGATCCCCGGCGGCGCGATGTCGATGGCCGTGCTGGCGGAGCGCTATGGCGCGCAGGTTGCGCCGGTGGCGGTGGCCCACAGCCTGCGCGTCTCCGTCGTCGTCATCCTGATCCCGTTCGCTTTGACTTACGGCGGCATCCCGCTTGTAGCCTCAGCCTACCGCCCTGCCCTCCCGCTGGAAATTTTTATCCTCGTGCCATGGCTCGCCTTCGGCTGTGTGTTGGGCGAGGTCTCGGAGCGCTTTCACTTTCACAACGGCTATTTACTCATGCCGATTTTCTTCGGCGCCGCGCTCACCGTGAGCGGCATTCAACTTTCCGCGGTGCCCCACGGCCTGACGGACTTCGCCCAGCTTATGTTCGGGCTGGTGCTGGGCGCGCGCTACGAGCGCGCCTTCTTCGCGCGCCATAAGCTCTTCATCCCGTTCGCGCTGCTGAACTCGCTCTTCATCCTGCTCGCCTCGGTGGCGGCGGCGGCCATCCTCGCCTGGCTTTTCGACCTGCCGATCGCCACGATGATCATGGCCACCGCGCCCGGCGGATTGGCGGAGATGACCATCGCCGCGCAGGCGCTGCAGATCAGCGTCCCCTTGGTGGTCGCCTTTCACCTGTTCCGGGTGGTGATGGTGAACATGGGAACGCAGTATATATATACCTTCGCCTCATGGGCGCTGGGCGAACGCTCGCGGCGAAAGTAGAGGTCAAAGAAAAATATGATCCGCGATGGCCGATGCGCGATCTGGAGAATCGAAGCGCGCGGAGGTGAAACGTTTATCCGAAGGAAGGAGGTATAGCGGTGCGCAACTTAGCGCTGATCGTTCGACGGTGTTGCTTCGCTATCTCCCTGGCCGCTTGCGTTACGGGATGTTCGGAGCCCATCATCCATAACGAAGAGCTGGCCGCGAAGCGAGCCCTGGAGTTCGCCGAGGTCGCGTTGGTAAAGCAAGATTTGGACGCCGCCTACGCGCTACTGGCGAATAAGGCGAAAAGCTATGTCTCCGCGGAGAAGTTCAAAGAGACGATTCAGCGTTTGCATCCGGACGGCTACCCGCTGACGGTTAGGACAACCGGTTTTAAACCGATGAAAGATGAGAAGGCGATTTATATATATTTAAGCGCCGACACCGCCAACCGACAGTTCCACTACACCCTCACCCTCGACGGCACCGCTGCCTCTGACTACAAAGTATCGGTCGTGGCGCGGACGCTATAGCCCGCCACATCCGTCCCCCACCTCTATCTACACCTTATTGACGCGGGCACCAGTCCGGTGTTAAGAGAGGCCAGCTTAGACGAGCTTAGGGATGATTTCCGAATCGATTGCGGAGGAGACCCATGCTGAACAAAATTATTCCGGCAATAGCGGCCGTGTCGCTCATGCTGCTTTTCGCCTCGACCAATGTCGTTTTCGCCGCGAGCGCGCCGGCCGTTGCATTGACCGGGCAGGTCAGTTCGCAGGAAGAAGGCCGCATGGAAGGCGTGCTGGTGAGCGCCAAGCGCGAAGGCTCGACGATCACGACAACGGTCGTGAGCGACGCGCAGGGACGCTACGGCTTTCCGGCTGCTAAGCTGGAGCCGGGAAAATACGCGCTGCGCATTCGCGCGGTGGGGTACGAGTTGGAACATTCTCAGCCGGCCGAGGTAGCGGCGGGGAAGACGACGCAGCTCGACCTCAAGCTCAAGAAGGCGGCGGATCTCGCCTCCCAGCTCTCCAACGGCGAGTGGCTCGTCAGCATGCCCGGAACGGACGAGCAAAAACAGAATTTCCTCGGCTGCATAGGTTGCCATACGCTGGAGCCCATCACCCGCTCGAAATACAGCGCCGAGGATTTCGTCCACGTTTTGAAGCGCATGAGAAACTACGCCCAGGGCAGCGTGCCGGGGCGCGCGCAGTTCCGTCCCGGCGGCCGCGAGCCGAACGCAAACCAGGTGAAGCAGATGGTAAGCTTCGCGCAATACGTGAGCACGATCAATTTGAGCAAAGTTTCGCAGTGGGAATATTCCCTGAAGACCCTGCCGCGGCCCAAGGGCAAGGCGACCAAAGTCATCATCACTGAATACGATCTGCCGCGGCCGGAAGCGATGCCGCACGACGCCGTGGTCGATGCCGACGGCATGATCTGGTATTCGGACTTCGGATCGCTGTATCTCGGCATGCTCAATCCCAAGACGGCCAAAGCCGTCGAGTGGCCGGTTCCGGTCGTGAAACCCGGCGCGCCCACCGGCATGCTCGATCTCAACTTCGATCCGGAAGGAAACGTCTGGCTCGGCCTGATGTACCAGGGGAGCATCGCCAAGTTCGACCGCAAGACACAGAAGTTCTCGACCTGGAGCGCACCGAAATTCATGGACAACAACGAGGCGCGGCTCGCGATGGTCGACGCCAGGCACTCGAACCTCGACGGCAAAGTCTGGATCGGCGGCGACTACGAATATCAACTCGACGTAAAAACCGGCGAGTGGTACACGGTCGATTACTCGAAGGGCCTGTCGAAGGACGGCCCGCCGGCGGACCGCCTCAGCTCCTACGGCGTCATCTCGGACTCGAAGAATAATTTTTACGGCACGAACTTGAACGGCCAGTACATCATCCGGGTCGACGGCAAGACCCG
>JBGPGE010000071.1:0-24860 GCA_041483675.1 Binatia bacterium
CAACTTGAACCTGAACGGCATTTTTCGCGGCGTGCGCGCCGCGATCCCTTACTTTCTCAAGATGAAGCGCGGCAACATCGTCAGCACCGCCTCGACCTTCGGACTCCTGGCGAGCGAGAGATATCCGGCCTATTGCGCGACCAAGGCGGCGATCGTGAACCTGACGCGCCAGATGGCGCTCGACTACGGGCCGAGCGGGATACGAGTCAACTGCGTCTGCCCGGGCAGCGTCGAGACGCCGCGGTTCAGAGGCTTTCCGGCGCGCCCGGCGGCCGGGGCACTTTCTGAGCAAGAGCGGGCCAGAATGGCCGCCAGCAACAAGGCACTTTTGCGCGTCGGGCAGCCGGAGGAGATTGCTTACGGAGTTCTTTTCCTCGCCTCGGACGAATCGTCCTTTGTCACCGGCCACGCCCTCGTTATCGACGGCGGGCAAACGATCGACGCGTAAGTTGGGTCGGTCCCGGTTTAACGTTTAACAAGAAAGACCACGCGACCGCCTGCCTCATGCCGGGAAAACTGCTCACCGCGTTCGTCCTCGTCGTCGCCTCCTTCTGCCACCACTCGACGGCGGGCGCCCAAGAGCGCGCGCGGATCGCGTGGGCGGGATTTTCCGCTTCGCACCTCCCTTTATGGGTAGCCAGCGAGAAAGGGTTGCTCAAGAAACACGGTCTCGCCCCGGAGGTTATCTTCTTCAGCAACGGTCCGACCGCCCTCCAGGCGCTCGTTGCCGGAGAGCTGGACCTCGTTCTCACCTCCGCCCCGAATGTCGTCAATCCACGTCTCGGCGGAGTCGACGCCGTAATGGTCTTAGCGGTGATCCCGACCTTCGTCGACCACATCGTTTCGGCAGCCGCGATCTCAAACCCGGAGCAACTGAAAGGAAAAATCGGCGGGGTCAACCGTCAGGGCAGCGTTTCTGAGATGGGGCTGCGCCTCGTGCTGAGAAGATTGGGCGTGGATCCCGAGAAAGACACCAGGATCGTTTCATCGGGAGGGAATCCGGAGCGACTCGCGGCGCTTTCCAACGGAGTCGTCCACTTCGTCATTTTGGCCGAGCCATTCGTGCGAGAGGCGGAGAAGCTGGGATTTCGGGATCTCGTCGATATGGCGACATTGAAAATTCCGCTTCACTGGAACGGCGTAGTCACAAGAGAATCGATCATCCGAAACCGGCGGCCGATGGTCGCGAGGTTCGCGCGCGCCATCACAGAGGCGATCCACTCCGTGAAGGTAGACAAGGACGGCACTAAAGCGATCATCGGCAAGAACATCAAGATCGCCGACCCGGAAGGGCTGGAGAAAACCTACAGCAGCTATGCCGCGGTTCTCATGGAGGCGCCCTACCCGGACCCTGCCGGGATCAAGACGTTGCTCGATGATATGGCGCCGCGCAATCCCAAGGCGGCCGCGGCGGACCCAAAATCGTTTGTGGATTTGAGCTTTGTCCAGGAAATGGAAACGTCGGGATTTATCAAACAGCTCTACAAAAAGTAGGCTACTGACATTAGGCCAGGGGCGTGGCTGAAGCAAATTGCGACGAGCATCCCGGACTCGGCAAGGGACTTGAAAGATCGGAGGGAAGAGTCGCGGTCGTCACCGGCCACGCCATGGTCATCGACGGCGGCCAGACCATCGACGCGTGAAGTTGACACGCCGCTGCATTGTAGAGTGCGGTAAGGATAAAGGATCGCTTGCGCGGAAGTTTCGCTTTCCCATCAACGCGGGATGTGCAACGGCAGGATCTTCCCCCGTGGGCTGGCATGGGGGACCGCCCGTCGCAACCTGATCGTTCCCGCCGCTTGCCAAATCTTCGTCTGGAACTGATTGCTCCGCGAGCCCCGGCCTAACCCCTCGCGAAGGCGTGAGAGGAGCTTTTCTTCCTCGACGTTTCCCACCTGCGGATGCACGACCAGAGTCAGCCGCGTCTGCCCGTTCGAATCCTCCTCTTCGACGAGCTGGTAATCCCCAGGCCCGCCGCCAAACTCCGAAGGCAGCAGTTTTTCCAGCAGCTCAAACAAATCGCCGTAAAAATAGTTCATCCCCTCGCTGGTGAATTTCTCGAAGCTCCTGATGTGGTGCAGGTGGAGCGTGAGACCCACCTCTCCCAAGGCGCACCCGCAGTCTCTCCTCTCCCGTGTTGCATAGTCTCCATTCTCCACATTGAGGAGAAAACGAGGAGCAAGGGAATGCAAGGTGGTGCTGAGAAGCGGATGAATCGGGGGGCCATCAGCGACAACGGGTCTCGGATGGGAGATAAGCGCCAGCCTGTGTTCATTGATGTGAACTTCATCCGTATGAAGGGGCTTGGCGCAACCGAGCCCGACGTTCCCTCCCCCGGTAAACGAATAGCGAGGGATCGCACCGGCCCCGACTCGCTTGATGATCTCGTATTTCGATTCCGTGAACGGCTCACCGCTGACGACGAATTTCGTTCTTTCGAGCCCTGTTTCCATCTCAAACGCCGCACGGGCTATTTTGGCCGCGTTGCTGGCGGTGGTTCTTATGCAGCAAGCCTTCCCTTTCCCTTGCTGCTCCAACGCCCAAGAGACAATCGGGCGAAGGTCCTCAGCGTCCAGGAACTCCGGCCTTGGAAAACCGGGGCCGAACCACTTCCCCAACAGGACAACCCAATAGGTGGTCAGAAAATAGTAGGCGTGCTCCAGCCGATTATGGATCGGGTTTTTACGGGCAAACCAACGGTCGATCGCTATGCCCATTTTTGCGGAGGTCATCAGATTGTTTAAGCCGCCGCTTGCGGGAAGAATCGCGTCGTAAACCGCGTGGGCATGAGAGAACAGGTTATGGGCGGAGTAAAGAATGCACAGCGCGAAAGTTGCCGTGGCAAGCTCGTCGACAGAGCGGCGAGAACTGATCGGTCGATTACTGGTGCCGCTGCTCCGAATAGTAAATCCGGCCGCCGATTCGCTCATGTCAAAATCGTCCGGAGAAACCCGGAAGGAGCGGCCGCCGCGCACGATCTCTTTCTTTCCTTTGAACTCATCCGAGGTGACGTACACCCCTGCTCCCGCCAATTTTTCCAGGGTTGCCTCAAGTCCGTACCGACGAACCTGCGTCTCGAGGTCGCTGAAGTCGCATCCGGCGGAATCGAGGAGTCGTCGATAGGGGCTATTCGGGCGCTCGTAGATTTGAGCCAAGACCAGTTCCAAAAAGCTTTCATGACGGCGATCCAAGGCCCGTTTGATCTCATCTTCAGCCTGTTGCACGGCAACCCGCGCGCGGAAAAATTCCGGCAAGGCCTTGCTGAGGGCCGTGAGTTCCTGAAACTTTGATTTTACTTCCCTGTATCGTCTCTTTACGGTTTGCATGCTTCTATCGCTGGGGGTGTTGGTCGGGCGCCCCGTCCTGTATCAGGCCGATACACGATCACCCGAGCTATATACCATGTTCTCACCCGTGCCGGATAACTTTTTTAAGCCTTGACGTGTATGCCTGATTCTTTTAGGATGTATGCATCTTTAGCCAATGATTCGGAGGCAATTATGGCGGCAAACGCAAAACTGAAGCGCAAGTCCTTCTTCGTTGATGAGCGGGCTCTCAACCGAGCCAGAAAAGCCTTAGGGGTCAAAACCGACGCCCAGGTTATCCGGCTGTCGGTCGAACGCGTCGCCGAGATGGCGGAATTCTGGGAATTTATGAAGAAGAGCCGCCACAGTCTCAAGCCGGGAGCTCTGGAGAGAGCCTAGGATGCCTCCGGCCATCCTGGACACCAACATTTACATAGGGCATTGGGAACGAGGTTTGTACGAACAGACTCTTGAGACTGTGCGGCGAGCTTACATTGTGCGCCATTCGGCAGTCGTCCTCTCGGAGCTTCGGCGCGGAGCCCGAACCCGTGACGCCGAGCGACTTGTGACAACTCTTTTTCGCCTCGCTACTGTGCGCTGGGAGCCACTAGTCGCAGACTGGTGGGAAGCGGGAAAATTAGTGCTGAGGATCGGCGACAGGGAAGGGTGGGACATAAACAAGCGGCGGGAATTTCAGAACGACACTTTGATTGCCTTGACGGCACGACGGCATGGCGCCACGATAGTCACCGCCGATCAGTCGGATTTTGCTCTGCTTGCCGCAGACCTACGGATCTCCGTGCTACCCGTCAAATAAGGCGAACAACCAACGTCCTCTCCGGCCACACCCTGGTCATCGACGGCGGCCAGACCATCGACGGGTAAGGCGGAGACCGTTCATCGCGTCAAACGCTATAGCTCTATTTCTGCTGCTCGGTACTCGACAAAGTTCGTAATCTTTGTGTCTAGCGTTGCCTTGAACAGCTTGACTGCTTCCCCCTCCTTGCCCTGGATCAATGCTTGCTGTGCAAGATAAAAGTAAGCTTCACAGTGTTGCTCGCGGTGTTTTCTTGACTCCGAACTGTTCGCCAGGTGAAGAACCTCTTCGCCCGTTGCGCTTCCGAGATAGAGTTTTACAATCGGTCCCGGCCATGTTTGCAGGTCGAGGTGCTTGGCATTGGCTAACAGCTCATTTTTTCCGTCCTGCCCTAACCGGCCACGGACCAAAGATAGCCAGAGAGGACCATACGCGTCTTTGGATTCAAGCTCGATAGCTTTTATGAAACCTGCCTGTGCGTCGCGAAACCGGCCGAGATAAAATAGGGCGCGTCCCTTCCCTCTGAAGCCCCGGGCATCCTTCGGGTCAACCTTAATCGCTTCCTCGTACTCCTGGACTGCGCGCTTAAAATCCTCTTTGCGGTAGTAGGCGCTTCCCCGCCTAATGAACGCTAGAGTATTCCGCGGCTCCAACCGTATGGCCTCACTATAATCTTGAATCGCACGATCATCGTCTCCCTTGCGGGCGTAGACATATCCGCGGTCACTAACAGCCTCGGCGTTCTTCGGATCTAACTGAATGCCGGCATCATAATCTTGGATCGCCCTCTCATAATCCTCCTTGCTTCGGTAAGCATACCCTCGACCGTAATAGGCATACGCATTCTTCGGGTCATAAAGAAGCGCTTGGTTGAAATCCTGAATGGCGCGGTCGTAATCACCTTTGCTGGCGTAAACGCCGCCACGGTCGAGAAAAGCAATAGAATAGCTAGGCTCCAATCGCAAAGCCTCGCTGAGGTCTTCTATCGCGCGTTCATAATCTGCCTTACGTGCATAGGCTAGGCCTCGATTACTCAACGCGATGGCGAGAACTATGTTAGGGAGGTTGCGTAAATTAACTACTCTCGTGCAGTAATCAAGCGCGACATCAGGGTTTTCTACAGCGTCAGAACACCTCTGCGCATAGTCGTTCCATTCCCTCAGGGCACTTTCATCCTCAGTTGGGATCACGGATAAAACATCGTACGTAGCTCGCGCAAGCACACCCGAGGACATTGCGACGAGCATGGAGCAAAACAAGACCAGCGACCAGAAACCGACTGGATTAGTCTGACGCTCACACGCAAAAGCCGAGCCCAGGTGACAGATTTTCCCGACTTTCACAGCACCGATTACGGCCTTGCCGAAGAATAAAATGGCTCCAAGGCATACGATGGAGATAAGAAGGAGCTTTACAAACATGAACCGTCCCGAGTGGTTTTAGTTCTACAAACTCGCTGATCCGAGAGTGTTCCCAATATCACCCATTCTTAAACACCTTTCAAGCGTCGGTTGCACGACGGCCTTGCTACTTCGACGGACGATTGACATCTCATCCCTCCCCAGGATAGCGTTTCCCCCGAATCATCGCACACCATTCGGCTTCGGGAGGCGCAATGAACCCAATCGCCATGTTCCTGCCCGCGCTCGCCGTCATATGCGTTGCGTTCGCGCCCGACCTTACATGGGCGCAGAAACCGGCTTCTGCGGTCCTACAGAAAGTCAGCAAGCTCTCACCGGAACAGCGACGGCAGGCGTTGATCGAGGGCGCGAAAGCGGAGAAAGAAGTGACCTACTACAGCTCCCTGCAGGCGCCGCAATTGGAAATCTTTGCGAGGGCGTTCAACCAGCAATACCCTTTTCTCAAAGTGAACAGCTACCGCGCGTCAGGGGAAAAACAGGTCATCAGGATTCAGGCCGAAAACAGCGCCGGCAGAAATCTCGTCGATGTCGTAAACAGCTCTGCGGAAGAGGCCGCGGCGCTGAAAAAGATCGGCGTGCTCGAACCCTATCCGTCGCCGCAGAGAGAATTTTATCCGGCTTCGGCGAAGGACAAGGAGGGCTACTTCACCTCGCTCTACGTGATTCCCATGGTGCTCGGGTACAACACAAACCTGGTCAAGGGCAACGATGCGCCCAGGAGCTACGAAGATCTGCTCAACCCCAAATGGAAAGGACAGATGTTTCTCGACAACGAAGCGTACGATTGGTTCGCCGTCCTGCTCCGGCACTTCGGCAAAGAGAAAGGGCTCCGCTACATGCGCAGCCTCGCACGGCAGGATTTGACTCTGATACGGGGCCGGACGGCGCAAACTCAATTGCTGGCGGCCGGAGAAAGGGCCGTCGCCATCGCTCTGTCGGGCCATACCGTACTGGAGTTGAAGACCAAAGGCGCGCCGATCGGCTGGGCCGCTCTCGACCCTTACTTTTCGCACTCCAACTATATGATGTTCGCGCGCCATGCCCCTCACCCATATGCCGCGGCGCTCTTGACCGACTGGGCGCTGTCAGAGGAGGGGCAGTCCGTGATCACGACCTTCGGCCGGGTCGTCGCGCGAAAAGGGGTGAAACAGAGGTTCCCGGAACTCGGGGAAAAGGAAAGCATTGCCGTCGATATCGACTTTATCGGCCCAATCTTGCAGGAAACCAGCAAAGAATTTCGCGAGATATTTATCGCCGGGCGGTAGTTGGAGCTGCCTTAATTCGCGTGTACGAATTGCTTACGTGGCCGCTTTCGACTAGAATTGAAGCGTATTCAAGGAGAAACTTCTCATGCGTCAAACTAAGCGGAAAATGACCCTCGTCGCCACGGCGGTTTTCGCCCTGGCCGGGCTGTCGCAAATCGGTCTGGAGAGCGCCGTCGAGGCGCGGGCCGGCGGCGGCGTTTCGGGCGGCGCCCGCGGCTCCAGGAGTTACCAGGCGCCGGCCAGACCATCGCAGCCGGGCCCATCCCAGGCCAGAACAGAAGCCACTCCCCCACCGCAGCAGCCCGGCGCGCTCGCGCCGCAACCCGGCGGTTTTATGCGCGGCCTTGCCGGCGGGATCATGGGAGGATTTCTCGGCTCCATGCTGTTCTCCGGCATGGCGAATGCCGGATGGGGCGGCGGGCTGGGCGGTAGCGGCTTCGGCCTTTTTGAGATTCTGCTGATCGCCGGCGCGGGATATTTCATCTATCGCAAGTTTCGCGCTCCCGCGGCCGCGACCGGCTATGGCGCGATGCAATATCAAAATAGCGGCGATTACGTCATGGGCAACGCCGCCGCCGGAGAGAACGTTCGGTCCAACGATCTCGATTTTGGAACCATTCAAATGATGGACCGCAGTTTCGACCCGACCCGGTTTCTCAAAACGGCCCAGGAGCTCTTTTTCAAAATACAGGGCGCGTGGAATCGACAGGACACGGCGGCTCTCGGCTCGCTCTGCGGGGTTGAATTGATGCAAACCTGGCAACGCGAATTGACCAATCTCCACGCTCGCGGCCGGAAGAACCGCATGGAAAATATCGCTTTGAGTTCCAGCGAGATTACCGAATCCTGGACCGAGGCGGGACAGGATTATCTTACGGTTCGCCTCCAGGCCAATCTGCTGGACTATACCGTGGACGAAACGAGCGACGCGGTGGTCGAGGGCAGTAACTCCGAGCCGGTTGAGTTTGAGGAGTTCTGGACCTTCAGCCGAGCCGTCGGCCCCAATCCCTGGAAGCTATCGGGGGTGCAGCAGGCGTAATACCCGATCGCCGGCTTTTCTCCCGGCTTAACGGATGTCAAAAATCTGCCGGTAGGACGCGATCATTTCGTTCAGGTTGGGTCCGATCGAGGCCGGATTCACGAACACGAAATCCTTCTTGTACAGCTCCTGATTGCGCGGGATCTGTTTTACGCCTTTGCGGATCGTCATGCGCGGAATCTGCTGGGCCATTAACGACTGCGCCTCCTCCGACAGTATCCAGTCGATGAACAGGATCGACGCGTGGGGATGAGACGACCGGCGCATCAGCGAAACCGCGTTCGGCTCCGCCGGGTAAGGATCGAAGAGTCGATAGTCGATCGGCGCCCCTTTTTCCTTATACTCGACGACGCGCCGTCCGCGCGCGGCGATGACGATCGCCGATTCTCCGGCCAGCCCGAGTTGCAGGCGGATGACGCTGCTGGAGCCGGGAATGTGCAACTGCTGCCGGGCCAGCGCTTTCATATAGTCAAGCGCCTTGGCCTTCCCCATCCCGTCCAACATGACCGTGAACCAGGCGTACTCGTCGCTCCCGAAATTCATCTTGCCTTTCCACTTGGGCTGGAGCAGATCTTGATAGCTCCGCGGCGCCTCGTCCTGGGACACGAGCTTGGTGTTGAAGGCAAGCACGATCGGCGTCACTTCGAATGCCGCCCAGAAACCCTGGGCGTCGTAGGAGCCGGCCGGAAAGGCCTTGATCTCCGGCGACAGGTAGGGGGCCGAGTAACCTTTCTGTCTTAACTCCCAGATCTCCACCGGCGCCGATCCCACCACGTCGACGATCATGCGGCCGGCCCTCGCTTCCGTGTCGATCTTTGGAAAGACGCTGGACTGAGTCAACCGAGTGGGTTTGACCTTAATGAACGGAAATGCTTTTTCGAAAGCGCCGACGATCTTTGGAAAGTCGGTGAGGCCCATCGAAGTATAAAAGACCAGCTCTCCCTCTTTGCGCGCGCCCTCCTCCAGGACGGCTCTTCTTTGAGCCGGCGGCAGGCTTCCGATCGTCTTCACCACGTCCTCGACGGTCGCGCTGGTGCCGGCAGTGGCGGTCAGCAGCGTAATAGCAACGATCGCGAATAAAAGAGTGAGGAAATAGATGTTCAAATCGCCTTCACGCCTCAACTTATGCCTCCCGCGCCAGCAGCGGATTTTTGAGCCCCAGCTCGCGCTCTTCGATTTCACGGATGCGGTCGCGCAGCGCGGCGGCGCGCTCGAATTCAAGATTGCCGGCGGCCTGCTTCATCTCTTTTCTCAGACGCCCGATCAGCCGCGTCGTCTCCTTCGGATCGTAACTCTCCTCCTTCTCCGCCACCAGCGGCACGGTCACGTAATCCGCTTCATACACCTCCACCAGCGGCGTGCCAAGTGAGCGGATGACGGTTTGCGGCGTGATGCCGTGTTTTTTGTTGTACGCCGACTGCAGCCGGCGCCGCCGGTTGGTCTCGTCGATGGCCCGCTTCATCGAGTCGGTCATCGAGTCGGCGTAGAGAATGACGGCGCCGTGGACGTTGCGCGCGGCGCGGCCGATGGTCTGGATCAACGAACGCTCCGAGCGCAGGAATCCCTCCTTGTCCGCGTCGAGAATCCCCACCAGCGAGACCTCCGGCAGATCCAGCCCTTCGCGCAACAGGTTGATCCCGATCAGCACGTCGAACGTCCCCTTGCGCAACTCGCGGAGGATCTCCACCCGCTCCAGCGTCTCGATGTCCGAGTGGAGATAGCGCACTCTGACGTTGAGATCCTGATAATAGTCCGTCAGGTCTTCCGCCATGCGCTTGGTCAGCGTCGTCACCAGCACGCGCTCGTTGCTCTCGGCTCGCTTGCGGATCTCTTCGAGCAGGTCGTCCACCTGCGTCCGCGCCGGCCGCACCGTGACTTCCGGATCGATCAGCCCGGTTGGACGGATCAGCTGCTCGACGACGACGCCTTCGCTCTTGGCGATTTCATATTGCACCGGCGTCGCCGAGACGTACACCGCCTGATTCACGATCGCCTCGAACTCCTCGAAGTTGAGCGGGCGGTTGTCCAGCGCCGAGGGCAGGCGGAAGCCGTATTCCACCAGCGTCTGCTTGCGCGAGCGGTCGCCGCGGTACATGCCGCCGATCTGCGGCACCGTCACGTGGCTCTCGTCGATGAACAGCAGGAAATCGTCGGGAAAGTAGTTGAGCAGCGTCGGCGGCGCTTCGCCGGGCTTTCGCCCCGTGAGATGGCGCGAATAATTCTCGATGCCGGGACAGAAGCCCATCTCGCGCAGCAGCTCCAGGTCGTAGAGCGTGCGTTGTTCGAGCCGCTGCGCCTCCAGGAGCTTGGCCTCAGAGCGTAGCTCCGCCAGCCGCTCGGTCAACTCCGCGCGGATCCCCTCGACCGCCAGCCTCATCCGATCGTTGGTCGTCACGTAATGGCTCGCGGGATAGATCGCGGCCTTGGCGACCCGCCGCTGCGCCTGGCCGCGGATCGGATCGATCTCCACCAGCCCTTCGATCGTGTCGCCGAAAAATTCGATGCGCACCGCCGAGCTGTCCTCGTAGGCCGGAAAGACCTCCACGACGTCGCCGCGGACGCGAAAAGTCCCGCGGTGAAAATCGTAGTCGCTTCGCTGATAGTGGATATCGACGAGCTTTCTCAGCACCCGGTCGCGCTCGATCTCCATCCCCTCTTCCAGATAGACCATCATGTCGAAGTAGGCCTCGGGAGAGCCAAGACCGTAGATGCAAGAGACGCTGGCCACGATGATCGCGTCGCGCCGCTCCAGCAGCGCCTTGGTCGCGGAGTGCCTCATCTTGTCGATCTCGTCGTTGATCGAGGCGTCCTTTTCGATGTAGGTGTCGGTGGACGGAACGTACGCCTCCGGCTGGTAGTAATCGTAGTAGCTGACGAAATAGCGCACCGCGTTCTCGGGAAACAGCTCTTTGAATTCGTTGTAGAGCTGCGCGGCGAGAGTTTTGTTCGGCGCCATCACCAGCGTTGGCCGGTTCACGCGCGCGATCACGTTGGCCATCGTGAAGGTCTTGCCGGAGCCGGTGACCCCGAGCAGCACCTGGTGTTTTCGTCCTTCCTCGATCGCCTGCGCCAGCTTGTCGATCGCCTGCGGCTGGTCGCCCTGAGGCTTGAAATTCGACAACAGACGAAACCGCCCTGCTCCCCGCTCCGGCGCCATAGTGAGGAAAATACCAGGGCGGGCGCGGAGCGGCAAGCTTGCAAGAAAAGAGCGGAAGGACTAAGTTAACATTATCCCCGTGATGAGGAGCTATGCATAACTTGCAAAGATTGAAACTGGTCGTCGCGTTTTTCGCCGCGCTGTCTTGCGTCTCTTCCGCCGGCGCGGAACCCAAAAAACTCAGGCTCGGCTACGTCGGCTGGGAGGTAGGCGCCGCCATCGTCTACGTCGGGATCGACGGCGGCATCTTCAAGCAATACGACATCGACGTGGAGGAGATCTTCATCCGCGATCTCTTCGGCGGCGGCGTTCAGTCGCTGATCGGAGTCGATTTTCTGGTCGGCTTCGGCAACCCCCTGGGCTTGATCCAACCCATTATCTCGGGCTCCGATATCGTTTCTCTCCTCGCCCACGTGAGCGCGGAGCCGTATGCAATGGGGGTATCTGGCAACATCAAGAGCGTCAAAGATCTCAAAGGCAAGCGCGTCGGCGTCTCGGAGGTGGGCGGTCGCTCCGATCTGGTCGCCCGCGTGATGCTGCGCCGGGCCGGCCTCGATCCGGTCAAGGACGTGGAGTTCGTGTCGGCGGGGCTCGGCCCCAACCGGGTCGCGGCGCTGGCGAAGGATTTGATCCAGGGCGCGCCGCTGAATTTCCAGTTCGCCGCCGAGGCGAAGAAATTCGGTGTGAAAATTCTCGACCCGAAAGAGGTTCCCATCGTCACCTCCCTGCTGATGACCACGCGCTCGATGATCAAAAAAGACGAAGGGACGGTGCGGCGCTTCGTGAAAGGATACGTCGCGGCGATCCACTACTTTCTGACGCGGCGCAAGGAAAGCATTGAGATTATCAAGAAATATTTGAGCGGCTCCGAGGCGGGCGCCATCGATGCCATGTACGAAGCCTTCGCCGCTCAGTTGAAGCCGCTGCCGCTTCCCGACAAGGAAGCCACCCAGGCGATGATCGACGCGATCGCCACGGTGGACGTAAAATCGAAAACGATCAACCCGTCGGACCTGTTCGACTCGCGCTTCCTGGAAGAGCTTAAGGCCAGCGGCTTCGTCGAGAAGCTCTACGTCGAAAAGATCAGTTTGTAGCGTCGGACAGCGGCGGCCTTTTCTTATTCCGGGACCAGCACAAAGTCGAAGTCGATCGCCGCCTGCCCGGCTTTGGGATAGATCTGAGTGATGAGCGATCGATGGCCCGGCGCCGTCACGCGCGCGTGCAGATGGAGCGGACGGCCGGGATAAAGACCAGGGGAGTCCGTTTCATAGCGATAACGCCCTTCTTTGTCTGCCTTCTGCGTCGCTCGATGCTCGTCGTCGTACTCTCCTTCGACTCCGCTCAGGACAGGCCCTTCGACTCCGCTCAGGACAGGCCCTTCGACTCCGCTCAGGACAGGCCCTTTTGAATTCGCCGACCACCATTCGATCCGCGCACCGCCGAGCGGCGCGCAGTCGGATGCCGATTTCACCGTCCCTGTAATGACGAATCCCTTCCCCGTGCGCGACCTCTCCGGCGCGTTGGCCTTGTAAAACGGCCCTTCCGCGTCCGGCCGCGTCGGCGCGCAGGTCGGTTGCGACGCGGGCAGCCACGCGGCTGAGGCGGGCAGAACCAGGACCGACAGTAGAAAATGTAAACCTCGCATCGTACCGACTCCGCAACACGCCATTCTTCTGTCAAAGGCAAGACGCAAAATCAACCGCCGCAAAATCTTCTGGCAAAAGCCAAGGGAAATCCGTATCATGAGTCGCAGCGGTACGATGCCAAAGCGCTCGACCGGTAGAAAGGCTAGCGGATGCGGCGGATCGAGATTGAATGGGATGAGGACAGCATTAGTCACATCTGGAGGCACCGCGTCGAGCCGGAGGAAGTTGAAGAAACTTTGGAAGGACGGTATATCTTTCGCAGGGGACGTGACGGAACCTACTACGTCCTCGGGCAGAGCAAAGGTGGAAGATATTTGTTTGTCGTGCTTGCTCGTAAACCTTCAGGACGTTATCGCGTCGTCACGGCCCGCGATATGACCGAGCCGGAGCGACGCTGGTTCAAAAGAAAGGCGCGGTAATATGCCACGAATTCCCAAGTTCACTTCGTTAAAGGCCGAGCGTGACTTCTGGGACCGACACGATGCCGTAGCAACCCTCGGAGAGCGCGGCTGGAAGCTGTCGGCGGCCGGCGCGACCAGCGTACGGTCACTTTACGTAACCAAAGTTGGAACCAGAGGAGCTGTCGTCCGCGTTCCTCGGGACTGGTTGGCCTCCATAGGCGCACGGAAGGGCCGAAAGATCAAAGCGCGTATGCAAGGAACAAGTCTTGTCATGGAGTTGGCCTGAGGCGGTTCCTGCTCCTGGTTGAACTACCGCTCAATCGACCCCAGCTAATTACCCTTGCCAGCCGACGACCTGCTCTAGAAAGCAAAAGGCTCCTCAGGTCAAGCCTCTAGCGATCGCCACTGATCGCGCCGTAATGGACCGCACATGAACGCCATCCAAGCTTGCGCGCCGAACGTGGGTCCGAACGACCGGGTCGTGCTGTTCGACGGCGTTTGCCGCTTGTGCGGCGCGTGGGCGAGATTTCTGATTCGATTCGATCGCCGGCAGGTCTTCAAGCTCGCGACGATGCAATCCGATGAGGGGAAGAGGATACTAGACTGGTACGGCCTGCCTGTGGACGGCAGCGAAACCATGCTCCTGATCGAAGGCGGTCGCCTGTACGCAAAATCGAGCGCGTTCATTCGCGTCATGGCGCGGCTGCTGTTCCCGTGGAAGGCCGCGGCTATTGTTTGGCTCATTCCGCGCGCGATTCGCGATTGGCTCTACGACCGCGTGGCGCTTAATCGATACGCGATCTTCGGCAAGCATCAAGCCTGCGTGCTGCCCACGCCCGATCACGAGCGCCGGTTTCTGATTGCCGAAGGTCCGGATAAAAGGAGATCCGACACCCATGTCTAGCAACCCTTTCGCGTCTGTTTGACCTTGCGGGAGGTGGCGGGGAAACGCTCGTTTTACGGTCCAGGCGTCGGAGCTACGAAAATCTGACGCGGCAAACTTTTCGAAAGGAGGCCAGTGATGAAGAATCTATCAACCGTGCTTGCCGTAATTGCCGTTCTGGTTGGAGGAGGACCGGCGTTTGTGAGAGAGGTTTATGCCGGCCCCCTGGTTCAAGTCGTGGAAATCAGCGGCTACCGCACCAGATTCGACAACGCCAATCCGGCGTCTGTAAGATACATGCTGATCGACCCGAGCAACGCGGTTCCCGCCGACGGTTTTGCGCCGCTCGATCCAATAGCCGTCCTGATGCTCTTTACGGGAGGCGACGGGCGGTTGAACCTGACTCTGACTCAACAGAACATCGGCAACACCAATTTCCTGGTCCGCACCCGCTATCACTTTGCGGCCGAGCGGTACGTCGTCGCCGTTGTCGATGCGGCCTCGGACTTCCTCGATCACAACCACGCCGACGCCACCGACGGCAACGGTTTTCTACACGGCAGCGGCTTGAGAGGGCATCAGCTCCCCGACAGGCTGTACGGAGACAAATTTCAACAGGATCTGGGCGCGGTGATGACCGATCTCCGCACTCGCTACCCGACTCTTCCCCTGTGGGCAGTAGGCACAAGCCGCGGATCGATTTCCGCCGCAGTGGCGGCCGCCTACGTCAGCTCCTCGCCGGACGGCATTGTGCTGACTTCCTCCCTCACCGGCCCCAGCGCCACGGGGGACTTGCAGAGCGCGGCGCTGGAGTCGATCAACGTGCCGGCGCTGGTTGTGACGAATAAGAACGACGAATGTCCGTTTTCAAAACCCGAAGACTCCAAGGCGATCAGAACTCGCTTCACGGCCTCTCCGAGGGTCCAGGTACTGACCTTCAACGGCGGCAGCGCGCCGTTGTCGGAAACCTGCGAGTCGCTGGCGGGTCACGGATATTTCGGCATCGAGCAAAAGGTTGTCGACGCGATCACGAAGTGGATCAAACACGCGGTGCCGTAAGGCTCACCGCAGGCCGCGCACGATCGCTTCCAAGCGCGCGGTGACCAGACGCCCGGGATGGCGGAGAATGATGCTGGCGGCGGAGGGCGAGATCGGCCTGCCGAAGAGGCTGTAGCGCTCTCCGTCGTCTCCCTGGTTGTTGGCCCACTCGGCAAATTCTTCCGGCGTGGGCGGATGGCCGATGTCGCGGGCGCAGCGGCGGACGATGAAGCCGAGCATCATCCGGTTGCGGTCGCTTATGTTCGTCGTCGTGTCGGCCATACAATTTTCGATTGCCGATTTTAGATTTCCGATTGCGGATCGAACTCCCTTAATCTAAAATCGAAAATCCAAAATCTAAAATTCATTAGTCGTCCATGTGGGTCGTGGCCTTCATGTGCTTATCCACGGTCACATAGCCGCGCCACTGCTCCACCATCCAATAGCGGACGCCGAACTCGAATCTCAACTCCTTCATATCGACGTCGTGGGGATTGAAATGCTGGTGGTGCATCATCCCCGGCGGCACGTGCACCGCATCGCCCTGCACCCAATCGTATCTCTTGCCGCCGATCTCCGAGTAGCCGCTGCCCTCGATCGCGTAGAGATACGCTTCCGGATGGGCGTGGCTGTGGCTTTTCGTGTGCGCCAGATCGACGAAGATCGAGCTGATCGCCACCGCCGTCGCCTTAAAGCCGTTCTGCTTGCCGCTGCGCCCCATGAGAAAATAGGTCGCGCCGTGCTTGCTCTCGTCCGACTTCGCGAATTGCTCCTGATGCATCGCGATGCGCCGCCCATCGACCGGCCAGGACTGCGATGCCTCGCGTGGCATTTTCGCGAGCGCCCCCGCATCGTTCTGTCCCGCGTCCTCGAGCTGTCGCATCGGGCCCATGCGGATGAAAGATTCGAGCGGCCAGGCGAGGCCGGAGAGGTAGGCGACCGGCTCTTTCCCGGTGTTGAAGAGCTGATGCGTGGAGCGGTGCGGCACATGGAAGATCGTGCCGGGATGAAAATCGTAGCGGTCGTCGTCGAGCATCATGAGGCCTTCGCCGCGCTCGACGTAAATCGCCTCTTCGCCGTGTACGTGTTTGCCCGTGTGCCAGCCTGCGGGAATCTCCGCCCGCATCAACAGGCTGCCGCCTGTCGGAAACCCGGTCTCGGGCGCGATCATGAGCGCCGCCTTGGCGTCTTGCCGGGTGCGAACCCAAATCAGATCCTTCCCTCTCGCGACGCGCGGCGCGTCGTTCACGACCTTGTCGTTTTGTTCCGATTGATCCAACCACGCCTGATAAAAATCCTGCATCTAGCCTCCACCCTATAGCGTTCGATTCGCTTTCTGAAAAGCTATCCGATGGCCCAAAGCATGTCAACGGAAACCGCCCGGCTTACACAAGCGCCTCGCAAATACGACCAACGGGCGAGCAACTAGAGTTCCAGGCGAGGAGACATTGAAGCGAAGGGATCGAGAGGGCCCGCCGCGTATTCTAGCTGCTGGCCAGCTTCTTCAACCGCGGACCCAGGTAAGCCAGCGCGACGACGCCGACCGCGACCGCGCCGGCTTCGATGGCGAACGGCGCGCCGGTCCACTCGGCGAGGAAGCCCGCCTGCATGCCGCCGAACTCGCGCATGCCCGCGGCCGTCAGACCGTAGACCCCCATCACTCTCCCGCGATAACTGTCCGTGACGTTCAGTTGGATGAGCGTGTTGAGCAGCGTGTCGAAGGTCATGCTCAACATCCCGACGACGATGAGCATCAGACACGCCGTCGTCAGGCTCCCGCTCGCGGCGAAGAGAAAAAGCGCCAGTGCGGTGCCGCACAAACTCATCACCATCGTCCGGCGGTTCACCTGGCTCCGCCCCAGCGCCGCGACACCTAGCGACCCGACGATGGTTCCCAGCCCCGGCGCCGCGGAAATGAACCCCAGGCCCGACGCGCCGATGTTAAGCACGGCCTTCGCAAACACGGGCAATAGAATAATGTAGGAGCGGCCGAAGATGCTGAAGAGCGCCGAGGTGACCAGCAGCGTGAAGATCAACCCCTGCCGGCGGATGTAACCGATGCCGTCGAACAGGCTCTCCCCCATGCGCATCTGCTCCCCCTCGGAGCGCGACCGCGGAATGCGTATCCGCAGCATCGCCGCGATCACGGCGAAATAGCTGACCACGTTGATGTAGAAGCAGCCGCTGATACCGACCGAGTTGACCAGCAGCCCGACCAGAGCAGGCCCGAGGAGGCCCGCGCCGTGCCAGGTGATCGAGTTTAACGCGAGCGCGTTCACCAGGTCCTCGCGGCTGACGAGTTGCGGGATCAGCGAATGGCGCACCGGCTGCTCGAACGCCCACACCGTCGAAGTGATCGTCCCGAAGACAAAGATATGCCAGACCTGAATCGCATCGAAGGAAAGCAGCACGGCGAGAGCGAGCGCGCTCGCCAGAGAAACGACCTGGATCCAGACCATGATAAGCCGCCGGTCCCAACGGTCGGCCATGACGCCGCCCAGGAGGAAAAAACAAAACAACAAAACCGTTCTGAGCAGACTGAAGAGGCCGAGATAGAACGGCGAGTCGGTCAGGTCGAACACCAGCCAGCCCTGGGCGACGGACTGCATCCACGAGCCGACGTTGGAGACGAAATAGCTCGACCAGAACCAGAAATAGTCCGGGTAGCGCAGCGCGCGAAAAACCTCGCGTCCTTTGAACATAGAAAACGTCTTTCGATATCGGGATTTCTTTAGATGTTAGCGGTTGTACAGGGCGCGAATAAAACCTGTGTCGTCCAGTTCCTTCACAAACCTGTTGTCCATGAAATCCTGCACCCTGGCGTTGGCCGCCTTGGGATTGCTTTTTTTGATGAAATCGAGCACGGTTTCAAGTCCCGCCTCGCTGACATAGGGAACTCTGGGGATCACGCGGCCGACGTAATAGTCATAGCTCACGTTAAGGACATCCATGTCGTCGTTCCGCATGTACTTTTTGAGCACCCCGATCGTGAAATCGCGGTGGCTCTTGGCATAGTGGATGCCCGCAATAAAACCCTTAGTGAAGCGGCTCACCGTCTCCGGCTTGTTTTGAATCAGCGTTCGCGTGGTGATCAGCGCGGCCGCTTCGTAGGGGATGTTGAGCGTGTTGAGATCCAGCAGCGCGTGGAATCCGAGCTTTTGCGCAGCGATTAACGCCGCCGGCGTCAGGACCGTGGCGTCCACCACTCCCTGCTGCAATGCGGCGATCCGCTCCGTATCGCTGCCGATCGTGAGGATGTTTACTTCGCGCTCATTCAGACCGAGCTTTTGAACGGCAACGCGCGCGGCAAAGTCGGAATCGGTTCCCGGCCGGCTGATCGCCAGCTTTTTTCCCTTAAGTCCGGCGCCGCTGGCGATCTCCTTCGTTGTCACGAGATAGAACGATAGGCCCGGCGCCGCAGTGGCCGCCAGCACGGTATCGACGCCGCCGAGCTTGGCGAGCACGGAGGAGCTGGCGCCAAGCGCGGCGAACTGGGCTTCGCCGGCGGCGAGGGCGCTGATCGCCGTCGTGCTCCCGCGCAGGAAGACCACATCGACGTCCAACCCGTACTGCCGGTAAAGTCCCGCCTCGCGCGCGACCCAGAAGGCAGTGAGGTTTCCGCCGGAAGAGCCGAAGGCGAGATAGGCGCGCTCCAGCTTCTGCCCCCAACTTGTGCCGGGGGACGAAAGCGCAGACGCAATGGCCAGGATGACGATGACCGACGGCGAGATGTAACCGATTCTGGCGCGATAACCGAACATGGCTTTCTCCTTACATTCCGCCTTTCACCCCCTGGGCTGAGCCCAGGTCGAAGCCCTTGTTCTGCAAAAACTCCTCTACCACATCTTTCGCCGCCCGTCGCCCGCCGTCGACTTCAAAATTTAATTGCCTCATCTCTTCCACGGAAATCAGCCCACCGAGCGCCTTCAACGCCGCGCGAATCTCCGGACGGCGCTTGAGCGCCTCCTGACGCACGACCGGCACCGCGTCGTAGGGCGGAAAATAGCGGCGATCGTCCTCCAACTGAAACAGATCGTGACGCGCAATCAATCCGTCCGTCGAGTTTCCGGCGATCAGGTCGACCTGTTTATCCACCAGCGCGCGGTAGGTCAAGGACAGATCCATCTCGCGCAGCTCCGCGAATTTGAGGCCGTACGCCCGCGCGAATCCCTCGTAGCCGTCAGGCCGCGACATGAAATCCTGGCCGAAGCCGGCGCGCCACTTGGGCGCGTAGCGGGCGGCGTCAGTAACGGTCTTAAGCTTGAGCCTCCGGGCGTCGTCGCCGCGAACCAGGATGGCGAAGGTGTTGTTGAAGCCCACCGGCTCAGTCCATTCGAGGCCGAAACGCGCGGCGTACTCGTCTTTCACGCGCCGGTAAACTTCTTTGGGATCGGACAACGGCGGCAGCTTGAGGATCGCGGTCAACGCCGTCCCGGTGTACTCGACATAGAGATCGATCTCGCCCGCCAGCAGCGCCTCGTGCGCCAGGCTGCCGCCGAGATCGAAGCGGCGCTGAACTTCCAGCCCGGTCTTGCTCTCAATCGCCTGTGCGACAATCTCTCCCAGAATAATCTGCTCGGTGAAGTCTTTCGAGCCGACCGCGATCCGCTCTCCCGTCTTCGCCGGAGAAATCGCCAGCGCCAGCCAGACGGCGAGCGCCGCGACGATCGCGCCGAGCGTTATCCAGGTTCGCCAACTGCGTAGCCAACCGCCGACTCCCCTGCCAAACACACGCTCGACCCAGCCGAGGAGAAAATCCGCCGCCAGCGCCATGACGGCTGCCGGGACAGCGCCGGCTAAAATCAGTGTATTGTCGTTCATTCGGAGACCGCGGAAGATATACCTTCCGAGGCCGCCCGCGTCGATCGCCGCGGCGATGGTCGCGGTGCCGACGGAAATGACCGTCGCGACGCGGACCCCGGCGATGATGACGCCGAGCGCGAGCGGAATTTCGACCTGGAAGAGAAGCTGGCGGCCGGTCATCCCCATTCCCTTGCCGGCTTCGCGGATCGCCGGATCGACGCCGCTGATGCCGGTGAACGTGTTGCGCACGATCGGCAGCAGCGCATAGAGCACCAGCGCCACGACCGCCGTGCGCGCGCCGATGCCGCCGACGAGACGGATCTGAAAGAGATAAATATTGAGCGGAATGAGAAAGCCGAACAGCGCGAGGCTCGGGACCGTCTGCATGATGTTGGCGAAACCCAGAATCGGCTTGCTCGCCGACGGCCAGCGCGTCAGCAGGATGCCGAGCGGCACGCCGATCAGGATAGCGATGCCGGTGGAGATACCCACGAGGAACAGATGCTCCAGCGTGAGCGTCGAAACCTCAGCGCGGTTGTGCAGCAGAAATTCCCAGAGGTTCATGCCGCCCCCGCCGACGGATTTGGATTTTCGAGGCAGGCGACGAAGGCTTGAACCTCAGGCTCGCGCGACGCGAGAAAATCGCCGGGCTTCCCCAGCAGCACCACCTTGCCGTCCTTGAGCAAGGCGATGCGCGAGGCGAGAAGAAAGGCCTCACCCACGTCGTGGGTGACGAAGACCATCGTCTTGCCGAGCCGCTTTTGCAGCGAGCGGAACTCCGCCTGAATTTCTCTACGCGTGATCGGATCGAGCGCGCCGAAAGGCTCGTCGAGTAAAAGGATCGGCGGGTCCGCCGCCAGCGCCCGCGCGACGCCGACTCTTTGCCGCTGCCCGCCGGAAAGCTCGCGCGGATAGCGCGCCGCGAAGCGCTCCGGATCGAGTCCGACCATTTCGAGCAGCTCCCGCGCGCGCGTGCGAACCCTCTCCCCTTCCCAACCTTCGAGACGCGGCACGACGCCGACGTTGTCCTCGACCGTGAAGTGAGGAAAAAGGCCGATCTCCTGGATGACATAGCCGATGCGCCGTCTCAGCCGGATCGGGTCCCAGTCGGTCGTCCGCCTTCCCTCGACGACGACCTCGCCGCCCGTCGGATCGAGCAGACGGTTGATGAGTTTCAACGTCGTCGTCTTGCCGCAGCCGCTCCGGCCGAGTAACACGAGCGTCTCCCCCGCGCTCACTTGCAGGTCGAGCGCGTGGAGCAGCGTCTTGCCGTTCGGCAGCCGGAAGCTCACGCTCCGAAAGTCAATCGCCTGTTGCGCCTCAGCCATCTTCACGACGAATAGCATAGAGCATGCTGGACATGCCAGCCGTGAATACTTTATAGTTGGCTGCCATGACGGAAGAACAGCCTCGCATCTTCTCCGCAAATCAGAATGATTTATGGCGCTCCGTGGCGCCGTCGATTTGGAGCCTGGACGGAGACTCCACCCTCGCGAATCCGGCGCTTTCGGTTTTGCGGACACTGTTCGACCAGCCGCGCTGGCTGGAGGCTTATCTGTTGTACGATGAGCGCGGCTCGCGGCTGTTCGACCGCATCTGCGAGCTGCCCGAATATTACCTGACGCGGACCGAGGACTCGATTCTGGCGCACGATGCGGCGGGAATCATCGCCGCCGCCCCGGTCGAGTGCGTTGTGGAATTGGGCGCGGGCTTTTCTAAGAAGACCCAGCACCTGCTGCGCGAGCAGGCAAAGCAGAGAGGCAAAGGAGTCTTCGCGCCGATCGACGTGAGCCTGACGGGTCTCGCCGCCTCGCGCGAGATGATCCGCCGCGAGTTTCCCCAACTCGCCTTCTGCGGCCTGCACGCCCGCTACGAGGACGGCATCGCGAGCATCGATAAGAGCCTGCCGACGTTGTTTATCTTTCTCGGCAGCAGCGTGGGGAATTTCAACCGCTCCGAGTTCGTCCGCTTTTTCAGCCACGTCTCCGAATCAATGGGCCCGCGAGATTTTTTCCTGCTCGGCATCGACCGAGTTAAAGAGCGCGAGCTTCTGGAAAAAGCCTACAACGACTCCCAGGGAGTGACCGCCGACTTCATCCTCAACGTCTTTGCCAACATCAACCGGCTGATGGGCGCCAATTTCGATTCGCGGAAGATGCGCTACCACTCCTGGTACAATCCCGAATGGCAGCAGATCGAGATGTACGCCGTCTCCACGGCCGCGCAGGAGATTCGCTTCCCCTCTCACGGCGCGGCCTCTTTTGTTTGGCCGAAAGACGACCGCATCCTCGTCGAGATCAGCCGCAAGTTCGATCCCGCGCGCCTCCAGCAGCAACTTCAATGGTTCGGCCTGAAACCCGTCGCGCACTTCACCGACCCGAAGGAGTGGTTCTCGCTGCTGCTGTTTCAGAAGACTTCTTCTTTGTAAACTTCCCAAGACTTATGGCCCGGGCTTTTTTGAGACTACGAACTTCGTTCGTTTTAAAAGGGGCCCCCTGCGTCTTTCCCGCGAAAGCGGGAATCCAGTCTTCCTGGATTCCGGCTCGCGTCAGCCTCAGGCTGACTTGACCGGAATGACGGCTGTGATGTATTGAGGGGCCCCAACCCATCTATCTGCACTCGTTCTATTTGCACTCGTTCCCGACAACCCCAAAAATCCGGCAGACCAAGTCGTTAAAACAGCACTTGACCCTGGCCGCCATCTTGCGGTATGGCTTGCAACAGCTTTCCAATTAAGCGGCTAGGACGGTCCCAATGGCGGATCCAAGCGCGAAGGCCCTGACCCCAACTCCCTCCGTTTACAGAGGCGGCCTGCCGCCAAAGCCGGCCATCACCCTGGCGCCGCCGGCGCAAAAGCCGAAGCTCCTCGACCAGGTCCGCCACGCGATCCGCATCAGGCATTATAGTCCGAGAACCGAGGAAACCTATGTCCACTGGATCAAACGGTTTATCTTCTTCCACAACAAGCGTCATCCGGCAGAGATTTCATTGTTCGTACGGGAATCATGTATAACTCGTTCCAACCGTTTGAGCCGTTCGAGCGGTTTGAGGGATCCTCGAACCATTCGAGCGTTTCGAACTAATCAAACGGATTGAACGGTTAGAAGATAGAAGGAAGTCATATGACGATAAAATACTTCGAGGACTTGGAGGTCTGGAAAGAGGCGCGACACCTAACTCGGCAGGTTTATCAGATAACGCAGGATGCGGCCTTCTCAAGGGATTTTGGCCTTAGGGACCAAATTCGGCGGGCCGCTGTCTCAGGTATGTCGAATATTGCGGAGGGCTTCGAGCGAGGAGGAAACCGGGAATTCATTCAGTTTCTTTACGTCGCCAGGGGTTCGTGTGGCGAGGTGCGCTCTCAACTTTATGTGGCGCTCGATCAGGGGTATATCAGCCAGGGCACGTTTGAGGGTATTATGAAATCGTCCGGGCGGCTGTCGGTTATGATCAGCAACTTTGTCGGTTATCTGAAGAACAGCTCTATGAAAGGCCAGAAGTATAAAAAGCCCACGATAACCGTTTCAGCGACTCAAACGGCTCGAACGAATCGAACGGTTTGAACGCATTACCGCGTATTTACTCGAAGACGGCTATGACATCCGAACCGTCCAGGAGTTGCTCGGCCACGCAGACGTAAGCACCACGATGATTTACACCCACGTGTTAAATCGCGGCGGACGGGGGGTAAATAGCCCCGCTGATCGCTTATGATGCTTGGGCCTTGAGTTGGTTGAGCCGGCTGAGATAGGCCGCCGAGAGTTAGGGAGATAGGCTGCCGGTCCCGGCGGCATTTGTCCGAAAGAGGAGGCTTGAGTGGTTGAGGTAACTGACGGATATAGTGATCGATTCGGTTTGATTGGCGGAGCCGCTTTAGGAGATAGGCCGACCAGCCTATCTCGTCAGCGAAAGCGGCTCACTTAATAGTTGGGCTCGCGTCACACCATGGAGGTCATAGGAAAGAGGCCAAACACAATGAAATCCCAATTTCATCTCACCATAATAGTGCTCAATCTTCTGGTTGCCTCCAGCTGTACGGCACCGCAAATTGCGGCTCTCGGCAGGCGTGGGAATACTGATATACAGATGGACCTTTACCCGATGCGGGGACAATCGGATGAGCAGTATGCTCTTGATCAACAGGCGTGTCAGAGCCAAGCAAACAATCCGAATTTCCTCGCGGTGTATTCGAAGCTTTCCCCCCTACTCGCTCAAATTGAGCCACCATCTCTGAGAATTTATATCGGTTGCATGAGTATGATCGGCTACCTGACACTATTTTCCCCGGTAGGTTACAGTGCGGATCGGGTTAAGACTGATAGGCAGGAGTGCGAGTCTGAAGCAAAGAAGACTTATAACGACCTTGAGACAGTGCATCGTCAAATAGCAGCTTGCATGCAGCGCAAGGGGTACATACCTATCGTTCCCTATGCTCCGTGAGAAGGGAGAAAGGTGTCAGGAATCCATTTTACATGATATTTTTGCCCAACTATCCGCTTCAGACCGATCGCTAAGAGCGACGGCTGAGCTTGGCGTTAGCTGTCGGGGAACGAGATGGACGAAGTGCTGAAGAACCTATCCTCGGTCAGTTGGTGGGTTGGTGTTGTTCTAGTGGGCCTCGCCATCAACCTCATAGCGGCCTACCTAAAGCCGCGCTTGGACGGAACGCTCAGCAGCGTCTCCAAGCGATGGGCGACTAAGAGCGCCGTAAGGCGCGGCGAACGTGAGGCGCGGATACGTGCACTGATTGCGAGTGAACACGAGCAACTCCTAAATCGAACGGAGGAGTTGCGCCTCCGCGTGCGGTCCTTCGGCTATTGCTTCCAGGCCATCGTGCTTATGTTGGCAGCTCTCTGGCTTATCCTGGGGGACTCCTGGGGGACGTCCTGGGGGACGTTGTTGACTAGCGTGACAAGGTTTTTTGAGTGCTGCAGGACGGGGAGGCGCAAGCTGCTCGGACTTAATCCCGCTTTGCCCGAAATCCCCAAAAGATCAGCGCACGACCTCTTGCTGGAACTCACCGGCATCGATCTTTCCCGCTGCCCTTCCTGCAAACATGGAACCATGATCGTCGTCGCTGAACTG
>JBGPGE010000072.1:0-24623 GCA_041483675.1 Binatia bacterium
GGGATCGACCGCGACGCCCAAGCCTTCTAGAAGCGGCCGGAAAAAGAGCGGCGGCCGTTCGATCGGCGTGATCCCTCTCGGGCCGTTAGTGAGATTGATCGGCTTGTCGAGGTTGTTGACCAGCGCGCGCACCACCTCGGCGAAGCCGAGTGTGACGATGGCGAGATAGTCTCCGCGAAGGCGCAGGACGGGAAGGCCCAGGAGCGCTCCGGTAAACGCGCCCGCCGCGATGCTGAGGAGCAGAAAAACGAAAAACCACGCTTGCGACAGCGGGAAATAGCCGCCGGAAATAAATTCGTTCGCCTGGGCCGAGCCGAAAATCGCCCAGAGATAGGCGCCGATAGCATAGAAGGCGACGTAGCCCAGGTTGAGCAGGCCGGCGAAGCCGACGACGATGTTAAGGCCCAGGGCCAGGGCGACGAAGATCCCGACCTGGATCGCAATTTCGAGATAGTAGCCGTTGATCGTCCCCACGAGCGGCAGCACCACGGCCAGCGCCGCGGCGGCGAGCGAGAGCTTGACCGCGCGCGACACCGGCGCGTAGTAGATCAACAGCAGCGACGCTTCGAAGACGAGAAAGGCGAGGACGGACCGCGGAAAATAGTAGACCAGCAGACCGCTCAGCAGAATATACGCGGCCAACCCTGCCGTGAAACACCAGTTTTTCATTTTCGATTTGTCTAATTTCTACTGGGTCTAGTTCCCCTCAGCTTGCTGCGTAGAATTGATTGCCTTTACGAAGTCCGTCATTCCCGCATGCTTTTAGCGGGAATCCAGGCGAAGTTAGGACTGGACCCCCGCTAGAGACATGCGGGGGTGACGATTTAGGAGCGATTCTCGATTTGTTCTGATACCCCCGTCAGCTTGCTACAGGGTAGTTCATTCTAAAATCGAAAATCCAAAATCTAAAATCGACTCACACTCCCTCCTCCCTCACCTTTTCCCCCAACAATCCTTTGGGCCGAAAGATCAGAATCGAAATCAGGACCACGAAAGCGAACACGTCCTTGTACTCCGCACCGAAGGCGCCGTCGGTGAGAATGCCGAGATACGAGGCGGCGAACGCCTCCATGAGTCCGAGCACCAGCCCGCCGAGGACCGCTCCGGGAATATTGCCGATACCGCCGAGCACGGCTGCGGTGAATGCTTTCAGTCCGGGAACAAAACCGGTGTAGGGATTGACGAGGCTGTAGTGAAGCCCGAAGAGCACGCCGGCCACGCCGCCCATCGCGCCGCCGACGAAGAAAGTAAGCGAGATGATCCGGTTGACGGGAATACCCATGAGCGCGGCGGCGTCGGGGTCCTGCGCCACGGCGCGGATCGCCGTGCCGAGCCTGGTCTTGTTGACGAAGAGATAGAGACCGGCGAGCATCGCCAGCGCCGTGGCGATCACGAGAATGGATTTAAACGGCACCTCGACCATGGTTCCGAGGGGAACGATCTTGTCCAACAGAGACAGCGTCGGGTAGCTCAGATAAAAGCTGTTGTGCCAGACGCTCTCGACCAGGCGGATGAAATCCTGGAGAAAAAAAGAGGCGCCGATGGCGGAGATCAGCGGGACGAGGCGCGGCGCGCCGCGCAGCGGCCGGTAGGCCGTCCGCTCCAACGCCACGGCCGCCAAGCCGCTGACGATCATGCCGGCGAGGATAATTAGCAGGACGACAAAAACCGGATTGAGCGCGGCGAGAGTCCCCGACGACTCAAGCGCCAGAAGGATTTCCACCCCGACGAAAGCGCCCAGGACGAAGATCTCGCTGTGCGCGAAGTTGATGAACTCCAGCACGCCGTAGACCATCGTGTAGCCGAGCGCGATGAGCGCATACATGAAGCCCAGCACGATGCCGTCCATCAGGACTTGCAGGAATATGTCGAGCGAGAGAGCCACGGTCCCGCCCTTTCTAACAAATCCCGTCCGCCGCCGCCACCCATCCTCCGTGGTTCGTGTCACTTCGAAGCGGCCCTCCGGGCTTTCGTGTTCGTGCTCGCCCTCTCTCCACGATCACGGCCTTTTTCCGACCACGAGCACGACTATCCCAGGTTGACACGACCATCCCCCATTAGATACTTTGCAGGAAATGAGGAAGTTCTTGCTCATCGTCCTCGGCGTCTTGATCGTCCTCGCAGCGGCGATCGTCGTTGTGCCGCCGTTCATCAACTTGGGCGCCTACAAGGCGCGCTACCTCCCGCTGGTCGAAGAGGCGCTGGGGCGAAAGGTCGATGTTGTCGGCGAGATCCGCCTGAGAATCGTGCCGGAGCCGGCGCTCCGCCTCTCGGGGCTGAAAGTCTCGGACGATCCCGCATTTTCCAAAGAGCCGTTCTTCGCGGCAGAGCAAATAAGCTTGCGCCTCAAGCTACGGCCTTTGCTCCGGGGACAGTTTCAAGTTGAGGAGTTTATTCTGGAGAAGCCGCTCGTCAATCTGGTCAAAAAGCCGGACGGCAGCTTTAACTTTTCCGATCTAGGAAAAAAGAAAGAAGACGGCCCGAAGAGGGAGAAAAAAGAGCCGCCGCGAAAAACCAGAGAGGCCGCGAGACTCTCGGAGCTGGTTCCGGCCCTGCTGCGTATCGAAGGCGGCGCCATCACTTTCCAGAGCGCCGGACAGAAGCCGATCCAAATTCGCGGCCTGGATGTCTTGCTCAAGGACTTTTCGACCGATCGCCCATTTCCCTACCGCATCGCCTTAAGCGTCCCCGGCTTTAAACCCGTCTCGCTCGAGGGACAGGCGCGCTATCAGGAATCCGACGCCACTCTCAGCTTGAAGGACAACCAGCTCAAGGCGGAGGATATCGCCCTCGCGCTCAACGGCACGGTAGCCGATCTCGCGGGAGCGCCGCGCCTCAATCTGTCGCTCGCCAACGAGGGGTTCGAGATCAAACCGATAATTCAGCTCCTCGCCGCGCTCGGAGTTACCCCAAAGCAGCTCGAAGTATCGGGCCCCGTGGGACTGAGAGTGACAATCGCCGGTCCATCGAACAATCTGGTGTCGCAAGTCAGGGCCAGGCTCAAGGGACTGAAGGTCAACGATCCCCGCGCTCTCAAGGGAACGGTGACGGGTGAAATCCAACTGACAGCGCCGCTGGGCGGCGAGACCGCCGTCACGCAGAGTCTGCGCGGCGACGGCAAGATTACGGCCAAAGACGGCGAACTGACCAACGTGGACCTGATAAAAAAGATCGAACAGGCGACGGGGCTGCTGGGGATGTCGAAGGAACAGCGGGCCGGCGCCACGACGTTTAATACTTTCGAGACCGATTTTGCGCTCTCCGGCGGCGTCGCGCAGTTCAAGCGCATTTACCTTCAGAGCCCGGCGATGGAAGCCTACGGCAGCGGCCAGATGAAATTGGGGCCGCAGACGCTCGACCTCCGCATCGAAGCGGCGCTGGCGGCGAATGCCTCCGGCCGCGGCGGCAAGGCGACGGCTTTTTTGAAAGACGCTCAGGGACGCCTGGTGGCTCCGTTAAAAATAACCGGGCCGGCCAACAACCCGTCGGTCAACCTGGACAGCGATAAGATGATGAAGAAGGGCTTGGGACAGATGATGGACAAGGGAAAGGGCTCGATGTTCGAGCAGTTTTTCAAGAGACGTTAATGCGGACTTGTTTGCCCCGCGCAATCGCCGCGGAGTTTAATTCATGAAGACCACAGCCAAAGAGCGGATCAAGCATCTCAAAGGTTTTATCGAGGACGAGTTGTGGGAAACGCACACCGCGGCTCTCTCCCGCGCCAAGCGCGGCTCGTACCGCCACCTGCGTATCTTCTATCTCGCCGCCAAAGGTTTTATCGATAACCGCTGCCTCCTGCAGGCCTCCGGCCTGACCTACACCACGCTCCTGTCTCTGGTGCCTCTGCTCGCTCTCATGTTTTCGATCCTCAAAGGGCTGGGTGTGCAGAACACTCTCGCGCCGCTGTTGCTCGAAAAGCTGAGCGCCGGCTCCGAGGAGGTCGTGACTCAGATCATCGGCTACATCGATCGAACCAACGTCAAAGCCCTAGGGGCTTTGGGACTGGTCGGCCTCGTGGGGACCGCGATCTCGCTGATCGGCAACATCGAGCTGGCGCTCAATGGCATCTGGGGCGTGGCGCGCACCCGCACGCTCGGCCGCAAGTTCAGCGACTATATGAGCGTGCTGCTGACCTGTCCGCTCCTTTTCGCCGGAGCGCTGGGCGCGACCAGCTCCATCCAGAGCGCCGATTTCGTCCAGCGCATTCTCGAATTGCCGGGAATGAGCTATCTGGTTCTGTTCCTCGCCAAGCTCTCCCCTTACGTGCTCATGTGGGTCGCGTTCACCTTCCTCTACAGCTATCTGCCGAATACCACCGTGCGCATTCGATCCGCGCTTTTCGGCGGCATTATCGGCGGCACGGCCTGGCAACTTGCGCAGTTGGGCTATATTCATTTCCAGGTCGGCGTGGCGAACGCCAACGCCATCTACGGCGCATTCGCCCAGTTGCCGATCTTTCTGGTCTGGCTCTACGTCAGCTGGAACATCGTCCTCGCGGGCGCGCTCCTCTCGGCCACGCACCAGAACATAAGAACGCCGCGGAGCAACACCGAGGCATACTCCGCCTCCTATGCTTTCAGGGAAGAGCTGGGTTTGAAGCTCCTCCTGCTGGTGGCGAAAAGCTTTTACAGCGGGGAAGAGCCGTGGAACGCCGACACGTTGTCGAGGCAGCTCGAGGTGCCGGTGGGCGTGGCGCGCGACCTCCTCCGCCAGCACAGCCAGGCGGGTTTCCTCATCGCCGCGACCAAAGATCACCAGGAGCTGTTTCTGCCGGCCAGGCCGCCGGAGACGCTCGGGCTGGCGCAGGTGATCGAGGCGATGCGGGACTACGGCGGAGACGCGGCAAAGACGCGGCCGTTCGACGGCGACGACGCGCTCGCGAGAGTGCTGGAGCAGGTGGCCGAGTCGCGCCGCAGCGCGCTGGCTCACCTGACGCTCAAAGATCTGCTGACCGGAAAAAAATCATAGACCACGAGATGCAGCCGCGCCGCACGCTCAACTTCACCAATCTCATCGCGCTGACTTTTTTCTGCGTCTCCGGCGGCGCCTACGGCTTTGAAGACGCCGTCGGCGCGGCCGGGCCGATGATTGCCCTGCTGGCGCTGCTGATCGTTCCCTGGCTCTGGAGCTTCCCGACCGCCCTCATGACGGCGGAGCTTTCCTCCGCGATGCCCGAAGACGGCGGCTACGTCATCTGGGTCAATCGCGCGTTTGGCCGCTTCTGGGGCTTTCAGGAGGGCTGGTGGAGCTGGCTCTGCAGCTTTGCCGACAACGCGCTCTATCCGGTGATGTTCGTTGACTACCTTACTTATCTCATCGGCGACATCACGCCGCTCTACCGCTGGGCGATCGGCGTCGCCGTCATCGTTCCGATATCGTGGCTCAATATCCGCGGAGCGAAGCCCATCGGAGTGAGCGTGACCGTATTCACCGCGCTGGTTTTGGCGCCGTTCGTGGCGCTGGTCGCTCTCGGCTTGCCTCAGGCCGATCCCGCGATCTGGCTGGCAAGCGGCGGCAAGGCGCAATGGGGCCTGCTGCTGAGCGTCGTTCTCTGGAACACCAGCGGTTGGGATAATGCGGGAACCTGCGCCGGCGAAGTCGAAAAGCCGGACAAAACATACCCCAGGGCGATGGCCGTCGCCGTCGTCCTCGTAACTTTCGCCTACCTCCTGCCGATCGCCGTGGGGGTCGGAGTAGATAAGAATTGGGACCAGTGGCAGGAGGGCCATTTGGCGAACGTCGCCGAGCAGATCGGCGGCGCGTGGCTCGGCGGCTGGCTCGCGATTGCAGGACTGATCAGCGCCGTCGGGTTGTTGAGCGCGCTGCTGTTAACCTCGTCGCGTGTGCCCTACGCGATGGCGGAGCATGGGATGCTGCCCGCGCCGCTGAAGACATTGCACAGCCAGTACGCCACGCCGTGGATCGCAATCGTCGTCAACGCCGTCGGTTTAGCCGCGCTGACTCCCTTTTCCTTTAAAGATCTCGTGCAGGTGGATATGTTCCTCTACGCTCTTGCCCTGATCCTCGAATTCGCCGCCCTCGTCTGGCTCCGTATCAAAGAACCCGACATGCCCCGCCCGTACCGCGTCCCCTTCGGTCTCGGCGGCGCCATCGCGCTTAGCATCCCGCCGGTTTTGCTCTGCGCTCTCAGCATCTGGCTCGCCGACCAAGCGACCACGTGGGTGAGCCTCGCCGGGATAGTGCTTGGGCTTGTGGCGTACCCGTGGCTCAGCGCGACACGCGCCGTAAAACCAGAGTCCGCGCCAGGATCGTAGAGGAAATCCTGAAATGCCGAGCGAATCAGCGAGTGCCGAGCACGCCGACCTGCTCGCTCGAGTCGAGCTGTTCGCCGGCCTGAACCGCGTCACTCTGGCAAAACTCGCCGCGCGCCTGGTGCCGGTGCCGTTGACCAGCGGCGCCGAATTGTTTCACCAGGGGGACCCCGGCGACGCGTTCTATCTGGTGGCCAGGGGTGAGATCGGTGTCTACGTGGCCACAGAGACGGAAGTTGGCGAAAGCCGGGTCGCCGTTCTCCACCCCGGCGATCCGCTCGGTGAGATGGCGCTGCTCACCAACAGTCCTCGATCCGCCACCATCCGCGCGGAGACGGACGGCGAGCTGCTGCGTCTGGATCGCGCGCGCTTCCTGAGCCTGGTGCGTCAGGAGCCGGACGTCGCGCTCGCCATAGCGGCGACGCTCAGCCGCCGCCTGCAGGCGGCGATGTCCGGCGGCGGCAAAACCACCGGCCCCGCCGCCCGCGAAACAGCAGCCCCCGGACCTACTCCGTCGAAAACGCCACCGCAGTCGTCCGAAACTTCGCCTCGGCGGTGGCGGCTTCCAAGCCGCGCTGCAATGAGTGCGCTGGTCGCGGGCGTGGTGCTGTTCTCCGGCTGGCTCGCCACCCCACCGGCCGGATTATCGGCGTCGGGCTGGCGCGCCCTTGTGTTGCTCGCCGCCGCTGTGCCCGTGCTTGCGGTGGACGCCCTGCCGGAGGGCGTCCTGGCGTTGGTTATGGTTGGCGCCTGGGTGTTGGGCGGTGTGGCGCGGCCCGAAGTGGCGCTGGCCGGGTTTTCGTCGGCGAGTTGGGTGTTGGTAGTGAGCGTGCTCGTCGTAGGTTCCGCCATTGCCTCGTCAGGAGTGCTCTACCGACTGGCGTTGTGGACCGTGGCCCACAGCCGGGGCGGCTTTCCCGGCCAGGTGCTCGCGCTGAGCATCGCCGGTGTGCTCTTGGGGCCCGCCGTGCCGAACGCCACCGGCCGAGTCACTATGATTGCGCCCGCTCTCAGGGAGCTGGTGGAGGCGCTCGGTTATGCGCCGCGCTCCCGCGCTGCAGCGGGTCTCGCCATGGCGGCGCTGATCGGCTTCGGTCAGATGGCGGCGGTGTTTCTCACCAGCTCGACTACCACCGTACTGGTGTTCGCGGTGCTGCCGCTGGAAACCCGCAGCGGCCTTAACTGGATCACGTGGGCCTACTATGCCGCCCCGCCTCACGTGTTTCTGCTCGCTGGTCTCATTGGGGCGGTCGTGTGGCTTTACCGGCCGCGGGCCGAAGAGACAAGACAAACGGGCCAGCGGAGTTCCCTGGAACTCCAGCGCGCGCTGCTCGGACCACCGTCACGCCGCGAGCGGATATCGCTGGCCGGAGGAGCCGCTTTGCTGGCGGGCTTCGTCACCCAGCCGCTGCACGGCGCCCATCCCGCCTGGGTGGCGGTGGCCGCCCTCGCGTTGCTCGCGGCAGCCGGCGTGGTGACCGCCGGCACGCTGCGGGAAGTCAACTGGAGCTTCGCTCTGCTGTTCGGGATGCTCGGCAGTATCTCCGACGTCTTCGCCGCCACTCGCGCGGACCAATGGCTGGCCCAGACGATGGTCGGCGCCATAGGCGGGATGACCGCAAAGCCCGTGCTGTTCGTTGTCGTTCTCACGCTGTTTTGCTTAGCCATCAGTCTCGCGCTTCGCTGGCAGGCCGCCGCGCCGCTTATCACCATTGCCCTTGCGCCGGTGGCGGCCGAGGCGGGCATCAGCGCGCTCGTGATCGGGCTGGTGGCGCTGATTGCCTGCAACGGTTTCTTCCTGCCGTATCAGAGCACCACGTACCTGGCGCTCTACCATGGCACCGGCGGCGAGCTGTTCAGCCACGCCCAGGCGCGGCCAGCGGCAATCGCCTACGGCCTGCTCACCTTGCTCGCACTCGCATCAAGCGTTTTCTTTTGGCGGATGATGGGACTCCTTTGAGCCGCGCCGCGGCAACCAGGAGAGAGGACGACTAGGGTCAACCATTGCACTCTTAACAATCTCACCTTTTGAGAATTCTCGAAACGTCAAGATGCAGTAAAAGAGACTCCGACTCATGTCCCCTGAAGCCCGCGCGCTTGCCAACGTACTTCTCAATCATCATCGCCAGGCAATTCGCCGGTCGAGAGAGCCTCTGAAGGACGTCAATGGTGCTCTTATCTCCTATGGCGTCCTCTGCGACAGAGCCGGCCTATCGTATCGCTCCCGCAACGCGGGTCCTTTCTTGCGTGAAATCGCCGAGTGGTGTCATGATCATGAGTGGCCGCCAATCAACTCGTTGGCGGTCAATCACGCAACTCGCGTGCCGGGCGGCTGAAAAAAACCGCCGATGACATTTGATTTAGTCTTAGCCGGCGGGACGGTTTTCGGCGGTTGCCGCTAAATCCTGAGTGTGTCTCAGGCTGACCCCGGCCTTGCCGGCCTCGATCTTTTTAGTTTGGGAGGCATGACTATGAACTCCTGGTTGCCGAACTGGCGCGAGGTGCGCCGCTCCTTTGCCTATACGCCGAAAGGCATTGACCTGGTGTGGCGGACCAACCGTTGGGCCACAGCGGGGTTGGGGCTGCTCACGCTGGGCGGCGCGCTCTTGCCGGCGGCTCAAGCCTGGGTGGGCAAGTTGATCGTTGACGGCGTGGTGGCGGTGATCCAGGGAGGGGGCGGTGAGGAGCAGATCAGGACCGTTTTTGTCTATTTGATTCTTGAACTGGGGCTCTTTTTACTGAGCACCCTGTTCAATCACGCGCGCCGTCTCATTCAGCAACTGATCCAGCTCCAGCTCGCCAACCGCATTCGCGGTGATATTATCCGCAAGGCGTTGACCCTGGACCTCGCTTTCTTCGAAGACCCGGATTTTTATGATCGCCTGCAGAACGCCCGCCGTGAAGCGGGTTCCCGGCCGGTGAATCTCATCAACGACACGTTTCTTATCGTGCAGAACACCATCACGCTATTGTCTTTTGCCATCCTCATGCTGCGCTTCAGTCCGTGGCTCGTGGTGATCCTTTTGATCACGAGCATTCCCGCGTTCATCGCGGAAACGCGCTTCTCGGAGCAGGGATTTAGACTCCTGACCCGGCGGGCGCCGGAGACGCGGCAGGTCAATTACCTGGCGCGGCTGCTCACCGAAGATATTTCGGCCAAGGAAATAAAACTCTTCAACCTGGGCGACATGCTGCTGCAACGCTACATGAATCTTTTTGAAAAGTTCTTTGAAGAGGACAAATCGCTGGCGCTCAAGCGAGGAGTGGTGGGATTCAGTCTAGGTCTCATCGCCACCCTGGGATTTTACGGCTCTTATGCGTGGATCGTCTGGCACACGGTTCAGGGCAGGATCACGCTCGGCGACATGACTCTCTATTTGACAATTTTCCGCCAGGGACAGGCGACCTTTCAGGCCATCCTGACGGCCGTCGGGACGATTTACGAAAACAATCTGTTTATGGCTAATCTTTTCGACTTTCTCGGCTTGCAGCCGCAGATGGGCGTCGATACGCGGCGCGCGGGTCCGCCCGCCGCCCTCCGCGGCGAGATCGAATTTCGCGGCGTGGGGTTTCGCTACCCGGAAAGCGACGATTGGGCGGTGCGCGATATTAATTTCAAGATCCAGCCGGGCGAGAAAATCGCGGTCGTAGGGCCCAACGGCTCGGGCAAGACTACGCTGATCAAGCTCCTGACCCGCCTCTACGATCCCACCGAGGGCACCATACGGATTGACGGCACAGACATTCGCGAGCTGCCGCCCCTCGAATTGCGGCAGAGAATCGGCGTCATTTTTCAGGATTTCGTGCGCTATCACGCGCCGGCCAGAGAAAATATCGGGTTCGGGCAGGTCGAAGCGCTGGACCGGATGGATCGGATCATGGATTCCGCCCGCAAGAGCGGCGCCCATCCCATCATCGAACATCTGCCGGAGGGCTACGAGACCATGCTCGGGCGCTGGTTTCACGGCGGCCACGAGCTCTCGGTGGGACAATGGCAGAGAATCGCGCTGGCCCGCGCCTTCATGAGAGACGCGGAGATCCTGGTCTTAGACGAGCCCACCGCGTCTCTGGATGCCGAGACCGAATATGAAATCTTCCGCAATTTTCAGGAACTCACAGAGGGGAAAATGGCTATTTTAATCTCCCATCGGTTTTCCACGGTGCGCATGGCCGACCGTATCATCGTCATACAGGAAGGCCGGATTGCGGAAACCGGCACGCACCAAGAGCTGCTGCGCCATGGCGCTATCTACGCGCATCTGTTCAACATGCAGGCGGAAGGGTATCGCTGATCGCTCAATGAGCCAACGCCCGCACGCTTTCACCTTTCCCAACTTCCGGAAGTGTGAGAATCGATTTGTTGCAGGGCCGGCGGAACCGGAGTAATTTCACGACGGAGGCGCTGAGCGTGCCGAGAGACGGACAAATTCCCATTTGAAGGAATTACCGGAATGGCGCAGGATAACGAACATGGCTAAACCTGCGTCAAAAGATACCACCAAGGACAAGCTGCTTGAACTCAAGGCGAAGCATTTTACGCCCGAAGGTCGAGAAGACCGCATCGCCAGAACCTTGGAAATCCTGAGCTTGCCTGGTCCGAGCTTTAAGGTGGATAAGGAAACGTGGATATGGGCTGCTCAAGAAGCCGAGATCGAGGACATTGAGCGTGCCCGTTGACCGGCTTCCCAAATCGTTATCCGAGGTAGGGTCGGAGGTAGGGTCGGGCCTGACTATGGACTTATTGTGGTGAACCCTCCATTCAAATTCGGCCGAGTTCCGGGGCGGGAAGGAGCGCGTCCCGCAGATTTCCCAGAAGCCTTCTGGGAAATTGCCGACCGCCATGAAGTCGTTTCTGTCTGTAAGACTCACACCTCCAACCCAAACCGCAACACCCTCGCCCGTGCACGCCAAACCTCACCCAAGTTGACAGCTTCAGCCGTCATCGGCTAGTCTCCGCTCGAAAGCGCAAGCCGTTGACCCCGGCGGCATGCGACTGTTTCTGACGAAAGGCGGAGATTATGAAAAACAGGTTCGTTTTGTTCATATCGCTCTCGCTGTTAGTGCTCGCGATGGCTCCGATCCCGCTCCCGGCGGCGCAGATGAACGTCGTCTGGACCAGCGAAGTGGGACAGTTCGCGCCGCTGTGGGTGACGAAAGAGGCGAAGCTGTTTGAGAAGTACGGGAACCAGGTCCAACTGATATTCATTCAAGGCGCCAGCTCGGCGGCGGCGGCGATTATCTCCGGCGACGCGCAGGTGGGCGCCTTTTCGCCGCAGGTGGTGATCACCAGCAGCATGCAGGGGCTGGATATGATGATGGTCGCGCGGCTCGGCAACTCGATGGACAACCGGATCTTCGGCAGGCGCGGGATCGCCAACATCAAGCAGGTCAAAAGCCTGGCCATCAGCCGCTTCGCCAGCAACGCCGATTTCGCCGGCCGCTACCTGATCGAGCGGGAAGGATTGAAACCGGATACCGACGTGGGCTTCCTGCAGTTCGGCAATCAATCGAACCGCATCGCCGCAATCGAGACGGCGCGGGCGGACGCCGCGATTCTCACGCCGCCGATGACGCTACAGGCGCGCAAAATGGGATTCCCGTTGCTCATCGACGCCTCCAAGCTCGGCATCCCCTACTCCAGCCTCTTCATGGTGACGCGCCGCTCGAATCTGACGAAAACCCGCGACGACATGCGGAACTTTTTGAAGGCGCTGATCGAGGGCGTTCACCTTTATACGACGAACAAGGAATTCAGCCTCAAGGTGCTGGCGAAGTACATGAAGGTGAGCGACCGGGAGGTGCTGGAGGAAAATTTCCGCGAGTACAATTTTCCCTTGAAACCCTATCCGGCCAAGGAATATTTCGCGCTGCCCATTCAAGAGGTCGGGAGAAAAGATCCTCGGGTGCTGAAAGAAAGCTCCGAGCGCTTCGCCGACAGCAGTTTGGTCAAAGAATTGGACGACAGCGGCTTCATCGACAAGCTGACCAAAGAGTACGGACTGAACAAGTAAACCGTCGTATGCCTGAAACCAGCCGCGCGGCGACGCTCGTTGCGCCAAACAAGATCGAGATTCGTGAGTATCCTGTTCCCGACATTCCACCCGACGGCGGCCTGATCGCCGTCGAGCTGGGCGGGGTTTGCGGCACGGACGTTAAATATCTTCACGGCAAGATCGAGCTGCCGCTGCCGGTTATTCTCGGCCATGAGATCCTCGGCCGCGTCGTGAAGCTCGGCCGCGCGGCGGCCTCGATTCACAACGTCAAAGAAGGCGACCGCATTATTTTGAAAGGCGCGCTCGGCTGCGGCCGCTGCGCGGACTGTCGCCGCGGCGCGGCGCGCTTCTGCAGGAAGCGGACAAACTACGGCGGACGGACCTCCTCTGGAAATCCACCCCATCTCTTCGGCGGCTTCGCCGATTACGTTTACCTCGCGCCCGACGCGCTCGCGACCAAAGTGAGCGACGCTCTTCCCGCCGAGGCCGCTGTTTTGATCGGCGCGGTGATGGCCAACGGCTTTCAGTGGGCGGTGCGCCACGGCGGCGTCAAGATGGGGGACTTCGTTCTCGTCCAAGGACCCGGACAGCAGGGATTGGCCTGCACATTCGCCGCGCGCCAGGCCGGCGCCGCCCGCGTCTTTATCTCAGGCATCGGCAGAGACGCGAAGCGTCTGGAATTGGCGAAACGCTTCGGCGCGCATCGAACGATCGACGTAGAGAAAGAAAACGTCGCCGAAGTCGTGCGCCAGGAGACCGGCGGCGAGATGGCCGACGTCGTGGTGGACGTGTCGGGAAATCCGCAAGCGATTCAAGCCTCGGTGGATTGCCTCAGGCGCCAGGGCACGATGGTCCTCGCGGGGCTTACCGGAGATGCGACCGTGACGCCGATGCTGATGGACAGGCTCGTCTGGAAAGAGATCCGCCTGCAAGGGGCATTCACCGCCGACAACGACGCCGTGGAGGCCGCCATGCGGCTGCTCGAAGCGACGAAATTTCCGGTGCAGGAGATGGTGAGCCACGTCTTCCGTCTCGAAGAGACCGAACGCTGCATCCGCGCCGTCGGCGGCGAGATTCCCGAGCTTTATCCGACCAAGGCGCTGATCAAGCCGTAGGCTGCGTCGCGCTCATCCCATCGGCCAATCGCCCAGTCTTGACAGCTCTCATAAACCCGCCATAGATTAGGCGCGGTTGGGTAAGGAGGTACGTCTATGCAGCCATTCGGTCCGGTCATTGACGCAGATGCCCACGTGGTCGAGTCCGCCCGCACCTGGGACTACATGGACCCGTCCGAGCGGCAATATCGCCCGGTGCCTCTCGAAGCGCCCGAAGAGGCCGGCGTGAAGCTTCAGTTCTGGCTGATCGACGGCAAAGTACGAGGGTTCCGCTTCCCGGCGTTCTCCAAGGAGGAGCTGGAGAAGCGCTCCCAACTGGCGGGGCGCAAATTCGCCGACTCTCAGGAGGCCCGCGAGCTGGGCAACGTCGATCTCAGGCTCGAACACATGGACCGGACCGGCGTCGATATTCAGGTGCTGCACAACACCATGTTCATCGAGCCGGCGACCGACCGCGCGGCGGTGGAAGTGGCGCTCTGCAAAAGCTACAACCGCTGGCTGGCCGACATCTGGCGACAGGGCAAGGGCCGGCTGCGCTGGTCCTGCATGGCGCCGACGATGAGCATACCGGACGCTCTCGATCAGATACGGTTCGCCAAAGAAAACGGCGCCTGCGCCGTGCTGATGCGCCCGGTCGAAGGCAACCGGCTGATGATCGACCCCTACTTTTACCCGATCTACGACGAGGCGAGCCGGCTCGATCTGGCGATCGCCGTCCATATCTCCAACGGCAACTCCTGGATGGTGGATCTCATCAGGCATCCCATATTTACCGCCGCGGCGTTTCATAAGTTCAGAATACCGACCGTGGCCGCGTTCAGCGACCTGATCCTGAGCGACGTGCTGGTGACGTTTCCGAAGCTGCGCATCGGCTTCATCGAGGCCAGCTCGCAGTGGCTGCCGTGGGTGATCCACGAAGCCAAGAACCGCTTCAAGGCGTTGGGGCGCGAATGGCCCAAGAACGGCGTGCGCGAGTACCGGATGTTCGTCACCTGCGAAAATTCCGACGACCTGCCTTACATCGTGCGGGAAGGCGGCGAGGACAGCCTGGTGATCGGGACGGACTACGGCCACACCGACACGTCGAGCGACATCGATGCGATCAAGATCTTTAAAGCGCGGACGGACGTGGGGCCGGAAATCAAGAAAAAAATTCTCAGCGACAATGCGCGCGCGCTGTACGGATTATAAATAGTAGGGGCACGGCATGCCGTGCCCCTACCGCCGGCATTTCACCTGACAATTAGCCGGAGGAGAACGCATGAAACCCACCTATCCCATCATCGACGCCGACGGCCACGTGCTGGAGAAGGACGCCGAGCTGGCCGACTTTCTCGAAGGGCGCTACCGCGAGATGCGGCGGAACGACACCTATAGTTTTTTTCCTTCACTCGACGGCTGGCACCGGGGCTACTCGGCGCCGGGGAAAGAAACAGCGGTGCCGGCTTCCCGCTGGCTCGAATTCCTCGACGAGTTGGGCGTTAAGTTAAGCGTGCTCTACCCGACGGCCGGCCTGGCTCTCGGCTTGATTCAAGATCACGATTGGGCCTGCGCCGTGGCGCGCGCTTACAATAGCTGGATCGCCGAACGCTACACGCGGATGAGCCCGCGTCTCAAAGCCGTGGCGCTGCTGCCGGTGCAGGTGCCGGAGGAGGCGGCAAGGGAGTTGAAGCGGGCAAAGGAGCTTGGCCTCGTCGCCGGTCTGCTTCCGGCGGCGACCGTGCTGCACAAGGGATACGGCCACCGCGACTTCGATCCGATTTATCGAGCAGCCGAAACGCTGGACATGCCGTTGACGGTCCATGGAGCGCCGAGCCGCGGGATGGGCTTCGACTTCTTCGACAAGTTCGTCCAGGTCCACACGCTGGAGCATCCTTTCGCCATTTTGATTCAGTTCACGCACATGATTTACGAGGGGGTCTTCGAACGATTTCCGAAGCTGCGCGTGGCATTTCTCGAAGCGGGATCGGGCTGGCTGCCGTACATGATGGACCGGATGGACGAAGAGTTCGAGAAGCCGTTCGGCAAACAGGCGGCGATCAAGAAAAAGCCGAGTGAATACATTCGCTCCGGCCAGGTGTGGACCACGTGCGAAGTCGAAGAGCGGGCGCTGATTCAGGTGCTCAGGCAGTTCAACCCACGCTGCGTCATGTGGCCGTCGGACTACCCGCACGAGCGGACGCCCGACATGTTCAAGCGCGACATTCCCGAGTTTCTGGCGCGTGAGGACTTGAGCGACAGCGAGAAGCGGATGATCCTCTACGAAAATCCCAAGCGCTTTTACAACCTGGAGATCTGAGGTGCTGTATCAAACGTTCGTTGGCAAATCAGCGCCCCGTTTATCGTCATTCCCGCGCAAGCGGGAATCCAGAGAATCTTGTACTTCCTGGATTCCGGCTCTCGCGTGCTACCGCCCGCTCGGCCGGAATGACGGTCAGAACTGGTAACGAATTTATGAAACATCCCACGATAGGGATGATGCTTCATCCCTCCGCCCTCATCCCTTCAAAGACTCGGAGAACGAAATGCGCTTAAAAGACAAAGTTGCCATCGTCACCGGCGGCGGCGTCGGGATCGGCCGCGCCTATTGCCTGGGGTTGTCGAAAGAGGGGGCGAAGGTCGTCGTCGCCGACATTCAGGAAGCGGAGGCAAAGAAAGTCGCCGGCGAGATTCACCAACAGGGCGGCGAGGCGTTCGCCGTGCCGGTCGATGTGACCTCGGCGGAAAAGACGCGGGCGATGGCGGAGGCCGCGCTCAGGAAATACGGGAGCATCGACGTGCTCGTCAACAACGCCGCTCTTTATTCCGCGATCAAGAAAAAACCGTTTTCGGAGATCGGCGAGGAGGAGTGGGACCGGGTGATGGCGGTAAACGTTAAAGGCCTGTTTCTTTGCGTCCAGGCCGTCTATCCGGCGATGAAGCAGCAGAAAAAAGGCAAGATCGTCAACATCTCCTCCGGCACGGCGCTCGGCGGCACGCCGTTTTTTCTTCACTACGTAACATCGAAGGCGGGGGTCATCGGCTTCACCCGCGCGCTGGCGCGCGAGTTGGGCGGCGATAATATCTGCGTGAACGCGATCACGCCCGGATTGACAATCTCAAGCCCGCAGCAGGAAGGCGTGTTGACGCCCGAGCAGCTTCAGGACCGGAGAAAGAGACGATCGTTTCAGCGCGACCAGAAACCGGCCGACCTCGTCGGCACGGTGATCTTTCTCGCCTCCGACGACAGCGACTTCATCACCGGCCAGACGATCAACGTCGACGGCGGCGCGAATATGTATTAGGCGGGGATGTCTTCCACCCAGCGCAAATACGCCGACAGCGGGCCGTTTCTCAGCGCGTTATAAAGCTTCGAATCGGCGGTGATAAGTTGACATTGATGAACCACCGCCATGGCGACGTACAGACCGTCGTAGACCGTGCGCCGCGCGCTGCATGCGATCTGCATAGCGACAGGAATCAGCGCTCGAGACGATTCGACTTGAAGGGGCAATGCGAGAAAGGCGTCGGTTACGGTGACGGCTTCCTTGCCGGAAATCTCTTCTTTCAGAAAACGCTTCCAGAGGACATTCCCAAACTCCGCAATGATAAGATCCGGGGCGCGCAGCGCATGCCGCCCTTCCAGCATCCGGAGCGCCGCTTCAGCGTGTATCTCCGGAAAAAACCACTTGATCGCAACGCTCGCGTCAACGACCCAATCGCTCATCGCGCGCGGTCTCCCCGGATAAGCGTCGAACTATCGGTGAACCTGCGTCCGGCAAACATTTTACGGACTTCTTCGACGCCCGCCCGGGCGGACGCCGGGCCTGTCTTCGCCGCATGCTCCAGGATTTCCTTCAACTCCTCTTGCAAGGAACGACGGTGCTGCCGCGCTCGGCGCTTCAATTTTCTGACGACCTCCGCCTGGAGGTTTCTTACCAGGACCTGCCCCATGACCGATTTCCCTCCTTGGTCGTGTGATAGCAAAATGCTAGCACATGAGGCGAGGACTCTCAAACTGTCCAGCCGACGGTCCGTCGAGGCCGGCGTTGACAGACCTTGGACGACGGTGTAAGCGAAGGAGCGAAAGACGCCGATCTTTTTTGGGGTTTGACTTCGATGGCCTACTACAAAGACTTGCATGAGTATCTTGCCGCGCTGGAGAAAGCCGGGAAACTGACGCGCATCCGGAGCAGGATCAACAAGGACACCGAGCTGCATCCGCTGGTCCGCCTCCAGTTCCTAGGGCTGCCGGAGGAAAAACGCACGGCCTTTCTGTTCGAGAACATCACCGACACGAAGGGTAAAAAATACCGCATGCCTTACGTCGTCGGCTGCGCGGCGGCGACGCGCGAGATCTACGCCCTCGGCATGATGTGCAAGGCGGAGGAGATCGGCGACAAATGGCTCTATGCGCAGACCCATCCGATACCGCCGAAACTCGTCGAGAGCGGCCCGGTGCAGGAGGTCGTCCACACGGGAGACGCTATCAAGAACGAAGGCATCCTGATGCTGCCGATTCCGATCTCGACGCCGGGATTCGACAACGCGCCGTATACCTCGGCGTCGAATTGGATCACAAAAGATCCGGAGACCGGCGTCCGCAACGTGGGCAATTATCGCGGCCAGGTTAAGGCACCGGACCGTTTCGGCATTTTTCCCGGACTCGGCCAGGACGGCCGCGCGCACTGGGAGAAGTGCCGCGCCAGAGGCATTCCCATGCACGCGGCGATGGTGCTCGGCGCGCCGCCGAATATTTCTTACGTCGCGATCTCGAAATTCGCCGAGGGAGTGGACGAGCTGGCCGTCGCCGGCGCGATCGCCGGCGAGGCCGTGGAGATCGTAAAATGCAAGACCGTGGATCTGGAAGTTCCGGCGCACGCCGAGATCGTCGTCGAAGGAATCATTCCGACGGATTTCGTCGAGCCGGAGGGACCGTTCGGCGAGATGACCGGCTATATGGCGTCGCGCGAGACCAATCCGTACATGCACGTCACCTGTATCACGCACCGCAGAGACGCTATCTGCCAGGGATTCTTGAGCCAGTTTCCGCCAAGCGAGTCGAGCAAAATCCGCCAGATCTCCTGGGAGCAGGTGATCTTTAAGATGCTCACGGTGGACATGGAGCTGAAAAATATTCTCGACGTGGTGTTTCACGAGTGCAGCGGCAGCTGGGGTTTCTGCGTGATTCGCATGAAGGAGCCGCGGCCGGAACAAAACGAGAAGATCATGAAAGCCGTTTCCGAGAGATTATGGGGCGGCAAGATGATCGTGCTCGTCAACGAAGACATCGACCCGCGCAATCTGGAGTCGGTCGTCTGGGCGATGAGCTTCCGCATGCAGCCGCACCGCGACACGCAAATTCTCCGCTCGAAAAAGCCGCTGCCGCTCGACTACTCGGTCGCGCCGCCGGGCGAGGGCGCCGGGAGGCGATTCGGCGAGCAGGCGCACGAGTCCTCCTGCCTGTTGATCGACGCGACGCTTAAGTGGGGCTATCCGCCGACGTCGCTCCCCAAGCGCGAATTTATGGAGCAGGCGATCCGTCTGTGGAAGCGGGAAGAGTTGCCGCCCCTTAACTTGAACGCCGTCTACTGGGGCTACCCGCTCGGACACTGGGGAGCGGAAGACGACGAAGAAGCAGCGCTCGCCGTCCGGGGAGAATACCTGAAGACGGGCGCCCGGCAGGCGGAACGACGACGAAAACCGTGATAGGAGGCTCGCATGAATCCATCCGTCAAAGAAATGCTCATCAAACTCCGCCGGGAAATCGTCCAGCCCGCCCCGCTGCTGCAGCATCCCGTGGTGCAGGCGCGCGTCAAGGGCGAGTTCACGCTGGACCAGATCCGCGCGATCGAGATCCAACACTTCTACGAGGCGAAATATTTCTCGACCTTCGTCCTGAACACGGTGAAAAACTGCAACGACAATCTGGTCTGGCGCAAATGGATGGCGGGCAACTGGGTCTCGGAGGCGACCGGCGACAAGGACCACGCGACGCTGATTTTGAATCTGCTCGACGCCTTGAAGGTGCCGCGGAAAAAAATCGACGAGACCGATCCGACGCCGGGAATGCGCGCCTGGCACGAGATCGTCGAGGGCCTCACCTCGCGCCGCTCCTTCGCCGAGGGCGTCGCCGCGCTGTGGATCGGCGAGCCGGAATATCCCGCCGTCGCCGCGGCGCTGTACAGGGCCTACCGCGATATCTACAAGGTCGAGGAAGCGGCGCTGGAAACCTATCAATTCCACGCGGATCACGACGCTGAGCACGGCCTGCAGGAAGAGGACATCGTCGTCGCGGCGCTGGAAGCCGACCCCGGCTGCTATCCCAAGCTGCGGTCGATCTGCCGCGACGCCTACTCGGCCTACCTCTTCAGTTTCGACGGCTACTGGCAGGCCGCCACCGGCAAACGGGAATTCTGGAGTGGAGTGAAGCCCTATATTTGACGGCGGCGAATATGCATGAGTCTCCGCGATCTCGTCAAACGCGGATCGAACTCAGCGCCCGCGCGGATCCGTGTGGAACTCAGGGTGGCGCGGGCCGAACAGCAGGCCGTTGTTCGAGTTGAAGACCATGGCGGTGTTGGCCTGTCGGGACACCTGGTGGGTCTGGTCGATGCTCGAAAAGATGATCTGATGGATGACGGCGGCGACGAGTCTCTCGGCCAGGCCGCTCCCGCCGGAGTCCCGCGCAGCCTCGGCTTTGCCCGTCCAAAGCGTCGCGCCGGTTGCAGCGTCAACCAGCCGGGCGCGGGCCCTGACGATGGTCACGGAAGCGATCACCTGATATTTTTGTCCCCATTCCTCGATCGTAACGTACAAAACGGCGTCGGGTCCGATGACCTCCTTGATCTTGTCAAGCGGGACGCCGTGCATCTCGTCGGGGTGAGGGAGTCCATTGTCCTTCATGAAGGCGTCGATGACCGCGACCGGGAAGACATAGTAGCCGCCCTCCGCCAGCGGCCGCGTCACGGTGGAGAGATAGGTGTAGGACGCCTCCACCGTGGTCGATTCGTTCAGCGGGGGAAGCACCAGGATCGACCGCGGCACGCGATTGCGATATAGGGTGTAGTCGACCTTGGCCGCGCACGAACACAGGAACGCGAGACTCCCGACAAAGAGCGTGGCGGCGCCGCCCGGCATCCTCATCGGCGGTTCATCCGTTGCAGGATGCCGTCGATAAATACCGCCGACTCGGGAAACAGCTTTTTTTCCGTCTCGAACTCTTGCCGGGCGCTCCCCAGGTTTCCCTGCTGGGAATAGACGAACGCGAGATGGGCGTGAACGCCGGGCGGCACCGGCTTCCCCGCGGCATGGGCCTTGTCGATGTCTTCGGTGAGTTTGGCAACCTGCGTGCCGGGGTCGGCTTTGCCCGGACTGGCATACATTTCGTGGATGAGATCTTCGTAACGGCCCCAATAGTAGATGCTCGGTTTCGCGCACGCGCTAAGCGCGCACAAGGCTCCGATCGTGAGCGAAAGCCGCAAGGCGCGCATGGCTCCTCCAGCTTTACTTAGCCGGGGTCCAGTGGCCGCGTTCGAGACCGACGACCAGATTGTTGACCGCTTCTGTGATCGCCAGGTTCAGCACCTTGCCGTTCAGGGTTGCGTCGTAACCGGCCGTCGATCCGAAGCCGATGACTTCGCGATTGCTGAGATCGTACTCTCCCGCTCCTTGAACGGAATAGATGATCTCGGAGGTGTGGACGTCGACGATATTCAGCGCCACTTTGGCGTATGCGAGCTGCGTCTTACCGAAACCGAAAATTCCAAAGAACTGCCGGTCGCCGGTGATGCGCCGGCCGAATTCGGTCACGTCGCCGGTGACGGCGACCTGGGCCCCCTTCAGTTGCTGCTCCGTCCCCCTGATCTTGGCTTCCTGGGCGATCTCGCCCATGTTCTCCCGATCGACCACGTTGAAGCGCCCGGTGAGCTGCAGGTGGGTCTTGAGAACCGTCTTGGCCTGATTGCCGAGCTGGTCGATGCCGCTCGAAAAGATCCCCTGCATGTAGGTGGACCTGTTTTGGAACTTTCCGACGACCAGGACAAACTTGGAACCCGTATACGGCGTGCCCGCGCTCGCGACGGTTTCCGGCGTCACGGCACGGTGGGACTCGGTGGCGCAGCCGGCGAACACCCCCAGCGCCAGAACCCACCAGGCGATGAGCTTCCACGAAAACGACGCCCGACGATGTTTCATACGGAATGCTCCCTTCCCAAACAGGCCCGGCGAAACTCTCCATGAGAGCGCCGCATGGCCCTCTGTTCCCGATTTAAGGAGAAAGTAACCGAGGGATAGGGCTATGTCAACAACCTAGTTCATTTTTAAGTAAATGGTGGGCGGGCTCTTAGCCGAGCGGCGTCGAACCCCTGGGCGGGTTGAAAACGCCCACCCGGAAATCGCTGTAAAACTTTTCATGCTCGCTGCCGCCCGGGGATAGATGAGCGTTCCTTTCGTCAGCTTGACCGGCTCGCCGGCGCCGTCGGCAGGGCCGTTAACATGCGGTTAAATTACGCGGTATTTTAACCGCATGATAGAAAGAGCGCTGGGACCGACTCTGGCGAGGACGAAAAGGGCTTGAAGAGATCGGACTTTAATCGAACACCATGCCGGTAAACGTCACCGCCGAGCCGGTGTCCCGGGTATAGGCCTGGCTGTACTTGAGCAATTTTCCTTGGCGGCCGTCGATTAGATGAGTCAAAGAGTAGAGCGGTGAGAAGCCGCAGATGCGCCTGCGGTCCTGGTCCTTGGCGACCTCGTAAAAAAATCCCTCCGAATCCAGTGAAGCCAGCTTTCCGATCAACTGCTGATCTTCGTCTTCCACCCATTTAAGAAACTCAGGCGTGATCGGCTCTTGATCGCCGAACTGCATCCCCACGTGCGCCAGGTCCACGCCCGCTACAAAACAGACGGTTCTCCGCTCATTGGCTGCCAGATCGCCGAGGATCTTCAGGAAATCGCCGACGCGCGCATCCTGTTCCGGTGGCCGGCCGCTCTGCACGTTGGAGTGAAACGAGGTGACCAGGAGCGGCACGATCTTGAAAGGCCGCTCGTTCTTCGACAGCGCCGCCTGCAGCTCGGCTATGTACTTCAAGTACACAACCTGAAACTCAAGCGAGTGTTCCGTGCGATGGAGAAACTCGTCGGCGAACAGGTCGCCTTTGTACGCCGCCTGCAACCGGCGGACGAACTCTTTGTCCGTTTCAACGACTCCCAGCGGCGTGGCGAAATCCTTCAACGTCGCGACAAAAGGGCTTTCGCCGCCGCAGTGCGACGTGCCCAGGAGAATATAAATATCCGCGCCGGCGCTTTCGGCAAGCTCTTTGTAGGCCCACGCGTAGGCGGGTCCGCCGCGGTGAAAGTCGATGTGCGGCGCGACCACCGCCTTGGGCGTGACGCGGTGGTTATGTTGAGCCGTTCCCGGCCCGTCGGGCGAGTCGAAGTGACTCCGCAGCTGCCCTCGCAGCTCGTCGGGATTCTCGCGATAGACCCCGCCGGCGTGAGACGGCAGCCGAACGGGCTGTCTCCGAAACTCATCGACGATCTTCTTCTGACGATCGAGAAAGCGCGGACTGTAGAGATAGAAGTGGCTGTCCAGCAGGGCGATGATCTTGTTGAGATCGTCGGTCAAGAGCACCTGGCCGGTTTTCCGGGCGTAGCTCTCCTGCACGTCGACCGGCGAATGCCGGCCGTCGAAGTGGCTCAAAATAAAATAGACGGCGGGTGAGACCACTATGGTCTGAGAAAACTGCTGCGGGTCCCTGAGGCAAACCAGCGTTTTCCCCTCCTGCTGGATGGGGAACGCCTCAACGGGTCGAATACGCGGACGGTCATCCATGATCTTAAATGCTGTTTTTCCCCTTTCCTTGTCAAGACCTTCCGGCTGCCGCCACCGCAGTTTAATGTTGACACAGGCACAAAATCATAGTAGCTGTTTGCATTGTAGGATGATAGTTTTGCAATGCAAAACACCTCCGCAGGTGGCTTATAGAGCGGCCTTGAGGAACAGCCCTGAGGCTGGAGATTTCAGATGCCTGGGACGCAGATAAAAGTTTTCGACAAAATCGTCCAGGTGATCGAATTGCTTGCGACTTCCCCCCAAGGGGTGACGCTTAAGAAGGCACAACAAGCTTTAGGATTAAACAAAGGAACGGCCTTTAGGATTTTACGCGCCTTAGAGTCGCACAATCTCGCAGCGCGAAATGGAGACGGCGCTTTTGTCCTCGGTAACCGTGTGCTCTGGTGGGAAACTTGCTACCGTCAAAATCTCGACCTTTCCAAGCTGGTCCACCCCCAGTTGGAAAAGCTTCGCGATCTGACATCGGAGACGGCGGCATTTTCTATCTTGAAAGGGAGCCAAACAGTAGTTGTGGATCAGGCCGTTAGCCCTCACGCTACAAGCACTCGATTCGATATTGGATTCTCCGCCCCTTTATACGCAGGAGCCACCGGACGAATCATTTTAGCAAATTTGGATCCGGTGAGACGCAAAAATCTTTTAAGCCAGCAACGGCTAGAACGTCTGACGGAGCGAACCATCACCGATAGAAGGCGGCTCGAACGGGAACTGAATAAGTGTCTGGCCCAGGGGTTCGCGTTCAGCGAGGGAGAAAGACTCCTTAACACTTCTTCCGCGGCGGCGCCTGTTTTCGGCACCAATAAGGAGATCTTGGGAGCGATATCGGTGACCGGCCCATCCGACAGGCTGACGCATAGCCGATGGAAGTCTATTATTTCAATATTATTGAGAGAAAGCCGAATTTTAACGGACCGACTGAGCAGGGCTCACCGCGTGGTAGAGAAACAAGCTGGTGGAGGCCGGTAGGGGATAGTCTGTCCAGAATAGAGGTGCAGCCATGGCTGACGCGATATACGATGCCGTTATTGTCGGTGGCGGAAACAAGGCTTTAGTCACCGCGATCTATTTGGCCAAGTATGGAGGGATGAAAGTCGCATTGTTTGAGGAACGGCATGAGCTTGGCGGGGGTTGGGGATCGCACGAAGCCGCGGCTCCCGGATTTATCAGCAACACGCACGCGAGCACGGTTCGCCGCTGGTACTTCCTGCCGCTTTACCGCGATTTTCCGGAGATCGAGGAAAAAGGGCTCAAACTTCTCCATAACAAAGTAGCCCTGGGGCTAATCCTCAAAGAGGACCAGAGCTGCCTCCCTCTTTACCATCCGGAAGAAGATCCGACCGGCGAGAAAACCTTCCGAGAGGTGCGCCGCTTCGCTGGAGAGAGGGACGCGGAAAAGTGGCTGAAGGCA
>JBGPGE010000073.1:0-24622 GCA_041483675.1 Binatia bacterium
ACTTTTTGCTTGGTCTCCTCGTCGAAATACTCCAGCGCCTTGCCGCTGAACTGGGAGTGCTGCTTCAGGTCGAAGTCCGTGCGGTTCGCGATTCCCTCCAGCTCGCTCCAACCCATGGCGAATTGATATTCGATGTCCGCGGTGCGCTTGGCGTAGTGCGCCAGCTCGTCTTTCTCGTGCTCGCGCAGTCGGATGTTTTCCTTCCGCATGCCGTATTTCTGGTACCAGGCGAAGCGCTCGTCGATCCATTTCTGGTGCCACTCCTCGTCCGTGCCCGGCATGACGAAGTATTCGATCTCCATCTGCTCGAACTCGCGCGTACGGAAAGTAAAATTCCCCGGGGTGATTTCGTTCCTGAACGCTTTGCCGATCTGCGCGATGCCGAACGGCAGCTTGAGACGCATGGATTGGAGCACGTTATCGAAGTTGACGAAAATTCCCTGAGCCGTTTCAGGCCGGAGATACGTCACCGCCGCCTCGTCCTCGACCGGCCCCATGAAAGTTTTGAACATGAGATTGAATTGCCGTGGCTGCGTGAGCTCGCCATTGCCGCATTCGGGGCACACCGTGCGGCGCGCGCCGCAGTGACCGCACGCCTCGCCGGCCGGAATCGTGAATTTATTTCCCTTCGTAGCCGCGCAGTAATGCACCCACGGGAGCGCGTCGATGTGATCCGCTCGGAAGCGCCGCTTGCACCCTTTGCAATCGACCATCGGGTCGGTGAAGTGATCGATATGTCCGCTCGCCTTCCAGACCGTGGGATGCATGAGGATCGAGGCATCGAGACCCACCATATCGACGCGAAGCTGGACATTGTCGCGCCACCAGGCGCGCTTGACGTTATTCTTGAGCTCCACTCCCAGCGGGCCGTAGTCCCAACACGAGCCCGTGCCGCCGTAAATCTCGCTAGACTGAAAAATAAACCCGCGCCGCTTGCACAGCGACACGATCGTGTCCATGTTGACCATGAATGATCACTCCAGCCCCAGCACGTCCTGCATGCTGTAGAGGCCCTTTTTCTGCTTGACGAGCCACTGGGCGGCGCGGAGGGCGCCGCGGGCGAAGGTCTCGCGGCTTTGGGCGCGGTGGATGAATTCGATTCTCTCGCCGAGGCCGCCGAAGATCACGGTGTGGTCGCCGACGATGTCGCCGGCCCGGACGGAGAGCAGGCCGATCTCCTGCTTGGTTCTTTCACCGACGATCCCCTTGCGGCCGCAGACACCGACTTTATCCAAATCTCTTTTCAGCGCCTCGGCGATCGGTCGAGCCAACGCTAGCGCCGTCCCGCTTGGCGCATCTTTCTTGTAGCGGTGGTGCGCTTCGACGATCTCGACGTCGTAATCTTCTCCCAAAATCTTGGCCACCCTGCCCATGAGGCTCACGAGCAGGTTCACGCCGAGACTCATGTTGGCCGAGATAAGAATACGGGTTCGCCGTGAAAGCCGTTTGATCTCGTCTAACTGCTTTTGATTGAGCCCTGTGGTGCCGATCACGATGGGGAGATTCTTTTTCGCGGCAACCTTTGCGTGTTCCAGGGTGGCGTCCGGGGCGGTGAATTCAATGATGACCGACGGCTTTTTGAGCAGCGGCGCAATTTCGGCGACAATCGGGATGCCGATTCTGCCGACACCAGCCACCTCGCCGGCGTCCTTATTGATTTGCGGGCTATCGGACGACTCGACCGCGCCTACGAGCTTCATCCCGCTGCCTTCATGGATGAGACGCACCAGCGTGCTCCCCATCCTCCCACCCGCGCCGCAAATTATGATGTCCGTCACGCCGCGCCTCGGATGAGACCAAAATCGGTCATCGCCTGGCGGAGTTTTTTGAGATTTCCCTCCGACATCGGAGTGAGCGGCAGGCGCAGGTCGGGGCGGCACTTGCCCATGAGCGAGAGCGCCGTCTTGATCGGAATCGGATTGGTCTCGATGAAGACCGCGCGGATCAGCGGAATGAGCCTGAGTTGAATCTCCCTCCCCTTCGCCCAGTTCCCCTGCAGGCAGGCCTGGGTGAGGTCGGACATCTCTTTAGGCGTGATGTTGGCGACCGTGGAGATCACCCCCTTGCCGCCCAGCGCCATCAGCGAAAACACCAGCGAGTCTTCGCCGGAATAGACCGCGAAGCGGTCGCCGCAGAGGCGGATCACGTCGATCGCCTGATCGATCGAGCCGGTCGCTTCTTTTACACCGGCGACGTTTTTGATTTCCGCGAGCCGGGCAAGCGTCTCCGGCTCGATCTTCGATCCCGTGCGCCCCGGAATGTTGTAGACGATCAGGGGGATTCCGACCGATGCGGCAACTTTCTTGTAATGCTGGTAGATGCCCTCCTGCGTCGGGCGGTTGTAATATGGGGAAATCATGAGCGCGCCGTCGGCGCCGGCCCGCTCCGCGCCGATCGTAAGGTCAACGGCTTCCTGAGTCGAGTTCGACCCGGTCCCCGCGATCACGGGCACGCGCTTTTTAACCGCCTTGACCACCGCTTTGATGACCTCATGATGCTCTACGTGATCCAGCGTGGCGGATTCCCCCGTCGTCCCGCACGGAACGATTCCGTTCGTTCCATTTTTGATATGAAACTCAACCAGCTCTTCGAGACTCTGCCAATCGACGCTGCCGTCTTTGAAAGGCGTCACTAGAGCGACCATTGAACCCGCAAACATGACACTGCCCTCCGTCATACCTTTACCGTCCCCTGAAACACCTCTTCCGCCCCGCCGGTCATATAGACGCGGTTGTTCTCGCGCCATTCGATGAGCAGATCGCCGCCGCGCAGATGCACGGTGACTTTTCTCCCGTTGTTTCCCGTGAGCGCGCCGGCTACGGCCGCGGCGCAGGCGCCCGTCCCGCAGGCCCAGGTCTCCCCGGCGCCGCGCTCCCAAGTACGCATGCGGATTTCCGCCGAGCCAAGCACTTTGATGAACTCCGTGTTGACCCGTTTAGGGAAAAAAGGATGATGCTCGAAGCGCGGCCCCAGCCTCTCAAGATCCAAACTGTCCGGGTCGTCGAGATAAAGTACGCAGTGCGGGTTCCCCATCGAGACACAAGTGACGCTGTACGTCCGTCCATCGACCTCCAGCGGGTGATTGACTATTTTCCCGTCGGCATTCACCGGTATCTTCCGGCCTTCGAGGATCGGCTCGCCCATGTCCACCTCGACCAGGCCGCCAACCAGGCGCGGACGGATGATGCCCGCAAGCGTTTCGACTTGAAGCTCGTTTTTCTGCGTTAGGCCGTGGTCGCGCACATACTTGGCGAAGCAGCGGATGCCGTTGCCGCACATCTCCACCTGGCCGCCGTCGGCGTTGTAGATCTCCATCTTGAAGTCGGCGATCTTCGAGGGATGAACCGTGAGCAGTTGATCCGCGCCGATGCCGAAGCGGCGGTCACAGAGCCGCTTGGCCAATTTCTCCAGGTCGCGCTGCTCGCCGTTGAGGCAGTCGATAAAGACGAAATCGTTGCCGCAACCGTGCATCTTGGTGAAATGAAGCTCACGCATCTTAACCCTTAAACTCTTGAACCCTGAAACCCTTCGACCTATAGGAGAGTCGGAGGGATCGTTTCTCCCCTGATGAGATCTTCCAGGGTCTCTCTTTGCCTGACAACGTAGAATTTATCGCCGTCCACCAGAACTTCCGGCGGCTTCGGGTGCGAGTTGTAGTTGGAAGCCATAGTGAAGCCGTAGGCGCCGGCGCTCATAACGGCCAGGAGGTCGCCGGGCCGGGGCCGTGAAATTTCCCGATCCTTGGCAAAGAAGTCCCCGCTCTCGCAGATCGGCCCCACGACGTCGGCGACGATCGTCTCCGCCTTGCGCTCGACCACGGGCCGGATGCCCATGTACGAGCCGTAGAGCGCGGGCCGGATGAGATCGTTCATGCCGCCGTCGACCACGACGAATTTCTTCTCGTCGGTCTCCTTCAGATAGAGAACCTCGGTAACCAGAATTCCCGCGTTCCCGACCATCACGCGGCCCGGCTCGAGGATCAGCGTCACGTCGAGCCCTTCCAGTCCCTGCGTCAGAGCGGCCGCATACTCTTCGGGATGGGGCGGCTCTTCGTCCTTGTATTGAATCCCCAAGCCGCCGCCGAGATCGAGATAGCGGATATTCGCCCCTTCTTTTCTGAGATAGCCGACCAGGACCCGATCGAGGTATTCCCTGATTCGAGACAGCGCATCGACAAAGGGGCCGACCGAGGTGAGCTGCGATCCGATGTGGCAATCGACGCCGATCACCTCCAGGTTTTTGAGCGACAAAGCTTTCTTATACAACTCTACCGAGCGCTTGATCTCGATCCCGAACTTGCTCTTCTTCATTCCGGTCGAAATGTAAGGATGGGTCTGCGGATCGACATCGGGATTTACCCGCAGGCTGATCGGCGCCCTCTTCCCCCGGACGGCGCTTACGTCGTCCAAAAAAGTCAGCTCCTGCTCGGACTCGACGTTGAACATCAAAATCCCGGCGTCGAGCGCGTCTTCGATCTCTTCTCTCTTCTTTCCCACGCCGGAAAAAACGATCTTTTGGGGATCGCCGCCCGCTTTGAGCGCGCGAAACAGCTCGCCGCCGGAGACGATATCGAAGCCGCTCCCCTCTTTGGCGAAGGTTCGGAGCACCGCCAGGTTGGAATTCGCCTTGACCGAAAAACAGATCACATGCGGCACTCGGGCAAAGGCCCGATCGAACACCTGGTAGTGGCGCTTGAGCGTCGCCAAACTATAGATATACGCCGGGGTTCCGACTTCTTTGGCGATGCGGCGCACGGGAACTTGCTCGGCGAAAAGCTCGCCGTTGCGGTAGTCGAAGTAATGCATCAGGGCTGCCAGGCGACCTCGATCTCGTTGGAGGGGTCGCTGAGTGAATTATCCATGAGCTTGGAGAAGATGCGATAGCGATAGGTCGTCTGCGGCTTAAGCTCTTTATCGACGAAGCCGTATTGCTTCTTCTTCATGAACTTCTCCTGGTCCTCGACGTTGACCGCCGCCTGCTCGCGGTACGGCACGGGGCAGTCCGGGCAGCTCTTGGAAATCTCCTTGCGGAAAATCACAAAGCCGGCGAGGTCCTTCAGCGCCTGCCCGTCCACATATTGTGTCGGCCGGGTCCAGGTGAGCGCGATTCCTGCCTTATCAGGCCGTCCTCTCAGATCCTTAATGGTCTGCGGCATCGCCAGCTCCGGCGCGCGCGGGTCTCCCTTTTTACCGCAGCCGCCGATCCCCACCACAACGACACTGACGAGGAAGCTCGCAGCCAGCAGGTGATTTGCGATCCTCCATCCTCTATCTTCCATCCTCGATCGTATTTTCATAAAACCCCCATTTCTCTCAGCCGCTGCCGCACGTTGGCCGGCGCCGTTCCGCCCGCGGATCGGCGCCGCTCGACCGCGGCCTGCGGTGTCAGATAGGAATAGACATCCTTTTCGATCTTGGGAGAAAATCGTTTCAACTCCTTGAGCGACAGCTCCTCGATCCTCCGTCCTCGATCGAGGCAGAGCCGCACAATGGCGCCCACGACACCGTGCGCCGATCTAAACGGCATACCCTTGGACACGAGGTAATCCGCGAGATCGGTCGCGTTCATCAATCCATCCAGAACGGCCGCCGCCATTCTTTCCGCGTTGACCTTAATGCCCGGCAAAATCCCCGTCGTCATCTGCAAGCTCGCTTTGACCGTATCGACCGTGTCGAACAGGGGACGCTTGTCCTCCTGAAGGTCGCGATTGTAGGCCAGCGGCAGCCCCTTCATCAACGTCAGCAGCGCCTGGAAGTGGCCGAAAATCCGGCCGCTCTTGCCGCGGATCAGTTCCGGCACGTCCGGATTTTTCTTCTGCGGCATCATCGAGCTGCCCGTGCAATAGTCGTCGGGAAGCTCAATAAAACCAAATTCCCGGCTCGACCACAAGACCAGCTCTTCCGCCAGCCGGCTCAGATGAACGAAGACGATCGCCGAGGCGGCGAGGAATTCCAGCGCGAAGTCCCGGTCGCTCACCGCGTCGATGCTGTTCTTCGAGATGCGCGGGAAGCCCAACAGCCGGGCGACGTAGGCTCGGTCGATGGGCAGCGTAGTCCCGGCCAACGCGCCGGCGCCGAGCGGCAGAACGTTCACCCGCTTTAGGCAGTCGGCCATCCGCTCGCCGTCGCGCTCGAACATCTCGGCATACGCAAGCAGATGGTGCGAGAACAGCACGGGCTGCGCGCGCTGGAGATGGGTGTAGCCCGGCATGATGGCCTTGAGATGCCGCTTGGCGGCGCGCGCAAGCTCCCGTCTGAGATCGCCAAGAGCTGTCAGGATAATCCCCAACTCCTCGCGCAGGTAGAGCCGCATGTCCAGGGCCACCTGGTCGTTGCGGCTCCGCGCCGTGTGAAGCTTCTCCCCGGCTCTGCCGATCTTGGCGATCAGCCGCCGCTCGATGTTCATGTGAATGTCTTCGTCGGCCGTGGAGAAGCGAAATTTCCCCTCTTCGATCTCTCTCTGAATCGCCTGCAGGCCGCGCGCGATCCGCCGCGCCTCCCGCTGGGAGATAATCCGCTGCTTCGCCAGCATCCGGGCGTGCGCGATGCTTCCGGCAATATCGTGGCGGTAAAGCCGCTTGTCCACGTCGATTGAGGCGGTGAAAGCCTCGACCGACCCGGCCGTTCGCCCCGCGAACCGTCCACCCCAAAGTTTTTTCCACCCACCCACTTTAGAAACTTTCATCCACCCCTCAGGCATGAGGCAATAGGCAGTAGTAAGACAACGAGACAAGTTTCTTCTCGTTGCCTGCTGCCTCCTGCCTACTGCCTTCTCCCTTGTTTCAGCCGCCGCAATCTAAGCCGCAGCGAATTCAGCCGGATGAAGCCTTCGGCGTCCGCCTGATCGTATCCCCCGCCCTCCTCGAAGCTCGCCACGCGCGGATCGTAGAGCGAGCGGCTCGATCTCCGGCCCGCCACGGCGGCATTGCCTTTGCAGAGCTTGAGCCGCACCCGCCCGCTCACGTTCCGTTGAGCCGCGTCGACGGTCTGCTGCAAAAGTTCCCGCTCCGGCGAGAACCAGTATCCATAGTAAACCAGCTCGGCATACTTTGAAATCAGCGAGTCGCGGATGCGCATCACCTCGCGGTCCATGGTAATCGACTCGATCGCGCGATGAGCGACGTGCAGAATCGTCCCGCCCGGCGTCTCATACACGCCGCGCGACTTCATGCCGACGTAGCGGTTCTCCACCAGATCCACTCTGCCGATGCCGTGCTTGGCGCCCATCGCATTGAGCGCGGCCAACAACGTCGCCGGCGACAGCCGCTTGCCGTTAAGCGCCACGGGGTCGCCGCGGGAGAAATCGATCTCGATGTATTCGGGCCGCCCCGGCGCCTTCTCGACCGGACGCGTCCAGACAAACATATCCGCCGGCGGCTCTTTCCAGGGGTCTTCCAAAATCCCGCCTTCGTAGCTGATGTGAAAGAGGTTCCGGTCGGTGCTGTAAGGGCGCTTGCGCGTCACGGGCACGGGGATGCCGTGGCGCTTGGCGTAGGCCACCAGCGCGCGCCGCGAGTTGAGGTCCCAGATTCTCCACGGGGCTATGACCTTGACGTCCGGTTTCAACGCATAGTAGGTCAGCTCGAACCGCACCTGATCATTGCCCTTGCCGGTGGCGCCGTGGGAGACCGCATCAGCCTTCTCCTTGAGGGCCGTGTCGATCTGTCGTTTGGCGATCAGCGGTCGCGCGATCGAAGTGCCGAGAAGATACGATCCCTCATACACCGCGTTCGCCCGCAGCATGGGAAAGATATAGTGCCGGACGAATTCTTCGCGCACGTCATCGACGACGACCTTGCTCGCGCCGGTCTTGAACGCCTTCTGCCGGACCGCGCCCAGATCCTCGCCCTGGCCGAGATCGGCGCAGTAGGCGACGACCTCGCAATCGTAGGTCTCGATCAGCCAGCGCAAAATCACGGAGGTGTCCAATCCCCCGGAGTAGGCCAGCACAACTTTGTTGACCTCTGCCGCGCTCATGATTTTCGATTTTGGATTTTGGATTTTAGATTAATCGGAAATCGGCAATCTAAAATCTAAAATTCCTTACCTCCCTTTCACCAACCATAACATGATCGCCTTCTGCGCATGCAGCCGATTCTCCGCCTGATCGAAGACGATGGACTGCGGACCCTCCAACGCCTCGTCGGTGATCTCCTCGCCCCGATGAGCGGGAAGGCAGTGCATCACCACCGCGTCCTTTTTCGCCAGTGCGAGCACCTCGCGATTGATCTGGTAGCCCTGAAACACTCGCCGGCGGCTCTCCGCCTCGCTCTCCTGGCCCATGCTCGCCCAAACGTCAGTGTAGAGCACGTCCGCTCCCCGCGCAGCTTCGGCTACGTCCCGCGTGACCACGACGCGAGCGCCATTCGCTTTGGCTGCGCGAACGACATCGGCGTCAGGCTCGTAGCCTTTCGGGCAAGCCGCCGCAACCGTTAGCGGGAGCTTTTCCGCCGCCTCCATCCAGCTATGGGCCATGTTGTTGCCGTCGCCGATGAACGCGATCTTCAAGCCGTCGAGCCTCCCTTTGTGCTCCAACAGCGTCAGGCAGTCGGCCAACACCTGGCAGGGATGGTAAACGTCCGTCAGCCCGTTGATGATCGGCACGGTCGCGTGGGAAGCCATCTCTTCGAGCGTCGCCTGGGAGAAGGTCCGCACCACGATCAGATCCACCCAGCGACTGAGGACCCTGGCGCAATCGGCGACGCTCTCCCGAACGCCGAGGCGAATCTCATCGGGGCCGAGAAAGACCGTGTGGCCCCCGAGCTGCATCATCCCGGTCTCGAAGCTGACCCGCGTCCTCAAGCTCGGTTTTTCGAAGACCAGCGCGAGCGTCTTTCCGGCGAGGCGCCGATGCGCCACCCCGCGCTTAAGCTCCCGCTTGAGCTTACGGGCAAGCGACAAAAGCCCTTCGATATCCTTGCGGCTGAGATCTCTCCAGCTCAGTAAATCTCTCTTTTTCATTGGAGCAAAAAAAGGCTTCGGGTTATCGGCGCGAGAGAACTTTCTCTAAAATTCCCAGCCCGCGCTCGATCTCTTTCTCGCCGATGATCAGCGGCGGAATGAAGCGCAGAACTTTATGCGCCGTGCAGTTGATCAAGAGACCGGCCTTCATGCACTCCTCCACGATCTTGGTTCCGTCGATATCCAACTCCATGCCGACGATCAGCCCCTTGCCGCGCACGTCGCGGATCGATGAAAAGCGCTTTTTCATTCCGAGCAGCGCCTGGACCAGGACTTTCCCCATCTTCACGCAGTTCTTGAGAACGCCGCCTTGAATCAGGGTTTTTAACACAGCCAGGCCGACGTTGCAGGCGAGCGGATTGCCGCCGAAAGTGGAGGCATGGGCGCCGGGAACGAAACTTCGCGCGACCTTTTCCTTGGCCAGCATCGCCCCCAACGGCAAGCCACCACCCAGCGCCTTGGCCAGAGTCATGATGTCGGGCTCGACGCCGAAATGCTCGTAGGCGAAAAGCTTGCCCGTTCGCCCCATCCCAACCTGGACTTCGTCGAAGATCAGCAAAAGCCCTTTCTGATCGCACAACTCTCTCAGCCCCTGCAAATAACTCTTGTCGGGGACGACGACCCCCCCCTCGCCCTGGATCGGCTCGACGAGAATGGCGGCCGTTTTTTCCTCGTCGATCGCCGCCTCCATCGCCTTCAAGTCGCCGTATGGCACCTGGCGAAAGCCGGTGGGGAGCGGGTCATAGCCGGCGCGCACCTTTTCCTGCCCGGTGGCGGTGAGCGTCGCTAAAGTCCGGCCGTGGAAAGAATTGTAGGTCGAAAGAATCTCGTACTTGCCGCCGAGCCACTCGGCGCCGTAGCGCCGCGTGAGCTTGATCGCCGCCTCATTCGCCTCCGCGCCGCTGTTGCAAAAAAAAACCCGCTCGGCAAAGGAACGGCGGCACAACTCCCGCGCCAGCTCGGACTGCGGCGCGATGTGATACAGGTTCGAGACGTGAAGCAGCTTCGCGGCCTGCTGGCGGATCGCGCGCGCGACGGCCGGATGGCCGTGGCCGAGCGCGTTGACCGCGATGCCGCCGACGAAATCGAGATATTCCTTGCCGTCGGCGTCCCACACCCGCGCCCCCTTGCCCCGCACCAGCGCGATCGGATAGCGCGCGTAGGTGTTGGCGACGTAGCGCTCGGTGAGTTTGACGATCTGTCGGTTGTTCATGGTTATTTCCGCACTACCTCGGTTCCCACTCCCTCTTTCGTAAAGATTTCGAGCAGCACGGCGTGCTTCACTCTGCCGTCGATGATGTGAGTCTTGCCCACGCCCCCTTTCAATGCCTCCATGCAGCACTCGACCTTGGGAATCATCCCCTCGCCGACCACGCCTTCCTGAATGAGCTTGCGGGCCTGGTTGACCTTGAGCGTGCTCAACAGCTCTCCGTCCTTGTCTTTCACCCCTTCGACGTCGGTTAGCAGGATGAGCTTCTCCGCGCCCAGCGCTTCGGCGATTTGCCCCGCGACGAGGTCGGCGTTGATATTGTAGGTCTCGCCCTTTCGCCCCACGCCCACGGGAGCGATGACCGGAATGAATTTGTTTTCGTCAAGCGAATTGATGATCGTCGGGTTGATGCCGACGATCTCACCGACCATGCCGATATCCACCGTCTCGGGCTCGCCCCCTTCCGTCTTAACCGTGACGGTCATCTTGCGCGCGATGATAAGCTCGCCGTCTTTGCCCGACAAGCCGACGGCCGTGCCGCCGTGCTGATTGATGAGGTTGACGATCTCCTGGTTGATCTTGCCCACCAGCACCATTTCGACGATATCCATCGTCGCCTGGTCCGTGACCCGCATGCCCCGCACAAACTGCGTCGGCGTCCCCACTTTCTCCAGCATCTCGTTGATCTGCGGCCCGCCGCCGTGAACGACCACAGGATTGATGCCGACATACTTGAGCAGCACGATGTCCTGCGCGAAGCTGTTCTTCAACTCTTCGTCCGTCATGGCGCTGCCGCCGTACTTGATGACGAAGGTCTTCCCGTAGAAGCGCCGGATAAAGGGCAGCACTTCCATCAACACTTCGGCTTTCCCGATGTAACGTTCCACGGCTTTGATCAAGCTTTCAGCGGTCAGGTGTCAGCCATCAGCGAATCCTCTAACTGAGTGTTGAGAGCTGTCAGCTAAAGAATATACCGCGACAGATCTTCGTCCTTCAGAATCGGATCCAGCCGGTCGCGCACGTACTGGGCGTCGATCGCCACTTCCTTGCCGTGCATCTCCGGCGCGGAGTAGGAGATCTCGTCCAGCAGTCTCTCCATCACCGTATGGAGGCGGCGGGCGCCGATGTTCTCCATTCTCTCGTTCACATCCGCGGCGATGCGGGAGATTTCCAGAATGGCGTCGTCGCCGAACGTCAGATGAATCCCCTCCGTTTCCAACAGGGCGACATATTGTTTGATCAAGGCATTTTTCGGCTCCGTCAGGATGCGGACGAATTCCTCCTTGCCGAGCGAGCTAAGCTCCACCCGGATCGGAAAGCGCCCCTGAAATTCGGGGATCAAGTCCGAGGGCTTCGTGCTGTGAAAGGCGCCCGAAGCGATAAACAGGATGTGATCGGTCTTGACCATGCCGTACTTCGTGTTGACGGTCGAGCCTTCCACGATCGGCAGCAGATCGCGCTGGACTCCCTCGCGGGAGACGTCGGGACCGTGCATCGATTCCCGCCCCGCGATCTTGTCGATCTCGTCGATGAAGACGATGCCGGATTGCTCCACCCGGCGCACCGCCTCGGAGACGACCTTGTCCATGTCGATCAGCTTGCTCGCCTCCTCCTGGGTGAGGATCTCCAGCGCCTCCGGGACCTTCACCGTTCTCTTTTTTGTCCTTTTGGGCATGAGATTGGAGAACATCTCTTTGATATTGAACTCCATTCCCTCCATCCCCTGCGGCGTCATGACCTCGATCATCGGCATGATCGTCTGCGTCATCTCGATGTCAACGAAGCGCTCGTCGAGCTTTCCCTCGCGCAGCATCCGCTTGAGCTTCTCCCTGGTTCCCATGGCCCGCGCAATCTCGGCGGCATCCGACTCCGGCTTGCCGATCTGGAGCGGGGGCAGCAGGAGGTCCAGGACCTTTTCTTCGGCCAGATCCCGCGCGCGCAGCTCGACCTTCTGCTTTTCCTCTTCCTTGACCATATTCATCGCGAGCTCCGTGAGATCGCGGATGATCGACTCGACGTCCCGGCCTACATAGCCCACCTCGGTAAACTTGGAGGCCTCGACTTTGATAAAGGGCGCCTGGGAGAGCTTGGCGAGGCGGCGCGAGATCTCGGTTTTGCCTACGCCGGTCGGCCCGATCATGATGATATTTTTCGGCGCGATCTCCTCCCGGAGATCCTCCGACACGAGCTGGCGCCGCCAGCGGTTGCGCAGCGCGATCGCCACCGCCCGCTTCGCGTCCTTCTGCCCCACGATGTAGCGGTCAAGCTCCGAGACGATCTCCCGCGGCGTCATCACCGGCGCCGGCGAATCGGTCGGCGTGGTTTCCAGTATCCGTTCTGTTCTGAGGTCTTTCATCTTTCAGCTTTCAGCTTTCATCCCTCATCCCTACCCTACGGCAGTTCTTCAAAGGTCAACTGATCGTTCGTATACACACAGATCGCCGCCGCCGTCCGCATCGACTCCTCGGCAATCGCGCGCGCGTCGAGCTGTGTGTGCTTCATCAACACCCGCGCGGCGGCGAGCGCGTAATTTCCGCCGGAGCCGATCGCTATCGCGCCGTCGTCCGGCTCTATTACGTCTCCGGCCCCTGAGACTACCAATGCATTCTCCAGGTCCGCAATGATCAACAGCGCGTCGAGCCGGCGCAGGACCCGGTCCGTGCGCCAGTCCTTGGCAAGCTCCACCGCGGCGCGCTTGAGATTGCCGTTGAACTGCTCGAGCTTCGCCTCGAACTTCTCAAACAGCGTAAACGCGTCCGCCGTTGCGCCGGCGAAGCCCGCGATGACCTTGTCGTGAAAGAGCTTCCGCACCTTGCGCGCGGTGTGCTTCATCACCGTCTGCCCCAGGCTTACCTGCCCGTCGCCGACCACGACGACTTTACCCTTGTGGCGGACGGCCAATATGGTTGTTCCGTGAAACATGTTATCAATTTCCGATTTTGGATTCATTCAATCGAAAATCCAAAATCTAAAATCCAAAATTCCCTCTACGCTCTCGGATGCGCGCGGTCGTAGACCGCCGTGAGCTGATCCAGATTCACGTGCGTGTAGCGCTGCGTCGTCGAGAGGCTCGCGTGGCCCAGCAACTCCTGGATCGCGCGGAGATCCGCTCCGCCGTTCAACAGGTGCGTCGCGAAAGTATGGCGCAGGCCGTGCGGCCCCATGCGCACCGGGATCCCCACAATTTTCAAATGTTTCTCCACGATCCGCGCAACGCTACGGGTTGTAATGCGTTTCCCGCGATGATTCAAGAACACGGGGACTTCACCCTTGGCCGCCTGTTTCCATTGCCGCGTCTGCTCGTCACCGTAATCCCGAAGAGTCTTGAGCGCGATTTCACCGATCGGAACAATTCGTTCCTTCGATCCCTTGCCGAGGACGCGGACGATGCCCAGCCGAAAATCGATGTCACCCCAGTTGAGACCGACCAACTCGCTCACCCGAACTCCCGTCGAGTAGAGAACTTCCAACGCCGCCCGGTCACGAATATCCAGCGTTCCCTGACCTTGAATGCCGCCCAACAGGCGGAAGACATCGTCAACCGTAAGAAACTTTGGCAGCGGTTTTTCCTGCTTCGGCGTGGAGATGAACGAGAGCGGATCGCGCGAGAGCTGCTTCTCTCTCACGAGATAGCGGAACAAGCCTTTAAGCGCCGCAAGCTTTCTGCCGATCGAACTCTTCCGGTTGCGCTTCGACAACGACGCCAGATAGGCCCGCACCACATGGACGTCCACTTCCTCGAACTTGATCTTCTTGTCCTGATCGACACAAAGCCCCTTCTCGCGGAGAAACCCTTCAAACTGCCTGAGATCACTTAGATAGTTTCTGAGCGTGTGAGGCGAGACGTTCCGCTCCAACTTGAGATAACCCGCATATTGGTCGATCAAATCCTCCACGTTCTTCGACTCCCAAAAACGATTTGAATTCTAGTGTCCTGTATCAGAAGTTCGCAAAAGGAACCCTGACCTCTCCCTTCGTCATACCCGCGAAAGCGGGTATCCAGAACCCCCACTAAATCTCCCCCTTGCTAAGGGGGAGACAAAGAGGGGGTATGGATTCCGGCTCGCCCCCCGCTTTCGCGGGGGTTGGCCGGAATGACGGTCGGAATTAGATGACGAATTTCTGAGCCACTACACTAGTATACCACCCGCCCGCTTTAAAACAAAATTCCCGCTGTGGTTCTGGGGACTTAGAGGTGAGGACGGAAGTGAAACGGGACCGGTCGCGGGTAGCACGTAAGAGGTAAGCTAAACTCAGCTGCTCAAGCCGCCTTCAGGCTGACGCGAATTTTTTCAGCGCGAGGCTCCTTGGAAATCTCTCTCGGAAACGCAACTTTTTCCTTGGCCATCCCTTCCAGCGCGCAACGGATGGCATCGCGGGCCATCCGGCGGACCTCCTTCAGAGTGCGACCGGCGGTGATTATTTCGGGGAGGGCAGGCACGACCGCCTGATAGCCCCCTTGCTCCAGAGGCTCAAAGATGACCGTGTAGCTGTAATCTTTAAGTACCGCCATTTTGTGTCCCCGCAAAAGTGTAGTTGTTTCAAACCGGTTCGTCAACTTCTTAGCCCCGCACATCGGCAGATGCTCGACAGTCGACGGCCGACCCCTGTCAGTTACTTGATTGTCAGCGTAAGGTTTTTCTGCGCCTGACCGCCGAGCGGGTCGGTGACTTGGAAGGTGAGGTTAAAGGTTCCTGTTTGCGTCGGGATGCCTGTGATCGCGCCCGTGGAACTGTTGAGTGTCAAACCGGCGGGGAGACTTCCACCCACCAAAGACCAGCTCAGCAGACCGGTAGCTATGAGCGTTGTTAAACTCGATGTCATTGAATGGTGAAGGTTCCGCTCGTCTCGCAGCCTGAAGCGACGCGGACATTGCACACGCGGATTTTGGCCTGTTTGCTAGCGGGTCCTTTCACTTTCCAAGTAGCCAAGCCACCGTTGCGTATATTTTTGGTAATCGGCGTCCACGTCTGACCGCCGTCACGTGAAAGGTCGATGCGGACCGTAGAAGCGTCGACCCGGCCGGAGTACCCCCATTGGATCTGTTGCGTTTTACCTATGCGCCAAACAGCTCCTTGAAAGGGGCTGACCAGACTCAAAATTTTATCGAAGACCGCCAGTAACCAGGTGTCCGAATTGTTGGATAACTGGCAACTAGTTATTCCAGTGCAGGGGTTCCCTCTTGGTGACGGATTTTGCTGCCACCCTGAGAAGCTTGAATTTTCGCCGGGCACCGCGTTTATCGTCACGACAGTGCGGAAAGGAAAATTTTGGACACAAGGCGGTCGGCATGTTGTGGAGTTGATCGTGTTCGTAATCGTCCCATCACCCGTCCCCCGTTTGGCGACGACTACGCTGGCAAGAGAAGTTAGGCCGAAAACCGCTGTCAAGGAGGATGGACCCGCCCTCGTACTGCAACCGCCGTAGATATAGGTGCAGTCTTCGCCGCCGCCAGGCCAGATCCAGCCTAAGTGTTTGGAACCCGCCGCATACGCTGCATAGATGTTGTGGTATTCGTTTGCGTTATAATCTTCCTCGCAGTCGGTCCCGCAATGGATGCCGCTGCGAGCGAACACCTCGCCGATTCCGGGACCCATTGTACCGACTTTCAGCGACATAATATCGCCGAAGATTGCGGTGACGAATGTATCGGAGTCTATTTTGAGCGTGCACGGACCCGTGCCGCTGCAACCACCGTCCTTCCAGCCTGTAAATGTCGACCCGGGAGCCGGCGTAGCGACAAGGGTTATCGTTGTTCCAGGATCATAGGTCCGCGAGCAAAGTTTACCGCAATCAACTCCGCCGCCGGTGACGGTTCCGCTTTTCGTGCCTTTAGTCGTGATTCTTAGGATTGCGCGTTGCGGAACCGAAAAGCCGCCGGCATAAAAACCATGATGCTTAGGGCCACCCATGAGCTGGCTCCATTGCACAGCGCCATGCGGGGACGGACCACCCAGATCATAGACCCAGACTTTGTAATAGTCTCCGAACCAATCCAAATCTGTCGTTACAATGATTTCGTTCCGGCCGTCGAGGTCCAGGTCGGCGATCGCCGGAACCGCTCCATATCCAAGCTGGCGCCGCTTTGGAAAATTTGGGAGCATGGCTCCGGTTCGATTGTATGCTCGTATCTCAGCCCAAATACCCGAACCGCCGATTCCGGTCGTTATCACAATATCGGGGAGTCCGTCGCCGTCGACATCCCCGACCGCCGGCGCGGAATTTTCCCAACCGCCTAGTCCCTCCGCCCAAAAAACAACCGGCCATCCCGGAAATGTGGAGCCGTCGCCACGCACAACCGTTAGCGCGTATTCGGTTTGAATTATGATTTCAGGAATTCCATCTCCATCGAGATCGGCGAGCGCAGGCGGACCTCTAAAATTGCCGATATAGCCGATGTCGATCGTTCTCTTAACAAAGCCGAAACTAGAATAGATCACGACTGCCGTGTGACCGTACACGAAGCCCTGTACGATAATTTCAGGAACGCCGTCGCCATCTACGTCTCCGATAACGGTATACCCCGACCACACTCCAGAAACCGGAAAGCCGGTCAGCGTGCTTCCATTGTCATGGTAGGCATATAATTTTCCATTAGCGCCGAAAACAATCTCCGGCCGACCGTCGCCGTCGAGATCTGCCGCCGCCAGCATACCGACAAACTCGCCCCCTACAGTCACCGGCCAACCCGGGAGGGGCGAGCCGTCGGCTCGATAGCCATAGACGGAACCTTCTTTCGGAACAAAAATCTCATCGACGCCATCGCCGTCGATATCGATCAGCAATGAAGGCCAGCGGATAAGGCCTTGCGAAAGTTGAGGCCAGCCGGGCAGAGGAGCACCGGTGCCGGAATACGCTCCCATGGCCGCGTGATACTGATAATCCTCTCCGATATCGAGATATCCCGAGAATACCTCAAGGCCCGGCGAGTCCTTCGATAGCTCTCCCATAGCGGGATACCCCGCACCGAAGTTGTCATCCACTGGCCAGCCGGGTACGACGGAACCATCCGATTTATACGCGTAGAGCTGCCCGGCGCTGACTACGATCTCCGGGTTCGGATCGCTGTCGATATTGCCCACCAGCGCGTGCACAGCCGGTCCGTCCTGGTAAAATATTGCCGTGGTATATGCCTTCGCCGGAAATCCAGGCTTTAGGTCGGAATCGACTTCGACTTTGAACGAATCGCCGTCGGGAAATTCCAACGTAAAAGTTCCCCCCGCTGACGGCAGCCACTGGCCGGAATAGATTCCGTCGCCGGCCACTTGGTCGAAATTGCGACCATCGTCGTGGAGCCTCACCCTCTCGCCCGTCTCGACGACCACGACGTCGATCTCGCCGTTCGGCGCGCCGCAGTTGATATGAATCGCAGACAAATTCACCGGCGTTCCTATGTTGATGTCTCCGGCGGTTTGATCGACTGAAGGTCGCAGGCGCGCGAGCACGGGTGAATTTGAACACGTCAGCGAACGCAAGGCATTGATTCGTTTGTCAGTGATAATACGCTTCCACGTGACGGGTATAGGACCGGTGGAAGCCAGCTTGTCGCCTGATGTTAGAATCAGATTCTTGATCGTTTTCCAGTCGCGTCCCGGCACTTGCGCTTTAAGCAGCGCCGCAAGACCGGCAACATGAGGCGCGGCCATGGAGGTGCCGCTGAAGACTTTGTACGTATTTCCTGCCGTCGTGCTGAGGATAAGATTCCCCGGAGCGCCCACATGTACAGTTGTACTGCCGTAATTTGAATAAAACGCGAGGTCATCGAGTTGATCAGTCGCCGCCACAGAGATGATATTCGAGAGATAAAAAGCATCCGGGTAAGAAGGATAATCTACCCCGTCATTGCCGGGTGCTGCGACAAAGAGAAGGCCGCTTTCCCGCTGAGCATCGATTGCATCCGCTAATGCTTGAGAAAAATAGTACGAGCCCCAGCTGTTGTTAGTGGCGACGATATTTACGCCTCTATCCTTCATCGCCTTGACGTAGTCCAAACAGGCGATGGCTCCAGAAAGAAAACCATATCCCTGCGAGCCTATGAACTTGCACGGCATGATTTTGACGTTCCAGTTGACACCGACGATACCCAGCGAGTTGTTGCCGACGGCCCCGATGATGCCTGCGACATGCGTGCCGTGATCGTTATCGTCCATCGGATCGGAGTCGTGATTGAACGTATCGATACCGTAACAGTCGTCGATATACCCATTGCCGTCATCGTCGATGCCATTGTTGTTGCAGTCAGCATCGTTCCGCCAGATGTTTCCAGCGAGGTCCACGTGATTGTAATCCACGCCTGTATCAATAACCGCCACGACAACGTCGCTGCTTCCCGTGGTAATATTCCATGCTTGCACCGCTTTAATGTCCGCGCCCGGCGTGCCGCCATTCTGGCCGGTATTCTGAAGATTCCATTGCGATGGGAAGGACGGATCGTTCGGGACGCCGAGAGTCTCTACAATGTAATTCGGCTCAGCGTAGAGTACATCGGGATGACTTCGATATGATCTGATGGCTTGCTCAACAGACATGCCGCGAGGCAGCTTTACATGCTCCAAGTTCCTAACGTGACTAAATCTCTTGATTGGAGCGCCTTGTAGCCGTTGGTGAGCCGAGGCCCTTCTGGTCGGGGAGACGGAATCTTTGAATCTGACTAGAACCTCGCCTTCGGCGTAGGGCAACTGGTCCGTTACTTTGCCGTTTGGCGTGAGAGTTCGGTGTATGACTTCGCCCCTTTCAGTATAAGAAATGATCGAGTTGTCCGGCGCGTCTGCGGCGAATGCCGGCTGACCGAGGACCAACAACAGCCCAAGCACCCTGACTTTATGTCCTGACATCATGGACGTCTCGGATCTCTGTTAGCCGTCAAAGACAAACGCTACCGGAAATTCCGACGTCTTCAGCTTCACAATCTGATACGGCTGCGTTAGGGCTTGGATCGTCATCGCCCCTGGTGGCGGTTTCGTTTCCCGCCAACCAACCGTGAGTTGCCGGTTTTGTAAATCTTCCTCTATCCTCACGATCTCGATTCGATAGCCGCCGCTATGCCGCTCACCCAAGAACACCGCCACGACCATCTCTTTTTCAAAATCAACCGAGGGCGGCTCCTTTGGAGGACTTACTTTTGCCCCATGAGCGCGCCAGAGGTCTTGCCATTCCTGCTCGGTCTTGGCGACAACGAATTTCCGCTCTCGGATACCGCTGCTGAATCCCTTGTCGAGAGTGACAAACGGAGCCTGTTCCGCAGCCATCGTCCCCGAAGCCACAAAAGACAGTATCCCTGCAAAAATGAGCGAGGAGGTTGTGCCAGCCGTTCTCGGCTGCCAAAAGAAGGGCACTCTCGATAGCCACATCGCCAACATCAGCCTACAGCCAAAAACCCAACTTGATTCCGCTACCTAGCTTATCAACCTGTAAGCCACAACAAACTGTCCTATGACTACCATTGTCACTATTGGTCGTCAAGACAATTTGGAGTCAACAAGAAAATTATTTTCCTCCATTTTTTCGGGCTGGCAGGAGTATTTTCCACCTCTTCTTATGCCACGAGAAGAACCTATAAGTGTCTCTAATAATAGCGGACGGGCACTTGTGTAAATTCCGCACCAGCCGCACCGAAGCGGAGCCTCAGCGACGGTGATTCTGTGTCGCGGGATCGAGTCGAAGGATGGAGGGTCGGAAGGATGGAGGTTTTGCATTGCAACAGAGCGGAAAGTGCCATGTTATATCCGCGACTGAATGAAAATTCCCGTGTCCCAACTTGCACGTTTTCGCAATTGCGAAAATGAGGAAATATCCGCTAGTATAGAGCGCATCGGGCTCGCGGGTTGAGCTTGAATTCAGAAGGCATCCCTCCCTCTGTAACGTGGGATCAGTTGGAGAAGAAGCGGAACATTCCGACGAAGGTGAAGTCCATCCGCGGCAAGCTCACTGTCCCCCGCGCACGCTTTCACCTGACCTCAGACGGCCACTACCGCTGGACCGGAAAGCAATGACGGGAATGAGGTCGGCGCCGGCCATGATCAGCGAAGCTTGGATATGTTCCTTGATTGCCTGTTTGACGGCCGACCGATGCGATACCTTAGGCGTTAAGCCAGGATAGAGGCGGAGTCATGAAACCTGCAAAGGTAAGGCGCCCAGCTTGTCGTCTGATCCCCCGATCTCTCACACTGGAAACGGCAAAGAAAATACCACGACCTTCTTGTAAGCTTGACACATAGTAAACGATTTGTTTACTATTAGACGTGATCAGATCGTTTCGGTGCTCTGATACTGAACGGATATTCAGACGCCAGTTCGTGCGGCAGTTTCCGCGCGATATTCAGCAGCGGACCTTTATGAGGCTCAACGCGATCGACTCGGCCGTTAGGCTGGAGGATTTGCGCCTTCCGCCCTCAAACCGGTTGGAAGCCCTCAAGGGCGATCGCAAAGGGCAGCACAGCATCCGAATCAATGACCAATGGCGAATCTGTTTTGTGTGGCGAGAGGGGCACGCGGAACAAGTGGAAATCGTGGATTATCATTAAGGGGGAGACAAAATGACCAAGGCGCGCATCGCCCCGGTACATCCGGGGGTATATCTCGAGGAGTTGCTAAAAGAATTTAGTTTATCTCAATACCGGCTGGCGCACGAGATCGGGGTGCCCGCTATGCGTATTAGCCACCTGGTTCACGGAAAACGGCCGGTTACCGCAGAGCTAGCCTTGCGGCTCGGTCGCTACTTCGGGCAAAGCTCGCGCTACTGGCTAAACCTGCAGAGCCGGTATGATATGGACATGGCTGAAGAGAAACTCGGTGAACGGGTGTTACGGGAAGTACGGCCCTTCAAGGCTGTAGCGTAAAACACCCGTAAGGGGTCAAAGGCGGTGGGGGCAGACTTTGAGTCGTCAGCCACAGGCGGTCGTTTGTGACGGGTTGCCACACTGACACACCATCCTCTCTGATCTTGGACGGAATCTGCGTTTGTGCTGGACCCGACTGCTGAAATAACCCGGCAATATGAAAATTTCCGGGTTCTTTGATCCTGTTGAAGGTTCCCTCACTGCGCAATCCTGGTAGGAATTCCTTTCACAAACCCATGGCAAGCGAAGAGCGAATCACTTTCTCCAACCCCCGCGGGCAGAGGCTTGTGGGAATTTTGTACGAGCCGGATCGCAGCGAAGCGGCCTCGGCGGTCATCTTGTGTCACGGGATGGAGTCGAGCAAGGAGAGCGAGAAGCTGGTGGCGATGAGCCGGGAGCTGGCGACGAAGGGAATCGCGGCGCTGCGGTTCGATTTTGCCTGCTCCGGTGAATCGGAGGGTAAGTTTGAAGACATCACTTACAGCGGCGAGGCGGAGGACTTGCGGGCGGCGTTCGATTTCATAGCGAAGCGCCGACCGAAGAAGATCGGCGTTCTGGGCTCGAGCATGGGAGGAACGGTCGCCCTGCTGTTCGCCGCGCAGGAGAGCAAAGTGGCCGCCCTGGTCACAATCGCGGCGCCGTTGCACCCCGAGAGATTCGCGGAGCAGCTTTTGACACCGGACGAAGCGCGGCAGTGGCGCGAGACGGGCTCTATCCCCTACCACGGCCGGCGGCTCAACGTGACCTTGCTTGAAGACCTGGAGAAACTCGATGTCCCGGCGGCGGCCCGGAAGATCGCCTGTCCTACGCTGGTGATCCACGGCGACCAGGACGACACTGTGTCTGTCGAGGAAGGGCATGAGCTTTACGCGGCCCTGGCAGGCCCGAAGAAACTGGGTATCCTCCCGGGCGCGGATCATCGCCTGTCGCAGCCGGCAGACTTGCAAAAAGCGATGGACGAATCGGTCAACTGGTTGACGCAAAACCTGAAATAAGACAACCATGAGACGCTTTCGAGTCGTAGCGCTGTTGTCATCGGTGGTCACTCTCCTGCTCGGCGGTTGCGGTAAAGACCTGCAAACCGCGCAGGGCGTCGCGGAGGAATTCGTCGATCAGCACTACGTGCACATCGATCTCAGAAAAGCGAAAGAGTTCGCCGTGAGCGTCGCGCTGGAAAAGATCGACGAGGAGATTCGCTTGACCGCTGGGCAGATCATCGACGCTTCGACGCGCAAGCCCTCGGTGCATTACCGGCTGGTGGAGAAGAAGGAAGGCTCAGGTCGGGTCTCTTTTCTCTATGAAGGAACCATTCGCGCGGAGGACGCGCCGGAATTCCGCCGCTGGCTCATCGTGACGCGCAAGGACGGCGACCGGTGGCGCGTCTCCAATTTTACGGAATCCGATTAACCGAAGAACTCAACTGTAGGCCTGGTAAATCCCTTCGAACTTGGCGATTTTAAACCGCACCATGTTGTGCGCCGCCACGCGCACGGCCCGCTGCTGCTCGGGCGATGTCGCGTAGCGCGCTACGACCTCGCCCGCCGCCTTGACGTGCTCCACGTCGGCGACCTTGTGCACAGTGAAAAACTGGCATTCTTTGTTGCCCAGCCCGTAGTGTTTCCTGAGAGCGACGTCGAACTCTTCCGAGTAGCGGCAGACCATGCTCTCGTTGACCAGCGCGCCGGTGCGCGTCTCCGCCGGAGAGCCCAGGAACATGCCGCGGATCACCGCGCTCGTGTGCGCCAGACACTCGAAGACCGGCGTGGAATCGGCGAAGTCCTTTTCGCTGAGTCCCAGGGCCAGGCCGAAGTTTTTCGCCAGGTCGGGGTGATACTGCTCTTCGTTGAACTGCTCGCGAAAATGTTCGTAGAGATCGGGATTGGCGGCGTTCTTCGCCATGCAGAGGACGAGCCCTTTGCAGAGCGCGACGTTGTGGAGATAGTGTTGGACGGCGAAGCCTTGAAGCCTGCGCTTGGACAGTTTCCCTTCTCTCAGCTCGGAGAAGTAGCGTATGTTCATGAGCGATTCGACGCCCGGCTGGACGATCTCACGAACGACCGAGTCGACAAAGGCCTGATTTTCCATACGACTCGACTCCGCCTTCTATGCGCTTGGGACTTCCCCGGGCACTGCGGTCACTGACGCTGCGGCGCGCCGCGAAGGGATTTTCAAGGCGAGGCCCGCGGCGATCAGCGCGATGCTCCCGCCCGCAAGGAAGGCCATCTGGTAGTCGCCCAGCCGGTCGCGGATGATCCCTCCGCCGGCGGCCATGAGCGCCGCGCCGACCTGATGAGCGAGGAAGATCCAGCCGAAAATTTTTCCCACCGATTGCCTGCCGAAAGTATCTGCGGTCAACGCGATGGTAGGCGGCACGGTGGCAAACCAGTCGAGGCCGTAAATAACCGCGAAGACGAACAGGCCCGAGAAATCCGTGACAAAGGGAAGAATGAACAGCGAGAGGCCGCGCAGCGCGTAGACCATAGCCAGCCACTTGCGCGGATTGACCCGGTCGGTCATCCAGCCGGAGAGCACCGTGCCGACGAAGTTGAGCCCGCCCATGACGCCGACGGTGGCGGCGGCGGTGACCTGCGGAATGCCGTGATCGATGGAGTGAGGAATAAGATGGGTGCCGACGAGTCCGTTCGCGGTTCCCCCGCAGACAAAAAAGCTGCCGGCCAGGAGCCAAAAAGTGGATGAGCGAAAAACTTCGGAGAGCGGCACAGAGCTTGATGATCCGCCCGCCGCCCGCAGCGAGCCGAGCGTCTGCGAGCCCGCAGCGCTCCCTTCCTTTGAGCCGTAGGGTTCCAGCCCCAGCTCCGCCGGGTCATCGCGCATCCATAGGTAGATAACCGGAATCAGCGTGAGCGCGACAGCGACCAGAATCCATGAGCCGACGCGCCAGCCGCTGGTGACGATCATCAGCATGAAGAGCGGAATGAAAATGAGCTGACCGGTGGAGCTGGCGCTGTTGAGAATCCCCAAGATCAGCCCGCGGCGCTGCACGAACCAGCGGGTCGCAACGGTGGCGGAAAGCACCGATCCGACCCCGCCGGCGCTCAGCCCGACGACGACGCCCCACAGAAGGACCAGCTGCCAGTATTCCGTCATGAACGTGGTCCCGCTGACACCAATAACCAGGAATGACAGGCTCCCCATCATCACGCGGCGCGGCCCGAAGCGGTCGAGCAGCCACCCGCTGATCGGCGCCGCGACGCCAAAGAGAAGCAAATTGATACTCACGGCAAACGCGATGGCCGTCCGGCTCCAGCCGAACTCCATTTCGAAGGGATGGATCAGCACGCCGGGTGAAGAGCGGATGCCGGCGCCCGTGAGCGTGGTGAGGAAGCTAAGCGCTACGACCAACCAGCCGTAATAGAACGGAAGAGAGAGCGGCGGGCGCGATGGTCTATTCATGAAGTCTCCAAGCTGCTCATTTCCGTATAGCCCCGTTGAGCGGAAAAGACAACAATCAAAATTGACCCGCCGAGGAAACACTGATAGTTTGCCCGAAAAGCAACCAACCTTTATGACAACCAAGACCAAGCAACCACCGCAGCGAAGTCGCTGTTTCGTTTTAAGTCTGACGATCTTTCTCGCGGCCGGCCGCGCCTCGG
>JBGPGE010000074.1:0-24449 GCA_041483675.1 Binatia bacterium
TCCGCCCGTTCCGCCGACCAGAGCCAGTATGTCTGCGCGGCCGTCCCCATTAAGATCCGCCACCAAGTTCTGCTTTATTTGGGCAGTATCGAGGGCGCTCGCGGTGGGGTTAAGCGGGAGATCGAAACCGGACTGTCCCGGCGGCGAGGCGGTAACGACTCTTCCTTCCTGCCAGTTGAACAGGTTTGCGGGAAGGCAACTGCCGTCGCCGGCGCATTCGGTGATGCTCTTTAGTCGGCTGCGTCTGGTAACGGCCCCATACTCGTAGACAAGCCGGTACTCGCGCACGAGGACAGCCGCGCCGCCCTGGGGCGGCGGAGCCCAGGTGCGAATGGTCTTCAGGCGCTTGGTGGTTTTGATCAGAGAACCGCTGACGTACAGCGAAGGCGCGTCCGTGCGGTCCTCGTAGAGAAGCTCCACGTACCGCTGGGGGGAGAGGCCCTGACCGGCGTTGCCGGTGTAATCGATGCGCGTCGGACGGTACTCGCCGTTAACCGGGTCTTCCGTGTAGGTCACGGTCAAGTAATTGCCGTTTGCGTCGGTAAGCTTGCTGAGCGCCCAGACGCGCACGGAGATCTTTCCAACCGCCTCGATGCGGCCTTCAACGCTGGTCGCGTTGCCGCCAAATTCCATCGTTTCGCCCGACTTGGTCTTTACGACCCAATACTGAGGGCCGACTCCGGGCGTCGCAACCTGGCCGTAGGAGAAAATCCTTACGAAGCTGTCCAACTCGGTGCGGTACTCCGCGTTATTCGCTCCGTCGGCCAACCCATTGATTACCATGAGCCGTTGACCCTCGAAGCAGTACCGGTCATTCGCGTCATACATGACCCCGCCCTTAGTACCGTCCTGGGCCACGGTGCGCGGGCAGCGGTGGATAGCGGGCAGGCCTTCCAGCGACCAGCCGACACCGGCGATGCCGCTTTGCCGTTGGCTGTCGTACGACAAAGCCAGCTTCGGGGCGAGGCCATTGGTTCCTGGCGGGGTAATGACAGGGATCGAATAAGAAGCGCTTCCAGTGTTCCCTACCTTAAACGACCCTAAACTCATCCCTGGAATTTTGTCCGACTGGGCAAAGGATTTACCGGGGGACACGGCGATTACTGCGACGAGGGGAAAAAAGGCTAAACCGAAAAGAAAGGAACCCAAACGTCTGAGGGGAATCGAATCGCGACCGCACGTTGGTGTTTTCACGGCGTCACCTCCCGCCGGCAAACTATCGGATCGGCCTCGAAGCGGCAACAATAAAGTTATGAGATCAATTTCAAATTAGCATTGATTACCAACGGCGAGACTTATATGCGAATACAAAACTCCTGTCAAGAAGAAAATTTATTTATTTTTCAGGCAAGGATTTTGCCGGGACAGGCGAGGCTATTTCGGCCGGGGCTTTTTTGCCAGCTCGGTGTCGATGAGCTTCTGGAAGGCGGTGGGGGGGCTTGACACGGACGAGGAGTGGCCTGCTCCCCTCGCCAAGGGTCGCATTATTGCCAACGCGGGACGAAAGCATTAGAATTAACACTGTCATGAAAAAGCGCCGGCTGTTGTCCCTGATGCTCGTGCCGTTCTTTTTTTACGGCTGCGCCGCCGCGCCCTATACCGGCAGGAGCCAGTTGATGCTGGTTTCCGAAGGGCAGGAAGTCGGGCTCGGCCAGGACGCCTACCGGGAGATTCTCCGCCAGAACGTTTTGTCGGACGACCGCGAAGCGCTGCGCATCGTGCGCAAGGTCGGAGACCGAATCGCCCGGGCCGCCGATAAACCCGACTACCGCTGGGAGTTTCGCGTGGTCAACGACCCGGAGATGGTCAACGCCTTCTGCCTGCCCGGAGGAAAGGTCGCCGTCTACACCGGCATCTTCCCCGTGGCGCGCGACGAAGCGGGATTGGCCGTGGTTATCGGCCACGAAATCGCGCATGCTTTGCTACGCCACCCGGCCGAACGGATGAGCCAGGCTCAACTCGTGGGCGCCGGCATGGCGCTGGCGCAGGCCTCCGGCAAAGTAAACCCCGCGGCGCTGCAAGTTCTCGGCTTGAGCGCTTCGGTCGGCTGGATGTTGCCGTTCAGCCGGTCGCAGGAATCGGAGGCGGACCGCGTCGGCCTTATCCTGATGGCCAAGGCGGGCTACGATCCCAGGGCTGCGCTTCCACTGTGGGAGCGGATGGAGCGCAAGGAAAAGGGCGCGCCGCCGGAATTTCTCTCCACGCATCCCGGTTCCGACACCCGCATTCAACATCTGCGCGGTTATATGGCGGAGGCGCTCAACTATTACCGCCCCGCGGAGCGGGAGATCGAGACGCTTCCCTCAGCCGAGCAGTTGGATTCGCCGACCGCAAAAACGGAACGGGAGCTGCTTAAAAAGATTCAAGGCATCAACCGCCTCGCGGCCGATCAGCGAGGAGAGAGGGCCGTGGCCGAAGCGATCGGCTATAGTCTGCGCATGGATCTCAAGTCCGTGGCGCAGGAGAGGCAGCAGCTTCGTCTGGGGTATGGCGAGTACGCGGCGCTGCGCGGAGTATCCCACCTGGGGAGATCGCCGCTAAGGCAGATCTTGGCGGATTACCAGGACGGCGTTCGCTGGTACGATCTCAGCGAAAGAAACGGCGTGCGCCTGGCCGAGCTGAGCGCGTGGCTGAGCAATATCCACCGCGCGGCCGGTGGCTCGCAAGGCCGGCTGCGCGATCAGCCGTCCCGCTCGGTCTATTAGATCAGGCAATCCGCGCCTCAGCGGCGTTACGCGTAGAGCTTGTCGATAAATCCGCTGTCGTCCACCTGCCGCAAATAGTGCATGTCCCAGAGTGACAGCGGATTCACTTGAGCTGCTTCCGGGTGCTGCCGCTTGGCGAGCTCAAAGACATTGTGGATCGCTGGCAGCGCGGGGTAGGGCTTTTTCTCCAGGACCGCCGACAGCTCTTTGTACATGTGTTCCACGACCTCGCGGTCCCAGCCCTCCGACGCGTATTTCTTTTCCAGAATCGCGGTGGTCTTGGCCTTCTGCGTCTTAAAGAAGTGGGTGCCCTCGCTGATCGCTTTCAGCACTCGGTCGACGATGTCGGGATGCTTCTCAGCGAAGTGCCAACTGGTGGAGATCGTGGTGAACCAGATCATCGGCTGGAAGGGAATCTCGATGACCTTCAACCCGGCTCGCCTGGCAAAAATATCGTCCGGCGGAGTGATTAAAGCCGCGTCGAACTCGCCGACCTTAACGCCCTCCCACGACGCCTTGCCCTCCTGGCGCGATCTCTTCATCGCAACGTCGCCGCGATCGACATCGAGGCCGTTGTCTCTGAGAAAGAGCCAGTTGTTGAGCCCCGGATGCTGTCCCTTATGGGCGACGATCTTGCCTTTGAGGTCGGAGATTTTATTGATGCCGGAGTCGGGCTGGACGACGAGGCGGTGATAGTTGAGGTTGAGCGTCTGGCCGACGTAGACCCAGGGATCTCCCTTGAGGCGCGCCGCATAGGGCGAGAGGTGGTTGCCGCTGACGAACTCAATTTCTCCGGTGGCGACGCCCTTGTGGGAGTCGTCCGCGCTGATAAAAAAATCGTAGTCGACGCTGAGGCCGTGCTTCTCCCAGCATCCCGCTTCGTGGACGACGTGCAGATAAGCCAGGTGGCCGTCGGAGCGATAGGGGAATTTGATTTTATCCATGGTTCCTCCAAAAATGGTTTTTATTATCCGTATTCCATCCCACTCCGGGCTCTGCTTGTCAAGCCGCTTTGCGACGCCGGGCGGCCGCAAAGCGCAGGGTGCGGTTTTTTCCGGCGGGCTTTGACTTCGGGGGCAAATCCATATAAGTAAACAAAGCTATGAGGAGCGTCGGAGCGGAGTGAAAATTACAGCCGTAACAGATTTGGGCCAGGCATGGTCGGCCTGTAAAAAAGAGATGCACCCACACGGGTGCATCTCTTTTTTTAGGGCCGCGGAGGGCGGGACTTGCGCGCGCAGATAGAGATATTGGCCACGCTGCAGGGCGTGGACCGCGAGATCAAGGAAAAAAGCAACGCCAGGGAGCTGTTGCTGGAAGAACTCCGCAAAGGCACGGAACAGGTCCAGGAAAAAAAGCTTGAGGTCGCTCAACTGACGAGCGCCTGGAGCGAGAGAGACAAGTTGAGGCAGACAAAGGAGCAACTCCTGCAGGAAGAGGGGCGTAAGGCGACCGACAAGCGGATGCGGATGAACCGGATCAAAAATATCCGGGAACTCCAGGCCCTGCAGTATGAGGTCGATCAAATCAAGCAGGCCAACGCGCAGATCGAGACCGAATTGATCACGATCCTCGAGGATCTTGAGGCCCGCGAGGCGGCGCTAAAGCAGAAAGGCGAAGAATTAAGCGGGCTTGAGACAACCTGGAATCAGAAGAAACGCGAAATCGAGGCGCAAGTCGCCGAGATCGAGCGAGCGGTCAACGAGGCCTCCTCGGGACGCCGCACTATCGCCCAGCAAATCAACGGCGACTTGATCGCCCGCTATGAGCTGATCTTCGCGCGCCGGGGCGGCATGGCCGTAGTGGCGGTAGCCGGGGGAATCTGTCAAGGCTGCTTCATGAATATCCCGCCGCAACTTTCGAACGAGATCATGAAGAGCGAAACGCTCAATCTCTGCCCAAGTTGCCACCGCATTCTCTATTCCAAGCCCGCGGTTTCGGAAGACAAACACATCTAAGTTCTTATGGCGGCAAGTCCCCCGGAGGAATGGCTGCTGCAAGTGGATGGGGCGTCGCGGGGCAATCCCGGCGAGGCCGGCTGCGGCGCCGTCATTTATGACCGCGCCGGCCGCATGGTCCGGGAGCTTTGCCGCTATCTCGGGCGCACAACCAACAACGTCGCGGAATACCAGGGGCTGCTCATGGGGCTTGAGGAGGTCCTACGTTTGGGAATCAAACGGCTGCGGGTGGAGAGCGATTCGGAACTAATGGTGCGCCAGTTGAACGGCGTCTACCGGGTGAAGCACGAAAAACTGATTCCGCTCCATCAAAAAGCGACGGCGCTGTTGCGCCGGCTCGAGGCATGTCATATCATTCATGTGCGGCGCGAACACAACTGCGTCGCCGACGAGCTGGCGAACCGCGCGATCGACGAGTCCCATCAAAAAGCGTTTCAGGGTTAGTTGAGAGCCGTCGGGCTAAAGTAGATCAAGCGATCGCCTTCCGCCTCCGGCGGAAGGAGGAAAGTCCGGACTCCACAGGACAGGGCGGCCGTTAACGGCGGCCCCGAGCGATCGGGGGAAAGTACCACAGAAAACATACCGCCCTCCGCCTCCGGCGGTGGGTAAGGGTGAAAAGGCGAGGTAAGAGCTCACCGGTCCGCCAGTGATGGCGGACGCATGGCAAACCCCGCCCGGAGCAAGACCAAATAGGAGGGTTGGGTTGTCCGCCCATAGCCCTCGGGTATGGTCGCTGGACCCTGTGAGCAATCACAGGGCTAGATGAATGATCGCTGTGGCTTCTTCTAGAGGCCACGACAGAATCCGGCTTACCGATCTACTTTAGCCCGCTCGCCGCTTCGTCGCACTCCACTCGGCGTCAAGCCGTTTCCCTTCAAAGCTTCCCGTCTATATCTTGCGATCGCCTCGCGGGAATCCGCAGGCGAACCCAACATATTGTGTTTGCTACAGAAAGGCGCCTCTCAGGGTCTTCCGTGAGACGCAAGTTTTCTATTGACAGACGGTTTCTGGGGGGCTATAAGTGGCCACTAAGTGGGATAAAGTGGGATTACTTCCCATAAGGCTAGATAAAGACATAGAATATGTTTCGAGGCAGTCACGAACATACTCTCGACCCCAAAGGGCGCATGAGCATCCCCGCCAAGTTCCGCGAGGTGCTCTCGAGCAAGGGCGACGACCGCATCGTGATCACCAACTTCGTGATCGATTCTACGCGATGTCTCGACGTCTATCCACTCGACGAATGGCTGCGTTTCGAAGAGGAGATCCGCAAGCGGCCCAAGTTCGAGCGGCGCATGGTGCTGTTTCAGAACTACTACCTCGGCGGCGCGCAGGAATGCTCTTTGGATCCGCACGGGCGCATTCTCATCCCGCCGATGCTCCGTCAATACGCGAACCTGAAAAAAGACGTCGTTGTCGTCTCGGCGCTCGACAAATTCCGTGTCTGGGACAGCGAGGCCTGGAAGAAGGTCTTTACGGAGGCGGAGGAGAAGCTGATGCAGGAGCCCGATTTCCTGGGCGACCTGGGGCTCTGAGTCTAACCCTCAATCGGGCGGCCCGGCCCCACCAGGGCAGGCGGCCCAAAGGAGAGAACGAATGCTGGAGCGAAAAATGATTCAAGACGTCTCGGTGATCGATATCAGCGGCGATATCGACTTCCGCGAGATGATCAGGATCAAAGATGTTATTGGCTCGCTGATCGACAGGGAGCAGACCAAGGTCGTGCTCAACCTGCGAAGCGTCGATCACATCAACTATCTCAGCATCGGGGTTCTTCTGGAGCGTTTAAGGGTCCTCAGAAACTTAAACGGCGACTTAAAGCTCGCCGGCATGACGCCTTACGTGCGCGATATCTTCCGGGTGGTCGGGATGGACCGCTTTTTTGAGGAATACATGACGCTCGAAGACGCAATCGGCAGCTTCGACGACGACTGGGAAGGTGATGGCACATTCCATTAGCGGCTTACATCCATGCGCCGGTCTTGGCCGGGGAGGTCGTGGATCTCCTGCGGCCGGGGCCGCACAAGCGGTACGTTGATTGCACGCTCGGCGGCGGAGGTCACAGCGAGAGAATTCTGGAATTGAGCAGTCCCGACGGAACGGTGCTGGGATTGGATTGGGATGAGGAGGCGATTGCGGCGGCTCAGGAGAGATTAAAACGGTTCGGCGAGCGGCTGGTCGTTCGCCGGGCGAATTTCCGCGAGGCGAAGATGGCGCTGGCAGAAATCGGTTGGGGTCCGGTGGACGGCGTCCTGGTCGATCTCGGCCTCTCCTCGCATCATGTCGATTCTGTGGAGCGCGGTTTCAGCTTCAACCTGGAGGGCAGGCTGGACATGCGGATGGACCGGCGGCAGGCGCTCGATGCCGGAGAGATCGTCAACGTCTATCCCGTATTCGAGCTGACGCGGATCCTGCGGGATTACGGAGAGGAGCCGCGGGCGCGGCGGATCGCCGCGGCAATCGACGCGGAGCGCCGGCGCAAAAAAATTGCCACGACGAAAGAGCTGGCCGATCTGGTGGCGCGGGCTGTCGGCTACCGGCCCGGCCACACGCACCCGGCGACCCGGACCTTCCAGGCATTGAGGATCGCGGTAAATCAGGAGTTGGAGAATCTCGATGGTTTTCTGCAAGATGGCTATGAGCTGCTGGCTCCCCAGGGGCGGATGGTGGCGATATCCTTCCATTCCTTGGAAGATCGCCTGGTCAAGCGGGCGTTTCGCAAATGGAGCCAAAGCTGCCTCTGCCCGCCGCGAGCCCCGGTTTGCCGCTGCGGCTGGAGCCGGAAAGTAAAAACCTTGACCTCCCGGCCGCTGACCGCTTCGGACGCGGAATTGGAACAAAACCCCAGGGCCCGCTCGGCGAAGCTCCGGGCTGTGGAACGGCTCTAGGAGCGCGAATATGGCGGTTGCCGTAAGCAAGGCCCTGGCGGGGCTTGGTTTTTTCAAACAGCGCCGGGCAAAAACCGCGCGGGTCGCCAGAGACAGGATCGCGTTTATGCCGATCGTGTTGGTCGGGTGCGGCCTGGTCCTGTTCGTGCTCGCGCATGTCTGGCTGAGGCTGCAGGTGGTGCACCTGGGCTACGAGCTATCGACCACCAGCAATCTCCAGAATCAACTTGAACAGGAAAATAGAGAACTCAAAGTCGAGTTGGCGACGCTTACCTCGCCGGAGCGTTTGGAGGCGACGGTGCGCGCGCGGCTGGGCATGGTCGAGCCGGCGACCGGACAGGTGGTGATTTTGCCATGAAGCGTTCATCGACTACCAGGATAAGATCCCGGATCACGGTGGCGGGGCTGTTTTTCATCGCTTTGTTTATCGTCCTCGGCCTGCGCGCGTTCCAGCTCCAGGTGCTGGAGGGCGCCAGGCTCAAGCGGCTGGGCGAAAGGCAGCACCTGAAGGAGTTGATCGTTCAGCCGAAGCGGGGAACGATTCTCGATCGTTCCGCCGAGCCGCTCGCGCTGAGCCTGGAAGGCCAATCGATCTACGTTCGTCCGCAGCGTCTCAAGGGAGCGGAATCCGCCGGACATGCGCTGGCCGAGGCGCTCGGCATGGAAGTCTCGGAGGTCTCGCGCCGGCTCAACTCGAACAAGCCGTTTGTATGGCTCAAGCGAAAAGTGACACCGAAGGAGGCCGAGCGCGTCGAGGCGCTGAATATCGACGGCGTAGAGATCTACCCTGAGCCGGACCGGTATTACCCGCAGGGCCAACTCGCCGGCCATGTCATCGGCTTCGTCGGGCGGGATTCGCGGGCCCTCGAAGGGGTCGAGCTGCACTACGATGCTTATCTCCGCGGAGAAAGCGGTTCCTCCCGGATCGAGAGGGATGCTTTGGGCCGTCGCGTGCTGGTCCAGGGAGTGGAGGAGCTGAGAATTCCGCCGGGATCGGATATTCAGTTGACGCTCGACACCTCCATCCAGCACCTTGCCGAGAAGGAATTGGAGGCGGTGGCTGTAAAATATCGCGCGAAGGGCGGCATCGTCGTGGTCGTGGAGCCGTTTACCGGAGAAATTTTAGCGCTGGCGAACTATCCTTTCTTCAACCCCAATAATTTCACTGCGCAAGCGGCTGCGCAGCGGCGCAACCGCGCGGTCACCGACAGCTTCGAGCCGGGATCGACCTTTAAGGCGATCCTTGCCGCGGCCGCGCTGGAAGAGGGAGTGGTCAGCCAGGACGATCTCTTCTTTTGCGAAAACGGCAAGTATCCCTTCGCCGGAAAGGTGATTCACGACTCTCACGCCTACGGTTGGCTCCCGTTCTCGAAGATCATCCAGCATTCGAGCAACATCGGCGTGACCAAAGTTGCGGAGAAGCTCAACAAGCAACGCTACTTCAAATACATCGAAAAGTTCGGCTTCGGGCGGCCGACGGGCATCGACCTTCCCGGCGAACCGCCGGGGCTGCTCCGCCCCGTGGACAAGTGGGCGCCGATCGATCTTGCTACGCACTCGTTCGGGCAGGGGATTTCGGTGACTCCGGTCCAACTGGCGATGGCTTACGCGGCGATCGCCAACGGAGGGATACTGATGCGGCCGTTGGTCGTGCGCCGCGCTTTCGGCTCCGATGGGCAGGTGCTATGGGAGAATCAACCTCGAGTGGTCAGGCGCGTGGTCTCCGAAAAAACGGCGCGGTCGGTGACCAACATTCTCAAAGGCGTGGTTGACGAAGGCGGCACCGGCGTGATGGCCGCCGTGGACGGATTTGAGGTCGCCGGCAAGACCGGCACCGCCCAGAAGGCCGACCCCGCGCGCGGCGGTTACGCCGCGAAAAAAAGGATCGCTTCGTTCATCGGTTTTGCTCCCGCGGACGATCCAAGACTCGTGATGCTGGTGATCATCGACGAGCCTGAAGTCAATGTTTACGGCGGCGTGGTCGCCGCGCCGGCCTTCCGCGCGATCGCCGGCGGCGCCTTGCGGCGTCTCGGCGTCGCGCCGGACAAACCCGACTCTCCGCCCTTGCCGGTCTCGCGGGAGAGCGCGGCGCCGCAAATTGAGCGCAAGAGCGGACCGGTCGGCCAAAGAGCCGATGGCTCCCCTGAGGTCCCGGATTTCGTCGGTCTCAGCCTGCGCGAGGCGATGGCGAAGGCCAGAGAGTTGAAGCTGAGAGTCGAGCTGCGCGGAACGGGCTATGTCATCAAACAGTCGCCGTCGGCCGGGGCTAACGCCGAAAAAATCGAGGCGCTGACTCTCAACCTGCAAGGCTAGCGGCGATGCGGCTGACCGAGCTGTTCGAGAAAAAGGAGGTCGAGGAGGCGGGCGGAGACCTGGAGCGGATCGTAACCGGTTTGGTGTACGACTCGCGGGCGGTCAAGCGGGGAGATGTTTTTTTTGCCGTGCCGGGCCTGGCGATGGATGGGCACGATTTCATCACCGACGCATTGGCGCGCGGCGCCGCCGCGGTGGTGGTGGAGCGAAAGATCGCGCCCGCTCCGGAAACCGCCTGGATACGCGTGCCGAACGTCCGGCGCGCAATGGCTCTCTGGGCGGCCCGATTCTACGGCCATCCCAGCCGGAGCCTGCTGCTCGCGGGGGTGACTGGGACCAACGGCAAGACGACGATCACTTATCTGCTGGAGTCGATCTTCAGGGCTGCGGGAATGCTTACCGGCGTGATCGGGACCATCAGCTACCGCTTCGACAGCTACCGCTCCGGCGACCGCGCGCTGCCGGCGCCGCATACGACGCCGGAATCGGTCGATCTTGAGGCTCTCTTGAAGGAGATGGCCGACTCGGGGGTGCAGGCGGTGGCGATGGAAGTCTCCTCTCATGCGCTGGAGCTTGAGCGGGTCGCTGGACTCGACTTCGACACCGCTATCTTCACCAACCTGACGCGCGATCATCTCGATTTTCACGGCGACATGGAGCGCTACTTCGCCGCCAAGAGCCGGCTCTTCTTGGACTGCCTGCCGGCCAGTTGCAAGAGCAAAAAAACCGCCGTCATTCACGGCGGCGACGCGAAGGGCCGCGAGCTGCTGGAGCGCGTTCGGGGCCGCGGCATGACGGCGGTGAGTTACGGCCACGACCGCGAGTGGGACGTCCATCCGCTGAGCGTAGCGGGAGACGTTAACGGACTGAGAGGCGAAATCCGATTGGGCGACGGGACGCTCGATTTTTCTTCGCCGCTGATCGGCTCGGCCAATCTGGAAAATATTCTGGCCGCGGCCGCAGCCGGCTATTCGCTCGGGCTGAAGCCGGAGGCGATCGCGCGGGGGCTTGAACGATTAACCTCGGTGCCGGGGCGGCTGGAGCGGGTCGAGAATCGTCACGGCTTTCACATCCTGGTCGACTACGCGCATACCACGGACGCCCTGGAAAGAGCGCTGCAAATCCTGCGGCCCCTCACCCGAGGGCGGTTGATCGCCGTCTTCGGCTGCGGCGGCGACCGCGATCGCGGCAAGCGGCCGATGATGGGAGAGATCGCGGCGCGTTTGAGCGACATCGCCGTTGTCACCTCGGACAACCCGCGCAGCGAAGAGCCGCTCAAAATCATCGAAGAGATCGAAGCGGGCGTGAAAAAAGCCGGAACCAACAGGTTTGAAGTTTCTGAACTAAAAATTAAAAACTTAAAACTCAAAACTGAGAAAGGGTATTTTGTGGAGCCGGACCGCCGCGCGGCAATCCGCTCGGCCGTAGCGCTCGCGCGGCCTGACGATCTGATCCTGATCGCGGGCAAGGGGCATGAGGACTACCAGATCCTGGGCTCGCAGCGGATTCACTTCGACGACAGGGAAGTAGCAAGGGAGGAGCTGGCGCGACTGGCGGAACAATAAGCAGCCAAGCGCATAGCGCAAAGAGCACGGGAATGGGCGTTTCTGGATTATGTCATGGAGCGTTGAAGAGATTTTGCTGGCCACCGGCGGAAAAGTTCTGCGAGCGGGCAACGTGAGTCAGTTTGGCGAGATTGTGACCGACTCCCATCGAGTCAAAAAAGGGTCGGTCTTCGTGGCGCTGAAAGGGAGCCGGTTCGATGGACACCGGTTTGTCGAGGACGCCGCGCGCCGCGGCGCGGCCTGCGCGGTGGTCCACCGGCGGCCGCGGCTCTCCCGGCTGGGAAATACGACGGTGGTCCGGGTGAAGGACACGCTCAAGGCGTTAGGCGATTTGGCGTGCTATCGCCGGCTCAAGTTTGCGCCCAAGGTTCTGGCGATCACCGGCTCGAACGGCAAGACGACCACGAAAGAGATGGTGGCGGCCATTCTCGAACGCGCTTCCGTCGGCGGCGAATCGCTCAGGGGCAAGGTGTTGAAGACCGAGGGCAACTACAACAACCTGGTCGGCCTGCCGCTGACGCTGTTGCGTCTGAGCGGGCGCGAGAAAGTTGCCGTTCTGGAACTTGGAACGAGCGCTCCCGGAGAGATACGCGAGCTATGCCGGATTGCGCTGCCCGATATGGGCCTTATCACCTCGGTCGCTCCGGCCCATTTGACCGGACTCGGCAGCGTGGCCGGAGTGGCGCGCGAGAAAGGCGAGCTCTTTCACTCGGTGGAAAGAAAAGGCGTTGCCGTCGTCAATCTGGACGATCCGTGGGTGCGCCGCCTAGGCGCGCGCTCTCGCGGGCGAAAGATCGCTTTCGGAAAAGGCGCCCAGGTGCGCGGCGAGGAGTGGAGATTTCGCGGCGCTCAAGGAACGGAGTTCACGCTTTGCGCGGGACGCCACCGTCAACGGATCCGCATGAAACTCTGGGGCGCGCACAATGTCGCCAACGCCGTGGGCGCGGCGGCGATGGCTCATGGGTTGGGCGCCGATCTGCCGGCGATACGGCGCGGTCTAGCGGCGGCGAAATCTTTGCCCATGCGGATGGAGATCGGGAGCTGGCGAGGGATCGGGATCATCAACGATGCCTACAACGCCAATCCCGCTTCGATGGCGGCGGCGATCGATACGCTCAGCGCGATAGAGACAGACGGACAAAAGATCGCGGTCCTGGGCGATATGTTGGAACTCGGCCGGGCCGCGGAGAAAAGTCATCGAAGTCTCGGGCGGCAGGTGGCGCGTCACCGGATCGACCGGCTCTATGTTATGGGCCGGCAAGCTCGCTTCGTTCGGGCCGGGGCGCTTAGCGCGGGCATGGACGAAAGGCGGGTGACGGTTGCCAAAAGCCACGACCAACTCGCCGCCATGCTGCGCCGGCAGGCGGGTCGAGGCGACTGGCTGCTGTTTAAAGGCTCGCGCGGTATGGCGATGGAAAAAACGCTGGCGACGCTCAAGAAACTCGGAGCTTGACCTTGCTGTACTATTTACTGTTCCCGCTGCACGCAACCTATTCGGCGTTCAACGTCTTTCGCTACATCACCTTCCGCGCGGCGATGGCGGCGCTGATGGCGCTGTTGATTTCGTTTATTTTCGGCCCGTATCTGATCCGCGCGCTTTCGGCGATGCAGATCGGCCAGCCGATCCGCGACGACGGCCCGGCGAGCCACGCGGCCAAGGCCGGCACGCCCACCATGGGCGGCGTGCTGATTATTCTCGCGTTGCTGATCGCGACGGTGATGCTGGCCGACGTTGCGAATCTCTATATCGCGGTGGTTTTGTTCGTGACGGTCGGTTTCGGGACGATCGGCTTCGTAGACGATTTTCTCAAGTTGAGCCGCAAGAACAGCCGCGGCCTCTCGGCCCGGAGGAAGCTCGTGCTCCAGTTCGCCGTCGCGCTGGCCGGCGTGGCGATTCTCTACCGCCAGCCGGGATACAGCAGCGTGCTCGGCGTTCCATTCTTTAAAAATATTCGTCCCGATCTCGGCTTTTGGTATATCCCCTTCGCCGCGCTGGTGATCGTCGGAGCGTCCAATGCGGTCAATCTCACCGACGGTCTGGACGGGCTGGCGATCGGGCCGGTGATGACGGCCGCGGGGACCTACGCCTTCATTACGTATCTAACAGGTAACAAAACATTTGCAGACTACCTCCAGATCCCTTACGTCGCCGGTGTCGGCGAGCTCAGCGTTTTTTGCGCCACGATCGTCGCCTCGGGGCTGGGCTTTCTCTGGTTCAACACCTATCCCGCCCAGATGTTCATGGGGGATGTCGGGTCGCTCGCGCTCGGCGCGGCTCTCGGCATCGTCGCCGTCACGGCGAAGAACGAGATTCTTCTGGTGATCGTCGGCGGAGTCTTCGTTATCGAGGCGCTGTCGGTGATCTTTCAGGTGGTTTCGTACAAGCTCAGGCGCAAGCGGGTTTTTCTGATGGCGCCGATCCACCACCATTATGAACTCAAGGGCTGGCCCGAGCCGCAGATCATCGTCCGTTTTTGGATCATTTCGATTATCTGTGCGCTGGTGGCCTTGAGCACGTTGAAGCTGAGATGAATGAAAGACAGCAGGCAGCTGGCAGTAGGCAGAAAGCAGTCAGGAAATGCCCAAGAGAGGATTGAGAGTCCGGGCTGCTTAATGCCGGCTGCCCACTGCCGACTGGGGACATGGAGCTGAAGGGAAAGCGGGTGATGGTGCTGGGCCTGGCGCGAACAGGATGCGCGGTGGCTCGGTTTCTGGCCGATCGGGGAGCGGAAGTGCTGGTGAGTGATTGCAAAAGCGAAGCGGATCTGGGCGGCGAGATCGCCGCGCTCGGTGGCCTGCCGGCGCGCTACTTTTTAGGCGGCGCGGAGCCGGCCTGGCTGGCCGGCGTCGATCTGTTGGTTCCGAGCCCCGGCGTGCCCGGAGAAAATTCCTTGCTTCAGGAGGCGCAGCGCCGAGGCATCGAGATTCTGAGCGAAATCGAGCTGGCCTACCGTTTCTTGCGGACGCCGCTCATTGCGATCACGGGCACCAACGGAAAGAGCACGACTACGGCGCTGGTGGGAGAGATGCTTAAAGCCTCCGGCTTCACGACTTTTGTCGGCGGAAACATCGGCACGCCGCTGATCGGCTTCGCCGGCGGCGACCCTTCGACCCGGGCCACGGTCCCTGGCCGTGGGCCCTCGCTCAGGGTCGTCCTGAGCGAGAGAAGCGAGTCGAAGGGCGACTGGCAATGGGGCGTGGCGGAGATCAGCAGCTTCCAGCTTGAGTGGGTCGAAGAATTTCGCCCTAAAGTCGCCGCGTTGCTGAACCTGAGCGAAGACCACCTCGACCGCTATCCGGACTTTCGCGCCTATTGCCGGGCGAAAGAGCGAATATTTGCCGCCCAGCAGCCGGGCGACGTGGCGGTGCTCAACCGGGACGATTCTCTCGTTTGGGCTGCGAAGGAGCGTATTCGATCTCAGGTGATTTCATTCGGCTGGTCGCCGGTGGAAGAGGGCGTGTGCGCCGGCAAGGGGGAAATTGTCTGGCGCGGCGGCGGCAACGAGGAGCGATATTCGTTGGCGCGGGTGAAAATCGAGGGCGTCCATAACGTGGAGAACCTCATGGCCGCCACGGCGGCGGCGAAGGCCGCCGGCGCTCCGGCCGACGCGATTCAAAGAGCGATCGACGGATTTCCCGGGCTGGAGCACCGGCTGGAGTTCGTGCGCGAGAAAAATGGTGTCCGCTATTTCAACGATTCCAAAGGGACCAACGTCGGCGCCGTGGCGAAGTCATTGGCAAGTTTCTCCGTCCCGGTGCTGCTGCTGGCCGGCGGCGTCGACAAGGGCGGCGACTATCGAATTCTCGAAGGGGAGATCAAACGCACCGTCAAGAAACTGATTCTCTTCGGCGCGGCAAAAGAGAAGATCCGCGCCGCGCTGGGCGATTTCACGGACACGGTCGTCGTCGACAATCTGGCGGCGGCAATCGATGAAGCCCGCCGCTCCGGCCGGCCTGGAGATGTCGTGCTCCTCTCTCCGGCCTGTTCGAGCTTCGATATGTTCCGCGACTATACGGACCGGGGAAAACAGTTCAAGGAGTTGGTTAAAAGCCTATGACAAAGGACGGAATCGCCGTCGACGTGTGGCTGCTTTTCGCCGTGGCCGCGCTCCTGGCCGTGGGGATCACGATGGTTCTCAGCACCAGCTATCTCCATGCTCAGGAGCGATTTGCCGACGGCACCTATTTTTTCCGCAAGCAGTTGATCTCGACGGGCGTGGGGCTCGTGGGGCTTTTTGCCGCCGCGCTGATCCCGCCCGCTCTCTATCGCCGCTTTGCCTATCCTCTTTTGGCGATCGCGCTCCTGCTGCTGATTTTAGCTATCATCCCCGGCGTCGGCCTGGCGCGGGGCGGCGCTCGACGCTGGCTGGCGTTGGCCGGCGTCGCCTTTCAGCCGGCGGAATTCGCCAAGCTCTGTTTCGTGGTCTACCTGGCTCATTCGCTGGCTAAAAAGAGCGACAAGATGCGCGAGTTTTCCATCGGAGTCCTCCCGCACGTGTTGATCGGCGGGCTGGTGCTGGCACTGATCGTCGTCGAGCCCGACCTCGGCACGGCTCTGACTCTCGGATTGGTTCTCATCTTCATGCTCTTTGTCGCCGGCGCGAGGTGGTCGCATCTGGCTTATATGGGACTCGCGGCCTTGCCCGCTCTGGCGTTCGCGGTCGTGGGTAAAGAATACCGCCTGCGGCGGCTGCTGGCGTTTTTAGACCCCTGGCAGGACGCTTCGAACAGCGGCTTTCAGATTATTCAATCCTACATCGCCTTCGGCTCGGGACAGCTGTGGGGGCGCGGGCTGGGCGAAAGCCGCCAGACGCTGCTCTACCTCCCCGAGGCGCACACTGATTTTATCTTTTCCGTGATCGGCGAAGAGATGGGATTGCTCGGCGTGCTCTGCGTGCTCGGGCTTTTTGCCGTCCTCATCGTGCGCGGCCTGATTCTCAGCGGGAAACTCGGGGACCCCTTTTTACAGTACCTCGCCTTCGGCCTGACGACGCTGCTCGGCCTCCAGGCGCTGATTCACATGGGCGTGGTGATGGGGTTGATGCCGACGAAAGGGCTGGTGCTGCCGTTTATCAGTTACGGCGGCTCGGCGATGATCATGAATCTGGTTGAGACCGGAATGCTGATCAGTCTGTCGCGCAGGAGAAGGTAAAGATGCGCGTGATCCTGGCGGGCGGGGGGACCGGAGGCCATCTCTTCCCCGGCCTGGCCGTGGCGCAGGAGTTTCGCGATCGAGATCGTATGGCGAAGATCCTTTTTGTAGGAACAGAGGCGGGAATCGAAAGCCGCGCCGTCCCGGCGGCGGGCTTTCCGCTGGAGACGATTCCCGTGAGAGGGCTGAAAGGGCGGGGAGGGCGCGGTCTGATAGACGCGCTCTACGGCGTGCCGGCGAGCGTGTGCCGCTCGCTCAAGATCATCCGTCGCTTCCGCCCCGACTGCGTCATCGGCCTGGGCGGCTACGCCTCCGGTCCGGTCGTGGCTGCGGCAAAGCTCAAGCGGGTCCCGGGCGCGATTATGGAGCAAAATCTTCGGCCGGGATTGACCAATCGGATTCTGGGACACGCGGCCAATCGGATTTTCACCTCGTACGGCGGCAGCGCGGCGTTTTTTCCGCTCGGCAAGGTCCTCGAAACGGGAAATCCGGTGCGCTGGCGGAAGCTCCCGGAAGTTCGCCGGAGCGGCAAATTTACGCTGCTGATTTTCGGCGGCAGCGCCGGCGCGCACCGGATCAATCTCGGCGCGGTCGAGGCGATGAAAGGGCTTGCGGATCTCGCTTCGGAAACGAAGGTGATTCACCAGACCGGCGCGGCCGATCTCGAATGGACGAAGCGCGCCTACGCCGCTCTGCCGTTCGAGGCCGAGCTGCTGCCGTTTATCGACAAGATGGACGAGGCCTACGCCCGGGCCGATCTCGTCGTATGCCGCGCCGGAGCGACGACGATCGCCGAGCTGACCGTGTTCGGCAAGCCGGCGATTCTTGTTCCCTATCCTTACGCCGCAGACGACCACCAGCGATTCAACGCCCAAGCGTTGCAGGAGCAGGGCGCGGCGGAGATGATCCTCGATCGGGAATTGGACGGAACCAAACTGGCCGAGCAAATTCGCCGGCACTATTCGGACCGCGGCCGGCTCGAAGCGATGGGCAAGGCGGCGCTCAGGCTGGGAAGGCCTGAGGCGGCAAAGAAAATCGTCGATGAATGTTACGCGATGATGAAGAATTCCGAATCCAGAATTCAGAAGCCAGAAGCGGGGACGGGATTCTGACTCCTGGCTCCTGAATGCTAGAGAAACATGCTTGAGAAGAAACATCGCATTCACTTCGTCGGCATCGGCGGCATCGGCATGAGCGGGATCGCGGAGGTCTTGTTGAACCTGGGTTACACAGTGACCGGCTCGGACTTGCGCGAGAGCGAGACGATCGAGCGCTTGCAAGCGCTGGGCGCGGAGGTGTTTCTCGGCCACCGGGAGGCGAACCTTTCCGGCGATCCGTCGGTGGTCGTGATCTCGACCGCGGTTAAATTCACCAATCCGGAGGTGCTCGAGGCGCGGCGGCGGAGCATCCCCGTTATTCCACGGGCCGAGATGCTGGCGGAGCTGATGCGGATGAAATACGGCATCGCCGTCGCCGGCAGCCACGGCAAGACAACGACGACTTCGATGATCGCCGCCGTGCTGAGCGCGGCCGGCCTGGACCCGACGATGGTCATCGGCGGCAGGGTGCGGGCGCTCGGCAGCAACGCGCGGCTCGGCCAGGGCGAAATGCTGGTGGCCGAAGCGGACGAGAGCGACGGGACTTTTCTGCTTCTCTCCCCGACCATCGCCGTCGTCACCAACATCGACCGCGAGCATATCGACTTCCACCAGACGATGGAGCGCCTGATGGAAAGCTTTCTGAATTTCATCAACAAGGTGCCGTTCTACGGCGCGGCGATCCTGTGCCTCGACCACCCGAACGTCCGCGCGCTGATTCCCAAGATGAAAAAGCGCTTCGTCACCTACGGCTTCTCGGCGGAGGCCGATTGGAGCGCGCGCGATCTCTCCATGCGCCCGATGGCGGTCGAATTTTCCGTTGCGCGGCACGGCAGCGTCGTGGGCAGGCTCAAGCTCAATATTCCCGGACAGCACAGCGCGAGCAACGCGCTGGCCGCCGTGGCGGTCGCCCAGGAGCTGGAAATTCCGTTTGCGCGCATCGCCGAGGGGCTCGCATCGTTCACCGGCATCCACCGCCGCTTCGAAGTCAAAGGGGAGGCGAAAGGCATTCTTGTCATCGACGACTACGGCCACCATCCGGTGGAGATCCGGGCAACGATCGCCGCGATCCGCGACAGCTGGAAGCGGCCGCTCACGGTGCTCTTCCAGCCCCATCGCTACTCGCGGACGCGCGATCTGTTCGACGACTTCGTGACCGCCTTCGAAGGCGCGGACCGGCTGGTCCTGACCGAGGTCTATGCGGCCGGAGAAGAGCCGGCGGCGGGCGTGTCCGGCGAGGCGCTCTATCAGGCGGTCAAACGGCACGGCCATCTCGATGTCGAATACGTTCGGGACAAGGAGCAGATCGCCCAGCGCCTGCTGCCGAAGCTTCAATCCGGCGACATCGTGCTCACGTTGGGAGCGGGAGATATCTATAAAGTCGGGGAAGAACTGGTGAAGGCGCTGGGAAATGCAAAATGAAAATTGCAAAAGGCAAATTGCAAACTTCTTCGATTCGGGTGAGGGTCTTGCCTTTTGCATTTTTCAATTTTCACTTTGCACTTTGCAATGACATGGCCGAAGCATCTCTCGCTGAAGAATTGAAACTCGTTCCCGGCTTGCGCTTGAAGCTTGACGAGCCGCTGGCGCGCTACACGACGTTTAAGATCGGCGGCCCGGCCGACTACTTTCTCGACGTGGAGAGCCACCAGGCGTTGATCGAAGCGTTGCGCCTGCTTAACCGCGACAAAATTTCCTTCCATCTCCTCGGCAAGGGGAGCAACGTGCTGGTGAGCGACCGTGGCGTGCGCGGCGCTGTGATCCGGCTGGGCGGAGAGTTCAAGCGGGTCGAATGGCGCGAGGAGGGCGACGCGGTTTTGGCCCGCGTCGGCGCCGCCTACGCGGTGACCCAACTGGTGCGCGAGGCGGCGCGACGCGGATACTACGGGCTGGAGTTCGCCGAAGGCATTCCGGGCAGCGTCGGCGGCGCGCTGGTCATGAATGCGGGCGCTTACGGCTCCGAGATGGAAAAAATTGTGGATTCGGTCGAAGCGATCGACGCACAAGCGGAGGCGGTCGGCTTCGGCCGCCATGAAATGGTTTTCACCTATCGCGATTCGCATCTGCCGGCCGGGACGATCGTCACGGCCGTCAGCCTGCGCCTGTGGCGCGGCGTCGCCGACGAGGTCGGCGCGAAAGTTAGGGACCTGGTCGGCCGGAGAAAGCGCAGCCAGCCGGCGGGCTATCCCAACGCCGGCTCGATGTTTCGCAATCCGCCGGGAGATTTCGCCGGGCGATTGATCGAAGCCGCGGGCCTCAAGGGAAAGCGCATCGGCAAGGCGGAAATCTCGGAGCGCCATGCGAATTTCATCGTCAATCTCGGCGGCGCGCGAGCCGCGGACGTGACGGCGCTGATGGATTTGGCGCGCCAAGAGGTGAAAAAACAATTCGGCATCGAGCTCGTGGCCGAAGTCAAGCCGCTGGGGGAATGGCCGGCCCGCGCGGCGGGGGAGTGAGAGGCATGGGAGTCTTTTTTTCTCGTCGAAAGAACCAGAAGGCGGAGCGAAACGGTGGCCGTCTCGGCCTGCTGACACTGATCGCCGTAACGCTGTTCGTGGCGGCGTTGACTTTCTGGCTGCTCGACGCAGAGTGGCGCCAGACGCTCGATGCCGCCGACGGTCTGGTCGACGCCTTTCTCAATCACGAAATCTTCGCCGTGCGGGAGATCAAAGTGAAGGGGGGAGACAAAATCGGCGGCGCCGAGATCGTAGCGCTCGCCGGCCTCAAACACGGCGTCAGCGTCTGGAAAGTGGATCCCGTGGCCGCTGAAAAAAGAGTGGCGGCGCACCCGTGGGCGCGGCGCGTTCTCGTGCGCCGGGAATTCCCCCGCCGGGTGGTGATCGAAGTGGAGGAGCGAGAGGCGAAGGCGATCGCAGTGCTGGGCGCGCTTTACTACGTTGATCGCGAAGGATTTGTCTTTAAGCAGGTCCAGCCCGGCGACAACATGGATTTTCCGCTGCTGACGGGACTGGAGCCGGGGGATCTCACCTATCCGACGTCGTTCGCAACGCGGCAGCGCATCCAGGAGGCGCTCAGGCTCAACGCCCTGATGGGTAAGGACCCCTTGGCGGTGTCCGAGATTCACTTTCTCAAGCAGGGCGGGGTGACGCTCTATCCGATGACCTATCGGCTCGCGCTGCAGATGGGCTGGGGTGAATGGGAGGGGAAGCTCAGCCGGCTGGAGCGGGTACTCGCGCTCTGGAAAGGGCAGGAAGAGCGGCTCGGCGTTTTGGATTTTCGTTTCAGCGATCAGGTCGTGGCGAGGGTGAAATAAAAGAAGGTTCAACGTTGTTCAAAAGTTCAACAGTTGTTCAAGGGATTTCAAGGTTCAAGGAAAACTTCTGAGATTCTGAGCGAAGCGAAGAGATATGAGTAAACGAAACAGTCTGGTGGTCGGCCTCGATATCGGCACCTCCAAGGTCTGCGCGGTCGTCGGCGACGTGACCGATCGGGGCGTGGAGATTATCGGCGTCGGCTCCCACAGCTCGCAGGGGCTCCGTAAGGGCGTCGTGATCAACATCGAAAGCACCGTCGCATCGATCAAGAAGGCGGTCGAAGAGGCGGAGATCATGGCCGGCTGCGAGATCAACTCCGTCTTCACCGGCATCGCGGGCGGCCACATCAAGGGCTTCAACAGCCACGGCATCGTCGCGGTGAAAAACAAAGAGGTGAGCCAGCGGGATGTCGAGCGGGTGATCGACGCGGCCAAGGCGGTGGCGATTCCGATGGACCGCGAGGTGCTGCACATCCTGCCGCAGGAGTACATCATCGACGATCAGGACGGCATCAAAGAGCCGCTGGGGATGTCCGGCGTCCGGCTGGAGGCGAAAGTGCATATCGTCACCGGCGCGGTCACCTCGGCGCAGAACATCGTCAACTGCTGCAATCGCACGGGGCTTAACGTCGCCGACATCGTGCTCGAGCCGCTTGCCTCCGCGGAGGCGGTCTTGACCCCGGAGGAGCGCGAGCTGGGCGTGGCATTGGTGGACATGGGTGGTGGCACGACGGACATCGCCTTGTTCCACAACGGCGTGGTCAAGCACACGGCGGTCCTCGCCATCGGCGGGAATCATCTCACGGGCGATATCGCCGCGGGTCTGAGAACCCCAATCGCCGACGCCGAGCGCATCAAGCAACGATACGGCTGCGCCCGCACCTCAATGGTCGCTAAAGACGAAAGAGTAGAGGTGCCGAGCGCGGGGGCCAGGACGGCGCGGACCCTCTCCCGGCAGATTCTCTGCGAGATCATCGAGCCGCGCCTGGAGGAGATCTTCCATCTCGTGCGCCGCGAGATCGCCAAGTCCGGCTATCAAAGCTCGCTCGCGTCGGGCGTCGTCATGACCGGCGGCTCTACGCTGCTGCCCGGAATGATCGAGATGGCGCAGCAGGTGTTGGGCGTTCCCGTGCGCCTCGGCCTGCCGACGCACGTCGGCGGGCTGATCGACGTCATCTCCAGCCCCATCTATGCCACGGGGGTGGGACTGGTGCTCTACGGGACGAAAAGCTCGGAGAAAAACTTTTTCCGGATTCGCGAGGATAACGTTTTTTCCAAAGTGCGCAATCGGATGTCGGACTGGTTCAGCGAGTTTTTTTAATGGCGGGAATTCGGTCAACTAAAAAGGAGGGTTTTATGTTTGAGCTCGTAGAGCACGTGCATTTGGGCGCCCGTATCAAGGTCATCGGCGTCGGGGGAGGCGGTGGCAACGCGGTCAACACGATGATCGCGGCGAAACTCAATGGAGTCGACTTCATCGTCGCCAACACCGATGTCCAGGCGATCGACTCCAGCCGGGCCGGGATCAAAATCCAGCTCGGCGAGCAGATCACCAAGGGGCTCGGCGCCGGAGCGAATCCCGAAATTGGGCGGCGCGCGGCGTTGGAGGACGAGCAGAGAATCCGCGAATATCTCGCGGGCTCCGACATGATTTTCTTGACCGCCGGCATGGGCGGAGGAACGGGCACCGGCGGCGCCCCGATTATTGCGAAGGTCGCGCGCGAAGCCGGCGCGCTGACGGTCGGCGTAGTGACCAAGCCCTTCCACTTTGAAGGGAAGAAGCGGATGAAGCAGGCCGAGGATGGGATTCAGGAGCTCAAGGCCAACGTCGATACGCTGATCGTGATCCCGAACCAACGGCTGCTGAGCATCGCGGCGAAAAGCACCACGATGCTGGAGGCGTTTCAAAAGGCCGACGACGTGCTGCTCCAGGCGGTGCGCGGCATCTCCGATCTCATCATCACCCCCGGCCTGATCAATCTGGATTTCGCCGACGTGCGCACGGTGATGTCCGAGATGGGATTGGCGCTCATGGGCGCGGCCTCCGCTTCCGGCGAGAACCGCGCCGTCGAGGCGGCTCAGAAGGCGATCTCCAGCCCGCTATTGGAAGATGTCTCGATCCACGGGGCGCGCGGGCTGCTGATCAGCATTACCGGCGGCCCGGATATGAGTCTTTACGAAGTCAACGAGGCGGCGACGATGATTCAGGAGGAAGCCCACGACGATGCCAACATCATTTTCGGCGCCGTGATCGACGAAAAGATGAAGGACGAGATTCGCGTGACCGTCATTGCCACGGGCTTCGGCGAAAAGGCAGAGCAGCCGCGCATCAAGCCGGCGCTCCAGGGACTGATCAGCGCGACCATCGTCAAAAACAAGAAGGTCGTCCATCTCGGGACCATCGTAGATGATCTGGATGCGCCGACCTGGCAGCGCAAGCGGCAGAGCGCCCAAGAGCCGGAAACGCTGACGCTCGATAAGGCCATGCAGTTTTCAGCCGACGACGACGACAAATACGACATTCCGACGTTTCTGAGAAAGCAGATGGACTGAAGGCTCAGTAAGCAGCAGGCAGTCGGCAGTAGGCAGGGATCAAGAACGGGTTTGTCGGAGCTCAGCGGCGGGTCAAGCGTGGAAACTCGTCTTTAGTTTTTGTTCCCGGCGGAAGCGCTCCAGGGCGAGCTGGATGAGGCGGTCGATGAGTTCGGTGTAGAAGATGCCGCTCGCCTCCCAGAGCCTGGGGCCCAGAATGACCCCGTAGACGTAGATTTTCGGGATTTGGGGGAACGTCGGAGTGTCTAGGTATCGGCTCGGTTTGACGTTTTGCGAATTCTCAAGCGGAATCTCTCGATCCATCGACTGCTCGCATTTTCTATGCATTCTTTGCGCTTAGCTTCCCTGCGGGCCTAGAAGACCTCTGCTCTTTGATCTTCTGCTCCAACCATAGGTTAACCAGGCTGTCGGAACGCACCCCCTGTTTGCGGGCCACCGACTGAATTTTCTCGGATCGGCTCTTCTCGACCGGGTAGTAAGTCGCTTCGGGCTCAAGTACCACGTCGAATCTCACTTTTCTCGTCTTGCCCCAGAATTCGGCCAAGTCGTGCTCGTCCCAGAACTCCCCGATCTCGGCATACGACCGCGCCTTGGCAATCGAGCTTGTATTTTTTTTCATATCTCTTCCTTTCATCCTCCGTTCGTCCTGAGCTTTGTCGAAGGATGAACGAAGTTTTTCAGCACCCCGCTAGAGAGAATAAACAAGCCGGTCGATCTCGGCCTCCAGGGCGGAAACATCCGCGCCCTCAGCGCCTCAGCCTTGAAAGTTGTGGCTGATCAGCCTGAGGCTGATCCGTGGTGAAATTATCCTGGTTCCACCGGCGCTGCAACGAATCGGTTCTCACATCTCGGCGTTGCGGAAAAAAGGCGAGATTGTCAGGAGGTAAACGCCTTGTGCCACGAGCCCGGGATTTCAGCGGGGGGTTCAGCGCGATAAGTCCACA
>JBGPGE010000075.1:0-23376 GCA_041483675.1 Binatia bacterium
TACGTTAAGACCAAGGCTCTTAGCAACGAGAAATGTAGGCGCGCCGAACGCGGTAGCTTGGATCGCATCCGACATCATCGCCTGCAGCCGGATTTCCGGGCTTCCAATTACCCTTAAAGTCACATCTTTGGTAGCATCCAGCCCATAGTGGGCCAACACTTGCTTCACCAGATAGGGCTCGTACCCTCTCAAAGAACTCGCACCGAGTATTTTTCCCCGCAGCTCCTTTACAGACTTGAACTCAGGCCGGGCGACAAAATGGTGGCTTGGGAAGTCGATGACAGACATCACCACCTTAAGAGGTAAGCCCATCAACGCCGCATTGGCGACGCTGCTGATGGCTGTTGTATATGCAACCTGGCCGTTGAGCATTGCGGGAACGATCATATCTGCCCGCATCTGAATCAGCTTCACCTCCAGCCCCTCCTCTAAGAAAAATCCCCTCCTCACGGCTGCTTCTATCGGTAGTTGACCGACCGAGCGAGCCGGACGGCCGACAATAACCTCTTCTGTTTTAGGCCTTGCTATCGGCTTGATAGCCTCACTCTGAGCAAAAACCTGAGCCAAGGTAGTTCCCAACACTGGACCGGGCCAGTCTAAACCCAGCCCTGCCACGAAAAGCCCCGTCAAAAGTCGCAAACCAGACTTTATTTTTTTACCGCGCTTCACCGGCCTCCCATCCAACGACGACGTAGTCAACGAAAGCATCTCAATCAGTCAGCGCGAGATGTGCAGCGGCAACATCTTGCCCCGAGGGCTGGCGTGAGGCACTTCTCGTCGGACCCTCAAGGTGCCCGCGTCCTGCCAGATCTTAGCTTGGAACCGGTTGGCCGAAGAACCCTGCGCGAGCCTTTCTTGAAGCCGCAAAATCAGCTTCGCCTCATCCAGCTCTCCCACCTCCGGATGAACTAACAAACTCAGACGAGTCTGGCCGTTCTCGTCCTCCTCCTCCACCAACTGGTAACTCCCCGGCCCCCCCCCGAATTCCGAGGGAAGCTGCTCCTCGAAAAGCTCGAAGAGATCGCCGTAATAATAATTCATTCCCTCGCTGGTGAACTTCTCGTAACTGCGGATGTGATGGAGGTGGAGAGTGAGGCCGAGTTTCTGCAGGGCGCAGCCGCATTGCCTCGTTTCCAGGACGCCGTAGTCTCCGTTCTCCACGTTGAGCAGCAGGTTGGGCGCCAGCGAGTGCAAACTAGTAAAAAGGAAACGGGGGATCGGGGGCCCTTCTCGCGCGGTATTTCCTTTATGGGAGATCAGAGCCGTCACGTGCCGGCTGACGTGGACTTCGTCGTCATGCAAGGGGTCGGCACAGCCGTAGCCGCCGTCCACCGAGAAGCCGCCGTTATAACGGCATGTGACGCCGGCGCCCGAACGCTCGATGACGGGACGCTTGGCTCCGGTGAGCGGCTCGCCACTGACATTGAACTTTGTCCTGTGCAGGGACACGCCCTGCTCCCATGCCAAACGCGCGATCCTGACGGCGTTGCTGGCGGCCGTCGTAACGCAGGAAGGTCGATCGAGGCGGTTCTTCTCCTCTATCCAACGAACGATTCGAGAAACGTCGCCGATCGCGGTAAATTCCGGCCGGGGGAAGCCGGGGCCGCACAATTTGCCGCTCAGGACAATCAGGTAGGTCGTCAGGTAGTGGTACCAGGCGGCCAGTCGATTATCGCTGGGGATCTCGCGGGCGAACCAGCGCTCCGTGACGATCCCCAGCTTGGCGTGGTAGTTGAGATGCATGATCCCCGCGCTGCACGGAAGAATCGCGTCGAAGACGGCATGGGAGTGAGAAAACAGATCGTGAGCCGAAAAAAACGCTCCCAGACTTGCCGCCCTAACGGCTTGCCAATCGAGAGGCACCATCGACCGGATGGGCCGGTTGCTCGTCCCGCTGCTCTGGGTGACGAAGCCCGGGGCTGAGCCCGGTCGCTGAAAATCCACCGGGCTCACCCGAAACGACCGGCTTCCGCGCACCACTTCTTTCTTGCCTTTAAACTCATCCGAGGTCATATAGACCCCTTCCCCCGCCAGCTTCTCAAGCATGGTCTCTAAACCGTCACGACGGACTTGCGCCTGAATATCTGCAAACTCACATCCCGCCGTTTTAAGCAGTTTTAAGTATGGGCTTTCGGGATTTCCGTAGATGCGGCTCCGCGCGGTTTCAAGAAACTTCTCTTCCCGCCTTTCCAGCGTCTTCTTGACCTCCTCCTCGGCTTGTTTCACGGTAAGCCGCTCACGGAAGAATTGCGGCAGAGAGCAGGCGAGACTGAAAGTCTCCCTGACGCCGGCCAGGAGTTCCTCCCCTAACCGCGGATATTTCTTTAGCTCATTCAGATGGTTCACGTCATTCATCCCGCGGCAACGCTGATCGTCGGTTGCCGATCAGCGTGAGATGTGCAGCGGCAAAATCTTTCCCCGCGCGCTCGCGTGAGGAACTCCCCGCTTCACCCTCAGCGTCCCCGCGTCCTGCCAGATCTTGGCTTGAAACCGGTTGGCCGAAGAGCCCTGCGCGAGCCGCTCCTCAAGCCGCAAAAGAAGTTTCCCCTCATTCACTTCTCCCACTTGCGGATGCACCACGAGAGTCAACCGAGTCTGCCCGTTGTCGTCCTCCTCCTCAGCCAATTGGTAGTCCCCAGGCCCGCCGCCGAATTCCGCAGGCAGGCTCTGCTCGAAAAACTCATAAAGATCGCCGTAAAAATAATTCATCCCCTCGCTGGTGAACTTCTCGTAACTCCGGATGTGATGGAGGTGAAGGGTGAGGCCGAGTTTCTGCAGGGCGCAGCCGCACTGCCGCGTCTCCAGGATGCCGTAGTCCCCGTTCTCCACGTTCAGCAGCGAACTCACTCCCAGCGGCTGCACGGTAGTAAAGAGAAGGGGGCGGATCGCGGCGTCGCGGTCGAGAGCGGTGGGACGGGAAACGGCCGTCAGCATGTACTGATTGATATGGATCTCGTCCGCGACAACCGGGTTGCCACAGCCAAAACCGACGATTCCACCCTCGGTAAATGAATAGCGCGAGGTCGTAGTGGCTCCGACACGCCCAACCATCTCCTGCTTGGCGTCGGTGAACGGCTCGCCGCTGACGATAAATTTTGTGCCCTCTAGAGACGCCCCCATCTCCCATGCGGCGCGGGAGATCCTGACCGCATTGCTCGCCGTGGTTTTGACGCAACAGTTCTTCCCGCGACCTTTCTGCTCCACTATCCATCCCACGATACGCTTCATCTCTCCGACATCGATGAATTCGGGCGCCGGAAACCCCGGGCCGTGCCACTTCCCCATCAACACGACCAGATAGGTAACGAGGTAGTGATACCAGGCTTCCAACCGGCCTTTGCTGGGGATTCGACGGGCGAACCAGCGATCGGTCGCGATGCCCAGCTTCGCGTAGATCAGTAGATTATTCACCCCTCCGCCCCCCGGAAGAATCGCATCGCAGATGGCGTGCGCGGACGCAAACAACTGGTGCGCGGAGAAAAAGACCGCAGTCGCAAAGGCCAGCCGTGTCTGTCGACCCGGAGAAAGGGCGGCGCGTACCGGCTGACTGGTGGTGCCGCTGCTCTGCACAACAGCGCCCGAGGTGGAATCCGCAGACTCGAAATCTCGAGGAGTGACTCGGAACGAATGACCTCGGCGCACCACTTCTTTCTTTCCCTTGAACTCCTCGGAGGTCAGATAGACGCCTTCCCCGGCCAACCGCTCCAGGGTGACCTCAAGACCATAGCGGCGGACCTGATTCTGGAGATCGCCGAACTCGCACCCGGCGATCTTGAGCAGCCTGCGATAGGGGCTGCCCGGACGCTCATAGATCCGCGCGCGAACCAGATCGAGAAACCTCTCCTCGCGGCTCTCCATCGCTTTCCTGATCTCCTCTTCCGCCCTTTCCAACGTGATCCGCTCGCGGAAAAAAGGCGGCAAGGCGCGGGCAAGCTCCACCACGGCTCGGAGTTCGTCCTTGAGCTGCGACCTTAAACCCCAATAATCTTTTAAGGCATCCAGAGGGTGCATCGTCGCTTCCTCTCGGCTCCGCCCAGCGGGCCGATTCCGCTCACCGTGAGATGTGAAGCGGTAAAATCTTTCCCCGCGCGCTGGCGTGCGGGACTGCCCGCTTGACCCTCAGCGTCCCGGCATCCTGCCAGATCTTGGCTTGAAACCGGGCGGCGGATGAGCCCTGCGCGAGCCTCTCCCGAAGCCGCAAAAGAATCTTCGCCTCATCCACCGCTCCCACTTCCGGATGAACCACCAGGCTCAGACGGGTCTGGCCGTTCTCGTCCTCCTCTTCCACAAGCTGGTAGTCTCCAGGCCCTCCGCCGAACTCCGACGGCAGGATATGCTCAACGAACTCGTATAGATCCCCGTAAAAATAATTCATCCCCTCGCTGGTAAACTTGTCGTAGCTCCGGATGTGATGGAGGTGCAGGGTGAGGCCGGCCTTCTCTAAAGCGCACCCGCAGTCCCTCCTATCGAAAGTCGCATAGTCGCCGATCTCCACGTTGAACAACAGCGTCGGCGCAGAGCGATGCAAGGTGGTAAAAAGCAGTGGGCGAATCGGCGGGCCGGTTCGGAAAACGGGCGTCCGGCGATTGACCAGGGCGAGCATATACTCATTCACATGGACCTCGCCGGTGTTCACGGGGTTGGCGCATCCAAAGCCGATATACATTCCCGGCGCGGCGCCGTAGAACGCGATAGCGCCGGCCCCGACCCGCTCAATCGCTTCCCGTTTGGGCTCGGTAAACGGCTCCCCGCTGACGATGAATTTTGTTCCCTCGAGAGATATCCCCTTCTCCCACGCCAGCCGCGCGATTCTCGTGGCATTGCTCGCGGTAGTCCTGATGCAACAGGCCTTTCTGTCGCCGCGCTTTTCCAACACCCACTGGACGATACGCTCGGTCTCTTCGATAGCGATGGGATCGGGGTCCGGAAAGCCAGGGCAATACCGCTTTCCGGTAGCTACGATGAGACGGCTGGTCAGGCGGTGATACCAACTCGTGAGGGAATTCGTGACAGGAACCTTCCGCGCGAACCATCGATCGGTGGCGATTCCCACTCGCGCATTCATCAACAAATTGATGACCGACCCGCTCGCCGGCAGCATGGCGTCGTAGACGGCGTGAGAATAAGAAAACAGCCGATGAGCGGAAAATAGAAGACAATGCCCCAGCGCCCAGGCGCCAATCAGGTCCAAAGAGAGGACCGAACGAATGGGTTTGCCGGTGGCGCCGCTGCTGTGGGCCACGAATCCCGGCAAGGATTCCGCGCCCTTGAGATCGCCGGGAAAAACCCGAAACGACTGCCCGCCGCGCACAACTTCCGTTCTCCCCTTGAACTCGTCGGCAGTCAGATAAACCCCCTGCTCCGCCAACGCCTCCAGTGTCGCTTCAAGACCGTACCGATCGACCTGGGTTTGAAGATCGGAAAACTCACAGCCGGCTCGTTTGAGGAGTTTTAGATACACGCTGTTTGGACGTTCGTAAATCCGACCGCGAGCCAGGTCAAGAAAGCTCTCCTGGCGACGGCGCAGAGCCCTCTCGATTCCCTCCTGGGCCTGCTCCGTCGTAACGCGCTCGCGGAAGAAGTCGGGTAAGGCCCCGACAAGCCTCGCCAGCCCTTGAATATTGTCTTTCAGGATTAGGCCGGATTGCCAATGATTCTTTAAAATATCGAGAGGATTCATCCTAATCCTTCTGTCCCCGTTAGCGAGAAATATGCAGCGGCAAAATCTTTCCCCGTCCGCTGGCGTGAGGTGTTTCTCGTCGGATCCTCAAAGTGCCGGCGTCCTGCCAAACCCTGGACTGGAACCGATTGGCGGGAGAGCCCTGGGCAAGCCTTTGCTGAAGCCTCAGAAGAATCTTCGATTCGTCCACCTCGCCCACCTCCGGATGAACCACCAGGCTCAGCCGGGTTTGGCCGTTGTCGTCCTCTTCCTCTACCAGTTGATAGTCCCCAGGCCCTCCCCCAAATTCCGAAGGCAGGGTCTTCTCGAAAAAGTCAAAGAGATCGCCGTAATAATAATTCATTCCCTCGCTGGTGAACTTCTCATAACTCCGGATGTGATGGAGGTGAAGCGTGAGCCCGAGCTTTTGCAAAGCGCAGCCGCACTTTCGCGTCTCCAGGATGCCGTAGTCCCCGTTCTCCACGTTCAACAGCAATTTGGGAACCAGCGGGTGTAACGTAGTAAAAAGAAAACGGCGGATCGCGGCGTCTTCTCGCCCGGCATGTCCCGCATGGGAGATCAGCGCCGTCACGTGTTGGCTGACATGGACTTCGTCGTCATGCAGGGGATCGGCGCAACCGTAGCCGCCGTCCACCGAGAAGCCGCCGTTATAACGGGAGGTGACGCCCGCGCCCGAACGCTCGATGACGGGACGCTTGGAACCGGTGAGAGGCTCGCCGCCGACGTTGAACTTGGTCCTATGGAGGGACAGCCCCTGCTCCCACGCCAGACGCGCGATCCTGACGGCATTGCTGGCGGCCGTCGTAATGCAGGAAGGTCGATCGAGGCGGTTTTTCTCCTCGATCCAACGGACAATTCGAGCAGTGTCGCCGATCGCGGTAAATTCCGGACTGGGAAAGCCGGGACCCCACAGTTTGCCGTTCAGAACAATCAGGTAGGTCGTCAGGTAGTGATACCAGGCCGCCAGGCGATTGTCGCTGGGTATCTTGCGGGCGAACCAGCGCTCCGTCACGATTCCCAGCCTGGCGTGGTACAGGAGGTGCATGATCCCAGCGCTGCCGGGAAGGATCGCGTCGAAGACGACATGGGAGTGAGAAAACAGATCGTGAGCTGAAAAAAACGCTCCCAGACTTGCCGCCCTTACGGCTTGCCAGTCGAGAGGCATCATCGATCGGATGGGCCGGTTGCTCGTCCCGCTGCTCTGGGCGATAAATCCCGGGACGTGGCCCGCTCGCTGAAAATCCTCCGGACTAACCCGAAACGACTGGCCTCCGCGCACCACTTCTTTCTTGCCCTTAAACTCATCCGAAGTAAGATAGACTCCTTGCTCCGCTAACCGCTCCAACGTCGTTTCCAGCCCGTCGCGACGTACCTGCGTATGGAGATCCGCTAACTCACACCCGGCGATTTTAAGCAGCCTTAAATAAGGGCTCTCGGGTTTTTCGTAGATGCGGCTCCGAGCCGTTTCGAGAAACCTCTCGTCCCGCCTTTCCAGCGTCTTCTTGACCTCCTCCTCAGCTTGTTTCACGGTAAGCCGCTCACGGAAGAACTGCGGCAGAGAGCGGGCGAGGCTAAACGTCTCTTTGACGCTGGTCTTGATCTCCGATCCGACTTGGCGATAGTTCTTCAACGCATCCATCGGTAGCTCTGTGCCGGCGAAGTCTTTTTCCTTCACTCAACGGGAAATGTGCAGCGGCAAAATCTTCCCCGCGGGACTGGCGTACGGGGGTTGCCGGCGCACCCTCAGCGTCCCCGCATTGCGCCAAATCTCGGCTTGAAACCGCTGCGCGGATGAGCCGTCAGCCAGCCGGGTCCGAAGTCGCCGCAGCGCCTGCTCCTCGTCCAGCTCTCCCACCGCCGGATGCACCAAAAGAGTGATCCGTGTTTGTCCATCGCCGTCCTCCTCTTCCACAAGCTGGTAATCCCCAGTGCCGCCACCGAACTCCGACGGTAGAGTTTTCTCCAAGAACTCATATAGGTCGCCGTAGAAATAATTCATCCCCTCGCTCGTGAGCTTTTCGTAACTCCGAATGTGGTGCAAGTGAAGCTTGAACCCGACTCGCTCCAGAGCGCAGCCGCACTTTCTTTGCTCCAGAGAGCCGTAGTCGCCGTTCTCCACGTTGAGAAAGAACCTGGGCGCCGTAGGGTGCAGCGTGGTGAAGAGCAAGGGATGGACCGGCGGACCGTCCCTATTCACCGGCCGGGGGTGAGGCAACACCGCCAGCAGGTGGCGGTGCACGTGGAGGTCATCGGCATAGACGGCATTCGCGCAGCCGTATCCGATGCTCATCCCCGGAGCGGCCCCATAAGACGGCACGACGCCGGCGCCGGCGCGCTCGATCAGCTCGCGCTTGGATTGCGTGACCGGCTCGCCGCCGGTAAAAAATTTCGTTCCCTCCAGAGAAACTCCGGTCTCCCACGCCGCTCGCGCGATTCTGGTCGCGTTGCTGGCCACGGTTCGGATGCAACAGTTTTTTCCCTCACGCCGCTTCTCCGACACCCAGTGAACGATCCGGCCGACCTCTTCGATGCCGATGAATTCGGGCGCCGGGAACCGGCGAGCATAGAGTTTTCCCATCACGACGATCTGATAGGTGTTGAGATAGTGGTAGGCGGCCGCCAGCCGACTGCTCGCGGGGATCTTGCGCGCAAACCAACGATCCGTCTCTATCCCCAACCTGACGTTGGTCAACAGATCTCTCACTCCTCCGCTGGTGGGAAGGATCGCGTCGTAGACGGCGTGCGAGCGGGAAAACAGGTCATGAGCGGTAAAACAAATGCATTTTGCCAAGGCCCATACGGCAAGCAAGTCGAGGGAAAGAACGGAAGATATAGGCTGGTTGCGGGTGCCGCTGCTCTGGGAGGTAAATCCCGGCGCCGATTCCGCGGGCGCAAAATCTCCCGGAGAGACTCGAAAGGACGCTCCTCCCCGCGCCACCTCCTTCTTCCCTTTGAACTCATCCGACGTCAGGTACACCCCCTCGCCGGCCAGACGCTCTAAGGTCGGCTCCAGACCGCGCCGATCGACTTCCGCCTTAAGATCGGAAAATGCGCACCCCGCGATCTTGAGGAGTCTCAGATAGGGGCTTGCGGGATTTTCGTAGATCCGAGCGCGCGCGAGATCGATAAAAGTCTTTTCGCGCAGCTCCAGCATCCGCCCGATCTGCTCCTCCGCCTGCCCCACGGTGATACGCCCGCGCAAAAACTCCGGCAAGGCTCCGAGAAGAGTGAACATCTTTTTTCCGATCCCGCGCTATCGATAGAGGCCGGCGATAAAACCGCTGTCGTCCAGTTGTTTCAGAAACCTCGGCTCGACAAAAAGTTCCGGCTTGGCTTCCTTGGCCTTGGGGTTTCTATGGGCAATCAGCTCAAGCGCGAGCTGAATCCCCCGAATCGAAGGATAAGGCTTGGGCTCGTACATCTCCGCGCTATAGTTATATCCGATTTCGAGCAGCCTCCGGTTTCGATTCGCCATATACTTCGCCATAATATCCACGCTCTCGCTTTTGTGCGTTTTGTAATAACGAATTCCCTCTACGATGGCTTTGATGAACCTGCGGAGGGTCTCCTCCTCTTTTTGTATAAAACCTCGCCTGGAGACCACATCGTTGGACAAAAACTCGATTCCGAGCCTCCGCGCGTCGTAGAGAACGTTAAACTTCAACTCCTCGGCCACAACCTTCCCTTCCATGTTAAAGAGCGCCCCGTCGATGTTGCCACTTTGGAGAGCGGCGATCCTCGTGGCCTGATCCCCCCCTAGCTGGCGGATGCTCACGTCTTTTTCTGGGTCAAGCCCAAGCTTACGCAATATTGACTGGAGCAGGAACTCGCTGGCAGTCCCGAACCGGCTTATTCCTAATTGTCGTCCCTTCAATCGCTCGGCACTGTTAAGTCCGCCGCGGGTAAGAAGGTAGTTGGGCGTCGGGTCCTTTCTCAGGCTTCCCAAGAGCACAAAGTCTGCGCCGTTTACCGTCGCCTCGATGGGTGAGGCGCCGCTTAGACTCGCTATCGACACCTCGCCGGCCAACATTGGCTGCGTTAGTAAAACAGGTGGGACGTAGACGAGCTCCACCTCAAGTCCGTTTTTTTTGAAAATCCCGGCTTCGCGAGTGACCCAGAGGACCGAAGGGCCCGACGTCATTGTCTGATAGCCCACCTTCAACTTCGTCTGGGCGCCCGCGTAGGCAACCGATACGACAAAGAGAACAATCGAAGTGAATAATCCCGCTCGGTGAAACATCGATCTACCGGTTAGCCTCTTTCAGCCTCCAACGCGGATAGCTATCAACGGGAAATATGCAGCGGCAAAATCTTTCCCCGCGCGCTGGCGTGAGGAACTCCCCGCTTGACCCTCAGTGTTCCCGCCTTCTGCCAAACCCCGGCTTGAAACCGGTTGGCCGAAGAACCCTGCGCGAGCCGCTCCTCAAGCCGCAAAAGAAGTTTCCCCTCATTCACTTCTCCCACTTGCGGATGCGCCATGAGAGTCAGCCGAGTCTGCCCGTTTCCGTCCTCTTCCTCCACCAGCTGGTAGTCCCCGGGCCCTCCGCCGAACTCCGAAGGCAGAATCTTCTCAACGAACTCATAGAGATCGCCGTAGAAATAATTCACCCCCTCGCTGGTGAACTTCTCGTAGCTGCGGATGTGGTGGAGGTGAAGGGTAAGGCCCGCCTTTTCTAGGGCACAGCCGCAGTCTCTTCTCTCGAGAGTTGCGTAGTCGCCGTTCTCCACGTTGAGAAACGGCCGCAGAGCCGAAGGGTATAACGTCGTAAAGAGCAGGGGCCGGATCGGCGGGCCATTTTGGTTAACGGGCTCCGGGCGCAGTATCAGCGCAAGACAGTCTTCACTGGCGTGGACCTCGTCGGTATGGAGAGGATTGGCGCAGCCATAACCGCCCCCCAACGACATGCCGCCGTTATAACGGCAGACTGTCCGGCCACCGACTCGCTCGATCGCTTGGCGTTTGGCCTCGGTCACCGGTTCGCCGTGAACGCGGAATATGGTGCCCTCGAGGGACATTCCCTCGCTCCATGCGGCCTGAGCAATCCGGACCGCATTGCTGGCGGCGGTCTTGATGCAGCAGGCTTTTCCCTGCCGGTTTTTCTCGGCTACCCAACCGACGATTCGGTGAACGTCTTGGATGTCGAGAAATTCAGGTCGTGGAAAACCGGGACCGAACCATTTGCCCATCATCACGATGAGATAGGTGGTCAGATAATAGTACCGGTTCTGCAGCCAGCTACCGGCGGAAATTTTGCGGGCAAACCAACGGTCGACGCATATTCCCGACTTGGCGTAGTATAGTAGATCTCCGATTCCACCGCTCCCCGGAAGAATGGCGTCGTACACGGCATGAGAGTAGGAGAACAGGTTATCGGCGGAGAAAAATATGCACATTCCAAATGCTCTTAGAGCCTGCCAGTCCAACGGCCGCAGAAAACGGACTGGTCGATTACGAGTCCCGCTGCTTTGCGTGACAAAACCCGAAGGCGCATCCTGACGATCGAGATCGCCGGGAAAAACTTTAAATGACCGGCCTCCGCGGACCACCTCCTTTTTGCCCTTGAACTCGTCCGCGGTGAGATAGACCCCTTCTTGGGCCAGGCGATCTAAGGATGCCTCCAATCCGTGTCGAAGAACGTGGTTTTGAAGATCGGCGAAATCGCACCCCGCGACCCGCAACAGCTTCAGGTAGGGGCTGTTCGGCCGCTCGTATATTTGGGTCCGGGCGACATTGAGGAAGTTCTCATTGCGTCTTTCCAGGGCCCTTTTGATCTCCTCTTCCGCCCGCTGCACAGTGACCCGCTCACGCATAAACGCCGGCAGGGCGCGGGCGAGTTTGAATGTTTCCTTGACACCGGCCCTAAGATCCGACCCTAGTTGCCGGTAATGCTTTAGCGGGTCCGGACGGCTCATCTTATCCCCTGCGGCGCATTCCCCCGGAACAGCTCACCGCTCCTCCCGCGACCGCCGGCGGTGGCGCACGCGCGACCATTTGCGGATCAAACCTTCGCGTAGCAATCTAGGGCTGCCGGTCATATTCAGTCGGCGAAGGAACCACATCAGGAAATTGTGGCCCTTCCACACACACATCTCCGGCTTGGTTATGCGGCGGCTAACCCCTTCCGTCTCATAGCCAAGCTCTGCCAAGAGATCTCCGGCCACGGACTCGAAGAGATTTCTCTCCGACGCGGACATCGCTTGCTTCCATTTCCCCGCATTGCCGCTCACGATCTCGGTTGAACGCATTGCGCGCCGATGGCTGCCAACAATCGGGCGATAGCGGCGTGGAGTGTCCCGGCGACCCCACGGGTTCGGTCGTAACACCGCCTCGGTAAACGGCTCATCGAGAAATGCGCAGACGCGTTTCATGGTTTCAGCGGGGCTGGTAATGAGCAACTCATAGCGAACCTCCAGATAGGTATTCTGCGGCAGCCTCGCGCCCGCCTCTCGCCCGGAGCTTACCATGAGCTTCCAGTTACGGGCTGCGGTGAATAGATTGTGGGGACCGAACTGGTGGCTGAGCCAGGATAACGCGACGTCTCTTCCGTCGCGATAGATGTGAATCACTTTGGCGTCGGGAAATATTTTCGGGAGGACGGGGATATCCGTCACGTAGCGTGGCGTCTTGTCGCCCCATCGGGGCTTGTTTTCGCTCAGCGCCCAGGCCTCATAGAGTCGCGACGCAACCGCGCGGTAGGACCGGTCATTGGCAAACGAAGACGGCTCAAGCCGTAAGCCCCAGAAGGGCACAGATCCCATGTTGAGCATCTTGGCCGCCAGGCGAACGGCTTCGCGCTCGTTTTGCGGGTCGCCATAGCCTTTATACAAGTCCACTAAAAGCTGCGACTCTCCGGGAAAGGTCAAGCGCGGATGCGCGCGCAAAAGATCGCGGAGCAGCGTCGTGCCGCTTCTCGGACAGCCGACGATGAATATAGGTGAATCGGCCATAGCGTTTAGCCGTCGTTCCCGGCAGGGTCTTGTCGTATGTGCAGTGGCAAAATCTTCCCCCGCGGACTGGCATGAGGCGCTTGCCGCACGAGCCTCAACGTCCCGGCCTTCTCCCAGACCCCGGCTTGAAACCGGTTGGCCGAAGAGCCCTCCGCAAGTCTTTGCTGAAGCCGCAAAAGAATCTTCGCATCATCCAGCGCTCCCACGTCCGGACGGACCACCAACGTTAGTCGGGTCTGGCCGGTACCGTCTTCTTCCTCCACCAGCTGATAGTCCCCCGGCCCTCCTCCAAATTCCGAAGGCAGGGTCTTCTCGAAGAACTCAAACAGGTCGCCGTAGAAGTAGTTCATCCCCTCGCTGGTAAATTTCTCGTAGCTGCGGATGTGGTGGAGGTGAAGGGTAAGGCCCGCCTTCTCCAGGGCGCATCCGCAGTCTCTCCGTAAAAACATCGCGTAGTCGCCGTTTTCCACGTTGAGAAGCAGCGACGGCGCTGACGAGTAGAGCGTAGTGAAAAGAACGGGATGCACTAAAGTATCCGCGACGGCCAAGGAGCGCGGATGAGGAGCCAGCGCCAGCATGTGAGTGTTCACGTGGATTTCATCGGTATAAACCGGCCTGCCGCAGCCGTAGCCGACGGTCGTGCCGGCGCCGAAAGAATAGCGCAAAGTCACCGCGGCGCCGGCCTGCTTGATCGCCTCGCATTTGGCGTCGGTTAGCGGCTCTCCTGAAACGTTGAACTTAACTCCCGCAAGAGATGTCCCCAACTCCTCTGCCACGCGCGCAAGCCTGGCGGCATTGCTGGCGGCGGTTGTAATGCAACAGGGGATTCCTGCGTGCCTTTTTTCTGAGACCCAATGAACGATGCGGTGAACGTCCTCAATATCAATAAAATCGGGCCGCGGGAAGCCTGGACCGAACCATTTGGCCAGCAGGACAATCAAATAGGTGATCAGATAGTGATACCGGCCATGCAGCCAATTATCGACCGGAATCTGGCGGGCAAACCAACGATCCGCACCCACCCCTAGCTTGGCAAAGATCAGCAAATTATTTACTCCTCCGGCTCCCGGCAGAATCGCGTCATACATGGCATGGGAGCAAGAGAAAAGATCATGCGCCGAGAAATAAATAGCGGCGGCAAGGGCTCTGAGCCTCAGCCAATCCAAGGACATAAACGAACGTACGGGTTTATTGGTGGTACCGCTGGTTTGCAGGACGAATCCGGGCGAGGCGTCCGGCGGTTCAAAGGAGCCCGGGAGAACCCGAAACGACTTCCCTCCGCGGATTACCTCGTTCTTTCCCTTAAACTCGTCCGAGGTAAGATAAACCCCTTCTCCCGCGAGCCGTTCCAGTGTTTGTTCCAGACCGTGGCGATGAACCTGCGCCTGAAGATCGGATAGCTCGCACCCTGCGATCTCCAGCAGCTTGAGGTAAGGACTGCTGGGATTTCCATAAATCCGCGCGCGAGCGAGTTCGAGGAATATCTCTTCACGGCGCTCGAGAGCTTTTCGAATCTCGTCTTCCGCCTGTTGGACGGTAATCGTCTCGCGAAAGAACGCCGGCAAGGCACGCGCGAGACCATACGCGCCCGTAAGGCCCTCCTTGACGGTTGAGAAAAACTTGAGCAGGTCGGTCTCTGGCGCTTGCTTGCTTTGCATCCTGGCAAGCTGCTCCCTAGTCGAGAACCTTTACCCCTTGCGGCCAGAGAACCAGGACTATGGTATCGCCGATGGCGCGCGGAGTGTGGACCGATTGCGGATCCAGCCAGACCAGGTCGCCCTCCTCGTAAACCCCCGTCTCGTCCCCGATGCGCCCCTCGAGCACCAGATAGAATTCCCCGCCGAGGTGCTCATGTTTGAGAAACGCCCGCGGATCGGCGTCGGCCGCCACGCGGTAGAGCACCAGCTCGCGCGCTCCTTCGCGCGCGAGCCGCGCCATGGAAAGCCCATTGCCGAAATCCTTCCACGGAAGCTTCCCCAGGGCCTCGCGATCGATCTCAATCTTGAGCAGGTCCTTGAGTGAGCGGCGGAGCAAAGCCATAGCAGTTCCGGTAAATATCACGCCTGCCCGCGCGAAAAAAGGGGAAGAAAGCATCCCGACGTTTGACACCCGCTGCCGCTATCCGGTACTTTCGAAGCTCCGGGAGGTCGGAATGTTTCTACGGTACACCCCGAGTCTGTTTTTGGCGCTCGTGCTGGGAGTCGCGCCCGCGCGCGGCGCGGAATCCGAGCCTTCGCGAGCGCGAATCGCGTTAACCGCAACGCAGCTAGAAAAACTTCGCCAAGCCATCCAAAGCGAGAGCGGCGCAGCGGAAGCTTTCGATCCGATCAAAAAGTTAGCCGACAAATCGCTCGGAGAGGCGCCCAATCCGATCCGGCGAATCGTCTCCGAAGGACGGCTTCACACAGACCCTGAAAAACAGAAGAGCCTCGCGGCGCGCCGGGATCTCTTTAAGATCGAAGCCTTGGGCCTTGCCTATGCGCTGGCGGGGAAAAACCCTTACGGCGAAAAGGCGCGGGAGTTTGTGCTGGCCTGGGCGCAAACTTACGACCCCGACGGCAATCCGATCAACGAGACTGAATTTCCCCGTCTCATGAAAACCTACGACCTGACGCGCATGCTATTCTCGGAAAGCCAGAGATCGGAAGTGGAGGCCTGGCTGCGGCGCATGAGCGAGCGGCAGAAGGCCGGGGTTCGGCCGGACAGCTCCACTTCAAGAAACAACCATCACAGCCACCGGCTGAAGATCGTCGGCCACGTCGCCTTTCTGCTAACCGACCCGAATCTCACCCGCTGGGTCGTGGACGACTATAAACGCCACCTCGAAATCAATTTGAACCGCGACGGCTCGACGTTCGATTTTCACCAGCGCGACGCGCTCCATTATCACGTATACGACCTGCTCCCGCTGGTGGAATTGGCCATCGCCGCCGACAGGAACAGGCTAGACCTCTATGGATACACGACGCGGCAAGACGCGACGCTCGAAAAATCCATCGCCTTTCTCATCCCGTACGTCACCGGAGAAAAAGAACACCGAGAGTTTGTGCGCTCCACAGTGAAGTTCGACGCGGAGCGGAGCGGGGCCGAGGATCCGAGCATCCGCGTAGGGGAGAAATGGGATCCGCGCACGGCAAAGCCGCTCTTCGATCTTGCCGGTTACTTCACCGCCGGATTCCATCGGGTAAAGTTTACCGACGGCGACGGACGGCCATCCTTCGACCGGCTCGTCGCGGCGCATCGTTAGCGGAAGGCCTATGCCTACGGAACATACTCCAAACGACCGCCCGCTGCCGGAGACGGCGACCGCCGACCTCCACGGGAGCGAACGGCGATTTTGGATCTTGAGCGCCGGCCTTCTCGTAGGCGCTTTTCTGCTACGCGTTTACACCATCGGCCGGGACGAGTTGTGGTTCGACGAGGCGATCTCGGCTTTCGCGGTCACCTTTGCGGACTGGCCGCAGGAGCTCCTCCGAAGCAACACTCCGCCGCTCTACTATCTCCTCCTGTGGGCGTGGACGGCCGTCGCCGGTTTGAGCGAAACCGCGCTCCGTTCTTTCTCCGTCTTCTCCGGTACTTTGTTCGTCGGCGCACTCCTGCTGTTCGGCCGCCGCATCGTCGGCCCGCGCGCCGCCTTGTGGAGCGGTCTGGTCGCCGCGCTCGCTCCGGTTCAGATCTACTATTCCCAGGAAGCGCGGGTCTACGCGCTGCTGTCGCTCCTGTTGATTTTAGGCTACGCCGCGCTATGGCGCGCGCTTGAGACCAGCCGGCCTCTGTGGTGGGCGATCCATTCTCTCTGGGCGCTCCTCGCTCTGTACTCCCATTACTTCGCGGTTCTGGCCCTGGCCCCCGCGGCGCTCATGGTCCGGCTGTGGCCGGAGCGGGAGCATACCAAACAGAGATGGCGCTATTATTTCTCCGGCATGTCAGTCGCCGTGCTGCTGTTTCTCCCCTGGTTTTTTTGGCGATTTTATTTCACTCCCCGGTCTTTGAGAAATATCGGATGGATCAGGCAGTTGTGGGAAAGCACGCCCCCCCTGCTCGCCATCCCCAAAAGCCTCGAGGTCTTTACGCTCGGCAGCGAATACGGATTTACTTCGGTGATCAACGTCAAGCGGTTCGGCCTGTTGCTCATGCCGGCAGGGCTGCGCTACATGGGGTTGTTTGCCGCTTTCCTCCTCGCCGTCTTGGCGGCGGCGCCGTGGCAGGACCGCGCGCTGGGCCTGCCCTGGATGACGACGCGGAAAGCGTGGCTATGGACGCTGCTGCTGTTTCCGACCGCGGCGATCTGGCTCCTATCTTTTTATCAGCCTCTCTACGCCGTCGGGCGCTACGAGATCGTGGCCTTTGCCGGATACGCTCTTCTCCTGGGCATCGCCTTCGCCAAACTCCAAAGCGTGCCGGGGAAAGGTCCGGTATTGGCGCACCTGGCCGCGTTGGTGTTCTTTCTCCCAGTCTGCGCGAAGCTCGCTCTTTACTACCAGGCGCCTGCGGTCGCGCGGAGCCGGCCGATTGCGGCGGCGATCGATCGACTGGTGCAAAACGGCGACGTGCTCGTGCTGGCGCGCCCCCAGGCGAACCGGGCAATCTACTACCTGTCCCGGTTGGGGTACCGCTGGCAAGACGAGTTTTGCGAGAACGCGGCCGCCGGCCGTCGCTTCTTGTGCCCGATCTATTCTCAGGGAGAAATCGCAGGGAGACGACGGGAGGACGAGGAGGCCCGACAAGCGGCGCAGACCTTCATGGAAAAGTTCACCTCCAGGGATGGAAACCTTTGGGTGCTCTTCGACAGACCCTTCGTCGCGGAGGGACAACTCCGCGTCGGCCCTGCGGAAACGTGGCTGCTCGAGGAGCTCCAGCGGCGAAAGCTGAATCCGGCCGCCGTGCGCCAGGCGCCGGGACTGTTCCGCTTTGAATGAAGGTTTTTATTTGGCAGGAGATGCCGGCGATGGCCGAACCCGGCTAGGCGGTCGCTTTCTTGGCTCTGGGTTTAGCTGCCACCGGCTTTTTCGCCTCGGTTTTCGGGCGAGCGGTTTTGCGGCCTTTCTTCGCGCCGCCGGAAGTGTCCGCCTTGCCGGCTCCGTCGGCGGGAAGGAGTTCGATAACCGAAATCGGCGCATTGTCCCCGTGCCGCCAGCCGATCTTGACGATGCGCGTGTAACCGCCCGGACGCTCCTTGAAGCGTGCCGCCAGGGTGTCGAACACTTTGTGCACCACCGCACTGTCTTGAATGATCGCCAGCGCCTGACGCCGGGCGTGGAGCGTCCCCTGCTTGCCCAGGCCGATCATCCAGTCGGCCCAACGGCGTAGCTCTTTGGCTTTCGGGTCCGTCGTTTCGATGCGCTCGTGGCGCAGCAGAGAGGTGACCATGTTGCGCAGCAGCGCCCGGCGGTGGCTGGGGCTGCGGTTGAATTTTTTTCCTGCTTTGAGGTGACGCATAAATTGATCAATCGTTAATGGAGCATTAGAGCATTGGATCTGCGGGGAGCTTTTCGGGTCGGAGTCGTCGCTCTATCTGCTCTATTGTTCCAATGTTCCATTGTTCCATCTATCCATTGCTCCAAAGCAAACACATGTTTGCGTTTGCTTTAGGCGGTCTCCTTGTCCTTCACTTTCCTGCGCCTCTCTATCTCCTCGCGCGCCGGGTAGCGGTCGAGCTTCATGCCTAACTCCAGCCCCATGCCGCGCAGGATTTCTTTGATCTCGTTAAGCGACTTCTGGCCGAAGTTCTTGGTCTTGAGCATCTCCTGCTCGGAGCGCTGAACCAGCTCGCCGATATATTTGATGTCGGCGTTCTGCAGGCAGTTCTGCGACCTGACCGAAAACTCCAACTCGTCCACGCTGCGAAACAGGTTCTCGTTGAGCGAGAGCGCCGGCGATTCGTCGCGGTTCCTCGGCTGCGGCTCGTCGTTGAAATTGATAAAGATCTGCACCTGGTCCTGCAATATCTTGGCCGCATAGGCGACGGCATCCTCCGGCTTCAATCCGCCGTCCGTCCAAACTTCGAACACCAGCCGCTCGTAGTCGGTCCGCTGGCCGACGCGCGCGTTGGTGACGTTGAAGTTCACTTTGCGAATAGGCGAAAACACCGAGTCGATAAAGATCGTGTCGATCGGCACGCCCTCTTCCCGGTTGCGCTCCGCCGGCACGTAACCTCGCCCCGGTTTCACCGCCAGCTCCATATCGAGCTTGGCTTCGCGCGAGAGGGTCGCGATGTGTTGCTCCGGATTGAGGATCTCCACGCTCGGGCCACCCACGAGATCTTTCGCCTGCACCGTTTTGGGCCCCTTGGTCTCGATCCTGAGAGTCTGCTGCTCCGCGTCGTTGAGCTTGAGCCTGACTTCCTTGAGGTTCAGAACGATATCGGTCACGTCCTCTGTGACCCCGGGAATGGTCGAGAACTCGTGCAGAATCCCCTTGATCCGGACCGACACGATCGCCGCTCCCACAAGCGAAGAGAGCAGGATTCTCCTGAGCGAATTACCCACCGTCGCGCCAAAGCCCCGCTCGAACGGCTCGGCGTAAAATTTCCCGTAAGTCGAGGTAAGAGCCTTCTCGTCCACTTCGAGCTGCTTCGGTTTAATCAAATCGTTCCAGTGCCTGTGCATAGCTATCTCCTCAGTCACAAGTTTACTTTGAATACAGCTCGACGATCAGCTTCTCGTTGATCGGAGCCGTAATGTCACCCCTCGCCGGGAGATATTTAATCTTGCCGCTGACGCCTTCCCGGTCCAACTCCACCCACTCCGGCACGCCGCGCCGTTGCGCCCCCTCAAGGGCGGCGACCACGCGATCCAGCTTGCGGCTCTGATCCTTCACCGTAACGACATCGCCGGCGCGGATGAAATACGAGGGAATCGTTACGCGCCTGCCGTTGACGACGATGTGGCCGTGGCGTACCAGCATCCGCGCGTCGGCCCTGGAGCTGGCGAAGCCGAGCCGGTAAGTGACGTTGTCGAGCCGCCGTTCCAACAACACGAGCAGCGCCTCTCCCGTGATTCCTTTCACCCGTTCGGCCAGCTCGAAGGTGCGGCGGAACTGCTTTTCCAACAGGCCGTACATCCGCTTGACCTTCTGCTTTTCGCGCAACTGGACGCTGTATTCCGAAAATTTCGGCCGGCCCTGCCCGTGCTGCCCGGGAGGATAGTTGCGGCGCTCGATGGCGCACTTGTCGGTGTAGCAGCGCTCGCCCTTGAGAAACAGCTTCAAGTTCTCGCGCCGACAAAGCCGGCATACCGATCCAGAATACCTAGCCAAGGTTTTCGCCTCCGTTTTTCATTACACCCTCCTCCGTTTCGGCGGACGGCATCCGTTATGGGGAATCGGAGTAACGTCTTTGATCAAACTCACATGAAAACCCACGGACTGAAGCGAGCGTAAAGCCGACTCTCTGCCCGCCCCCGGCCCACGGACAAAGACCTGGACGCTGCGCAGCCCGTGGTCCATCGCTTTCTTGGCGGCGTTCTCGGCCGCCTGTTGCGCCGCAAAGGGAGTTCCTTTGCGTGAGCCTTTAAAGCCCACGGTTCCGGCGCTCGACCAGGAGATCACATTGCCCTGATGGTCGGTGATGGTCACGATCGTGTTGTTGAAAGTCGAATGAATGTGGACTACGCCCTCGGAGATATTTTTGCGGCTCTTTTTCTTTCGCGCCGCCTTTTCGTCGGCCTTCTCGCCGGCTTTTTCGCCGCCCTTTTCCTCAAGGCGCGCCTCCGCCTTCTTCTCTTTCGCCTCAGCTGCTTCGTCGCCTTTCGCCATCAGCTTACTCCTTCAAAACCCGCCCGCGGGCTCCTTGCATCCCTCATCCTGCATCGTGCATCGTGCATCTTGCTATCCCTTCGACGGTGCCGTCTTTTTCCCCGCCACGGTTTTGCGCGGCCCTTTGCGGGTGCGCGCGTTGGTATGGGTGCGCTGTCCCCGCACGGGCAAGCCCTTGCGGTGCCTGAGCCCCCGATACGAGCCGATATCGACGTGGCGCTTGATATTGGCGGAGATGTCCCGGCGCAGATCCCCTTCGACCCTGTACCCCTGGTCGATCAGCTGCCGAATCTTTACGACCTCGTCATCGCCCAGGTTGTCGCTTTTCGTATCGAACGGCACGCTCGCCGCCTGCAGAATCTTTCTCGAAGCGCTCCGGCCGATGCCATAGATGTAGGTCAGCGCGACCTCCATCCGCTTGTTTCTGGGCAAATCCACTCCGGCTATTCTCGCCATATCATCCTCACTTCGTTCGGAAGTAAAAAGGTAAAAGTAAAAAGTAAAAAACTTTTGCCTTTTTACTTTTTACTTTTACCTTTATCCCTGCCTCTGTTTGTGCCTGATGTTCTCGCAAACCACGCGCACGACGCCCTTGCGCCGGATCACTTTGCATTTGTTGCAAATCTTTTTAACCGATGCTCGAACCTTCATCTCTAATCTCTCTCCACGGCCTTATTTCTCACGGTAGGTGATCCTGCCGCGGGCCAGGTCGTAAGGCGACAGCTCGATCCGCACTTTGTCCCCCGGGAGGATCTTGATGTAGTGCATGCGCATCTTGCCCGAGATGTGCGCCAGGACTTTATGGCCGTTGTCGAGCGACACGCGAAACATGGCGTTGGGCAATGTCTCCAACACCGTCCCGGTCACCTCGATCGAATCTCCTTTGGGCATACGTTCGTTATTTGTCCGCTCGTTGAGCTTTGCTCGACTAGTTGCATTACCTCACTAAAGTTTACTCAAGATATAGGGACCATTCTTGGTAATCGCCACGGAATGCTCGAAGTGGGCCGACAAGCTCCCGTCCGCCGTCACCGCGGTCCAGCCGTCTTCTTTCATCTTGACTTCCCACCCGCCGGCGTTGACCATCGGCTCGATAGCCAAGACCATCCCTTCTCTTATGCGCAGGCCACGGTCCGGCTCGCCGTAGTTGGGCACCGGCGGGTCTTCGTGCAGCCGCTTGCCGATACCGTGCCCGACAAACGCGCGGACCACGGAAAACCCGGCATCTTCAACCGTTCTTTGAATCGCCGATGAAAGATCTCCGAGCCGTTTTCCCTCGACCAGTTGCTCGATCCCGCGATAGAGCGACTCCTCCGTCACCCGCATGAGTCGCGCGGCCTCTTCGCTCACTTGGCCTACGCCGACGGTGAACGCCGAATCGCCGTAGAAGCCTTCATGAATCACGCCGAAATCGAGCCCGACCACATCCCCCTCTTTCAGCGCCCGCTCGCCCGGAATCCCGTGGACGATCTCCTCGTTGACCGAGACGCAGAGCGATCCGGGATAAACCCGCCCCGCCATCTGGTAGCCCTTGAAGGCGGGCAGCGCTTTCTTCTTATACGTCAACTCCTCCGCCAGGGAGTCCAGCTCCAGCGTCGTGACCCCCGGGGCCACTTTTTTTTTTAGCTCCGCCAGAATCTCGGCCACGATCACGTTCGCTCTTCTCAGCACTTCGATTTCGCGCGCCGATTTGAGAGTGATCATGCCGCGTTCTTCCCCAGAGCCTCGAAAGCCCGGCGGCGCACCTGCTCGACGTTCCCGGCGCCGTCGATCTCGCTCAGCAGGCCGCGCCGGCGATAGTATTCGACCAGCGGCGTGGTCTGCGTCTCGTAGACACCGAGCCGCGCCGCGATCTTCTCCTCGCGATCGTCCTCCCGCTGGTAAAGCTCTCCGCCGCAGCCGTCGCATCTCCCGGTCCGAGCGGGCGGACTAAACACCACATGGTGAACGGCCCCGCATCCCTTGCACGTCCGCCGGCCTGCGAGCCGCTGAATGATCGTCTCGTTCGGGACCCGGAGGCAAAGCACAAAATCCAACTCCGAGGCGAGATCTTTGAGTATCCGCTCCAGTCCGTCCGCCTGAGCGACGGTTCTGGGAAATCCGTCCAGAATGAAGCTTCCCCGGCAATCGGCCTGGCGCAGTCGCTCACCGATCAGCTTGAGCATCACCTCATCGGGCACCAGTTGCCCCTGGTGGAGATAGTCCGCCGCCTCTTTCCCGAGCGGCGTCCGCTCTTCAACCGCCTGGCGCAAGATATCTCCGGTGGAGAGGCGGCAAGCGCCGATCCCCTCTTCCAAGAGCCTCGCTTGCGTCCCCTTCCCCGCGCCCGGAGGACCTAAAAACACCACCCGCAAAACCCGCTCGTTGCTCAACCCTAACCTCGTCGCCCTCTGAGACGGCCGCCGCGCATAAAACCCTCGTAGTTTCGGGTGATCATGTGGGTCTCAACTTGCGCCACGGTGTCCAGAGCCACGCCCACGACAATCAGCAGCGCCGTGCCCCCGAAAAAGAATGGAACGTTAAACTGGCGGATGAGCAGCGTCGGCAGCAACGCCACCACCGACAGGTAAATCGCGCCGCCGAGAGTCACTCGGGAGAGCACCCGGTCGATGAACTCAGCCGTTTTTTGTCCGGGCCTGATTCCCGGAATATAGCCGCCGAACTTTTTCATGTTCTCCGACACGTCGGTGGGGTTGAACACCACGGCCGTGTAAAAGTAACAGAAGAAAATGATGAAGCCGACGTAGAGCGCGTCGTGCAGCCATTGGCCCGGTGCCAGATAGCCGGCAAGCACCTGCGCCCAGGGCTGCTGCACAAACTGCGCCAGCGTAGCCGGAAAGATCAAAATCGACGAGGCGAAGATCGGCGGGATCACGCCCGCAGTGTTGATCTTCAGCGGCAGGTGCGAGCTTTGCCCGCCGTACATCTTGCGTCCCACGACTCGCTTGGCGTACTGGACCGGTATCCGCCGCTGCCCCCGCTCCATGAAGATA
>JBGPGE010000076.1:0-22090 GCA_041483675.1 Binatia bacterium
CGGAAAAAAGGCGAGATTGTCAGGAGGTAAACGCCTTGTGCCACGAGCCCGGGATTTCAGCGGGGGGTTCAGCGCGATAAGTCCACAGTCAGGCCCGACCCCGCCTTTGAAAAGCAAATAACCAAAGCCTGGCACCCGCTATGGCACCCGCTAGTATTTACAGAGCGGCGGGCGGGCAATGCCAAAGGAGATAGAACAGCTAGATTGGGAGAAGATTGAAACATTCGCAGCAGACTGGAAAAACGTTTCCATCAAGACTAAAGCTGAGAAAGCCAAGCAGCTCTACCACTACAACCTCGGATATAGATTTTATTCGAGCATCGAGCACTCTGATGGATGGGCGATTTCCCACTACGTTGAAACTTGGGACGAAAAGGGTCTAAAGCTCAGAGGTGAACCTTCCGACACTCTCGTTAATATTGCTCTTCCTCACAATTTTTGGGTCATGAGTAATATCTTCTTAGGACTTTGTTCACACTTTAAGATAGAAGAGCCAGCAGTAATGCGAGAACTAGATGATAATTGGCAAGCATTGTTCGGCGAGTCGATGTCAAGGGAGTCATCTTAGGCGGAGAAAAAGGAAGCGGCGACAGGTTCTTGCACTCACACATTGTCGTAATGCAAGACGCGGCCCCGTCATGCGCTCAGGAAATAAAAACTGGCTCGTCGAAGTTGCGCAGCGGTTAACCGCTGAAGGTCGTTTTTAGTTTCTTCTCTCTCTTGAACCGCTCCAGGGCGAGCTGGATCAAGCGGTCGATGAGTTCGGTGTAGGAGAGGCCGCTGGCTTCCCAGAGCTTGGGGTACATGCTGATCTTGGTGAAGCCGGGGATGGTGTTGATCTCGTTGACGATGACTTCTTTGTCGTCACGCAGAAAAAAATCCACGCGCGCCATGCCCTCGCAGCAAAGCGCTTTGAAGGTTTTGATCGCGACCTGCTGAATCTCTTCCATTACGCGTAGCGGAAGTTTTGCGGGGATCTCCAGCCGCGCGCCGTTTTCATCCAAGTATTTCGCCTCGTAAGAGTAAAACTCGTGCCGGGTGACGATCTCGCCGGGCACGGAGGCGATGGGACGCTCGTTGCCCAACACGGAGCACTCGATCTCCCGCCCCACGATGCACTCTTCGACCAGAATCTTTTGATCGTAGCGAAAGGCATCTTTAACGGCCTTAAGGAACTCGGGTTCATTTTTGGCCTTGCCGATGCCGACGGAGGATCCCAGGTTGGCGGGTTTGACGAACAGCGGGAGCCCAAGCTCGCGCGTGACGGCCGCAAAGTCGATTTGGTCTTGGCCGGCGCGGTCGAAGACCAGAAATTTGGCGATTGGAATGCCCGCGTCGCGCAGGAGCCGCTTCATCGCGTCTTTGTCCATTCCCACCGCCGACCCCAGGACGCCGGCGCCGACGAAGGGGATATCGGCGAGCTTGAGCAGACCCTGAACCGTGCCGTCCTCGCCGAAGGTGCCGTGCAGGACGGGGAAAACTACATCCACCGGCTTTTGATTGCCGCGCCCGGAGAGCCGAACCCACTGCTTCGCATTGTTCCCCGGCACAAGCGCCAGCGCGTTGCTTTCGTGGTTGAACTTTATCGGCTTCGGAGTTGTGACCCGCTGCAAGAGGCGCGCGTCGTCGTTCAAGTACCAGCGCCCTCTTTTGTCGATGCCGATCAGGACGACCTCGTACTTTTTCTTGTCGATCGCGTCGAAAATATTTTTGGCTGAAATAATGGAGATCTCGTGCTCGGCGGATTTGCCGCCGAAGAGAATCGCTACTCGCAATTTGCGCTTCATCTTATCCTGTTCGAACGGGCGTTGAGACCGGGATGGCGTTACGGCTTCTTCACCTGCGGCGCCTCGTGCTCCACCGTTTTAACAACCTTCCCGGGGTAGCGCCTGGTTTCGAACTTGAGCACGAAGTATTTTGTCTTGACGGGGTCGCCTTTGTCGTCGAACGTAATCGAGCCCGTGATGCCTTTAAAGTCTTTAATGTTTCTCACGGCGGCGGAGACCTGGGCGCGGGTCGGTTTCTTGCCGCCCAGCTCCTGAACCGCCTGCTCGATCGCTTTGATGCCGACGGCGGCGGCGTCGTAGCCGTACATTCCGAACGACTCCGCCTCTTTGCCGAAGCGCTGTTTGAATCTCTTGGCGAAAGCGGCCGCTTCCGGCGAGGCGTCGATCGGCGCGGCCACCGTGGTGTAATAAGATCCGACCGCCGCGTCGCCGGCGATCTTGACCATTTCCGAGGAGTCCAGGCCGTCCGGGCCCAGAAAGGCGCTCTTGACTCCCTTTTCTCTCATCTGTTTGAGCAGCAACCCTCCCTGATGGTAGATGCCGCCGAAGTAGACAAGACCCGGATTTTTCGCCTTCATCGGAATAATCAGCGGGCTGAAGTTCGCGCGTTCCTCCGTGCCTTCATAGCCGAGCACTTGAAGCCCCAGTTTTTTCGCTTCGGCGCGAAAGTTATCGGCGACCCCCTGGCCGTAGGGTGTTTTGTCTTGAACGATATAGACCGATTTGACCTGGATATCCTGGGCGGCGAACTTTGCCCCGACCGGACCTTGAACGTCGTCGCGGCCGCAGACCCGGTTGACGTTCGGGTAGCCTCGATCGGTGATCTCCGTCGCCGTGTTTGCCGGGGATATCATCGTGAGCAGTGTCTCTTTGTAGACGTTCGAGGCCGGCAGGGCGACGCCGGAATTAAAATGGCCCACGACCAGCAGCACGTCGGGATCGGCGGCGACGTTCCTGGCGTTGGCGACGCCGATCTCCGGTTTCGCCTGGTCGTCGAACGGAACGAGGATCAGATCGTACCCCAGCGCCTTGAACGTCTTGGTTGCTTCTTCGACCGCGAGCTGCGCGCCGAGCTTGATGTGCTCGCCCAAAGCCGCCTGCTCCCCGGAGAGCGGGCTTTGCGTCACCACCTTGATGGTTTTCTTTTGTTGCGGCCAGGCGTCGGGCAAACCGAGCAGCGGACCGGTCAGCAAGAGCGCGCCAAAGACCAAACTGAGCCTGATGTTATCCGGCACGGTGTTCTCCTCTCCAAATATTCTTACGCTACCGGTTCCTGCCAGTCAACGCGAATCACGGAATGGAGTAAAGGAGCGGTGGAGTGATGGAGTAATGGGTGGGATCAATACTCCAATACTCCATCACTCCAATTCTTTTACGGCACGAACAACCGGTCGATGGAGAGCGGGCCGGCGCCTTGGAGAAATATCGCCAGGGCGATCGCCAGGAAAGCCAGGTTGGCCTCGATGCCGTGCCCCTTGCCCGGAGCAAGCTCCCAGTTTATGAAAAGGCCGTTTTGCCAATGTACGGTTTTGATCGCGCCGGCCATCACGGTCCCTACCGCCAGCGCAGCGAGCCGCGTCAGCAAACCCAGCACAAGGCCGATACCGCCGAGGAACTCGGCAAAGCACACGAGGTAAGCGATCTGAAGGGGCAGGCCCATCGAGGTCATGTGCCCTACCGTGCCTTTGAGGCCGTGCCCGCCGTACCAGCCCAGAACCTTTTGGGCGCCGTGGGCGAAAAAGATCACGCCCAAAACAACTCGCAGGATGAGAAGAGAGAGAGACGCATCGGTTGCCAATAGAGCTTCCATCGGAATCCCTCCTTGTGTTTGGTTCTCTACACGGCCGTAGGAAACTTCTGAACGACGGCCGACTATAGCACCTCGCGTCGAGTCAAGCGAGGTCAAACAGCAGGACCTCCGTAGCCTCGAGGGCCCTGACTTCCAGAATTTTATCCTGGCTAACGGCGGCTCCGTCGCCGGCCTTTAACACCGTGCCGTTAAGCGTCGCGGCGCCGCGTGCGACCTGCAACCAGGCGTGGCGGTCGGGCTTCAGCCGGTAAGCTATCTGCCGGCCCGCGAGGAGATGCGCAGCGGAGAGGCTAACGTCCTGATGCACTGTGACGGCGCCGTCGCGACCGTTTCCGGCAGCGACGAGAGTCCAGCGGTCGCGATTCTTTCCCGGATCGAAAGAGCGCTGCTCGTAAGAGGGCGCGAGATTCTGCCGCCCGGGCAGTATCCATATCTGCAGGAAGTGAACCGCCTCTGTTTTCGACGGGTTGAGCTCGCTGTGACTGATTCCCGTTCCAGCGCTCATCCGCTGCACCTCGCCGGGAACGATGGTTGTCTGAGTTCCCGTGCTGTCCTTGTGCTCCACGGCGCCTTCCATGACGTAGGTGATGATCTCCATGTCGCGGTGTGAGTGAGTGCCGAAGCCTCTCGCAGGACTGACACGATCTTCGTTGATGACTCTGAGATCGCGAAAGCCCATGTACTTCGGGTCCTGATAGTCGCCGAAAGAAAAAGTGTGGCGGCTGTCGAGCCAGTTTAGCTTTGTATGTCCCCGATCGTCACTACGACGAAATTTGATCATGTTAGCCTCCCGTCATAATTGTGGGCCGTTCAGCTTCGCCGCCTGGCCGACCGTTACTAACGGCGCGGCCAGTGTTCGCGATGTTTTTATTGCGGCCGGATCGCTCTCCGGGCAGATCTAAGACTCAGGTTCCTCAGCGTCGGAAGTTAACCGAGCATACCCTGTGTCTCATGGACATAACACCATATCCAAGCCGCAGCCGGGATAGCGCGCATGACCGCGTGTTGCGTCTTATGAAAGTGTTGGGTCGCGTGCTTGCCCGTCGAGGAATCGCAACAACCGACGTGGCCGCACGATTGGCACTCGCGAAGAGCTACCCAAACGGTTCCCTCAGCCAGGCACTCCTCGCACGCGTTGGGAGTTTTCTGCGGGGGAAAATCCTCCGGGTTTAGACCTTTCAAATGTTCACACGACTTGGCCATTGTTCCTCCTGCCGCCTCGAGAGGTGATCTCTACTTCTTCTGTCTAATGGCGTCTTGCGCTTTTTGATAACTCTCGATCAGCGCCGTGTAGTTCGGCGCCACGATCGTATACAACTTCGCGATTTCCGCCGCTTCGGGACGATTCCACGTGCGGTGAACTTCGGAGAGCAGCGCGTTGGCCGTCGTCGGCACGACGCCCGCTTGCGCCAGGCGAGCGAGCGTGGTGCGCGAGGCCATCTCGCTCGGATCGCCCGAAGCATCCATCACCGCGTACACTTTGAAGCCCGCCGCTTTGGCGTCCAGCGCCGGAAACATGACGCAGACGCTGGTCCAGACGCCGGCCATGATCAAGGTCTTCTTGCCCGTCGCGCGCACCGCTTTGACGAAGTCTTCGTTGTCCCACGCGTTGACCTCGCCCTTACGCGGCACGTAGACCGCGTGCGGCGCGTACTGGTGGATCTCCGGCATGAGGGGACCGTTGGGGCCGTTCGGCTCCGATGCGGTTGTGATGACGGGGATTTTCAGCAGTGTCGCGAGCTTCGCCATCGCCACTGCATTGGCGCGCAGGTCGGTGATACTGATGTCCTTCACCGTCTGAAACAGGCCCGACTGGTGATCGAGCATCAGGAAGACCGTATCCGCAGGGTCGAGCAACGCCTGGCCCCCGCCCGTGCTCAGCACGCTCGATCGCGGCGCGCTCGCGCCCTGGGCCGACCGGGCCGTCGGCAAGTGCTGCGGCCCGAAAAGAGCCAACACCAGAAATGCCGCGAGGACCCATGCGGCCTTAGCGATGATTCGTTTCCCGTTTGTTGACATAAATTCCTCCTTGGGATGTTTTTGATCTCTTAAGCTTACTCAAACCCGATCATGGGTCAACAAGCCGCCGGTTTGCCTTAAATGCCGCCCATGCCGGCTCGATCAATGGGTCCTATGATCCGGCGGAGTCGAGCATGTATTGGAGGACCGGCTTCCAGACGCGCGGATCGCTGTCGATGTTGCGGTGCTCGGCGCACGGCCCGGTGAACGGTCCCACCGGATTGCCGATCGCCACGTTGGAAACCTCGGTTACGGACGGCGCCTCGGCTTCAAGCGTCTCCCGGCCCGGGCACAACGCAAAGCCGGACGGCACGTAGAAGTTGAAGGCCCGAACGACGTTGCTCGGCACGACGGTGTAAGACAAAAAACCCTCCATGTGGGCGATCATCTGCACCGGAATCGCCGCCTTTTTGAGATCGTGCGCCACGTCGATGACGATCGCGCCTCCCTGACTGTGGCCCGCGAGATAGAGTTTGTCACCGGGAGAGTAGAGATATTTGATCACGTCCAGGACGACTTCACTGTCTCCTTTGATCATCAGCGCGATGCTGTTCGGAAACCGCCTGGCGAGCTGGATCGCCAGGACGTGCATCAAGGACTCGTGAAACGCAATCTCGCCAAACTCCTCTTCTCGACCGACATTCTTATAAGCCGGCCAATTTTTCGGATTGAAGTAGCGCGCTCCCTCCCAGGCCGGCGTGTCGCCGCCGTAGACTCCGATGAAAATGACTTTGCCGGTTTTCGACGGACTCGCGCCGTTCTGTTTCACGATGTCCGAGAGGTCGGACGCTCTGGTGAACTTGATCCGCTCAGGCGCAGGCCGGGGGTTGTCCGAAGTGCGCAGGCCCGTCGTAGCGCAGCCGGCTATGGCCGATAATAGCGCAGCGTACATCAGCCGCCGGGTGAGTTTGAGTGTCGGAGCTTTTGCTAGCATACGCGCCGCGGTTGAGTGTAGGCACGGCGCGCGGCTTTGTAAAGCCGCTGGTTGACACGCCGGTGCCGGCGGGGCAAACTCGGTCGCATGGTCGTGAGCGTGGGGGTCGATATGGTCGAGGTCGGACGGATACAGAAGGCGCTGGAGGATCGCGTGATCGGCAAGCGCTTTCGCGGCCGGGTGTATACGGCGGAAGAGATTCGCTACTGCGAACGCAAAAAGGGGCGAGGCAGGTATGAAAGCTACGCGGGGCGGTTTGCCGCCAAAGAGGCGGTGATGAAGGCGCTGGGGAGAGGCTGGAGCGGGAAAGTGACCTGGTTAAATATTGAAGTGGTGCGCGCAAGGAGTGGAAAACCCGAAATCGCGCTCCACAATGAGACTTCCGTGCTCGCCCAGGAGCAGCGCATCCGCCGCTTTGCTCTTTCGATCACCCACACCCATGACCACGCGCTTGCCTACGTGATCGCACAGGACGATTAAAGGTCACACGCCGCGCCAAGTTATTCCCGTTTTTTCGCCGGCAGCAGAAAAATCGTCGCCAGCGCCCAGATTCCCAGCCCGAAGCCGGCCACGGTCCAGATCGTTTTGCTGCGGCCGCTCTGCCCCGCGATCAGGCCGCAAAGGATCGCGTCGAGCAGGTGCACGAGGGCGGCGGTGCGAAGCAGCGCCTCCCCGTCGAGACCGGCGTCGACGAAGTGGAGACCGGTGAAATAGCTGAGCGCGTTATAAAAGTCCACCTGGCTCTTGACGCTCCCTTTGTCTCCTTACTATACTCAGCCTCCGCCGCAATAGGAAGCATCCTCATGGCAGTCCGAACCATCCAGTGGAACAACAACCGCGTGATTATGCTGGACCAGCGCCTGCTGCCCCACAAGGAAATCTATCGCGTCTACAAAAATTACGAAGGGGTGGCGCAGGCGATCCGCGACATGGTGATCCGCGGCGCGCCGGCGATCGGCGTGGCGGCGGCGATGGGCGTGGCGCTGGGCGCGCTGTGGGTCAAGGGCAAGAATTTCGACCGCGAAATCGAGCGCATCTTCCACACTTTGGAAAAAACCCGGCCGACCGCTGTCAATCTCTTCTGGGCGCTCGAACGGATGCGCCGGATATACATCGAGAAGCGCGGCGAGGGAGTCGAGACCGTTAAGCAGCTCCTCAAGCAGGAGGCGCTCAAGATTTACGAGGAGGATATCGCCGCCAACCGCCAACTGGGAAAATTCGGCGCCAAGCTCCTGGGCGGCGCGACGCGCGTTTTGACCCACTGCAACGCCGGCGCGCTGGCGACGGCGGGATATGGAACGGCCCTGGGGGTGTTTCGCGCGATGAAGGAAGCGGGCAAGGAGATCGAGGTGCTGGTCGATGAGACCCGGCCGTTCCTCCAGGGCGCGCGGCTGACGATCTGGGAGTTGAAGAAAGACAAAATTCCGGTCACGCTGATCACCGACAATATGGCCGGCTATTTCATGCAGAAGGGAACAGTCCAGGTGGTGGTCGTGGGGGCCGACCGGATCGCGGCGAACGGAGACGTGGCGAACAAAATCGGCACGTACGGCGTCGCCGTGCTGGCGCGCCGTCATAACATACCCTTCTACGTCGCCGCCCCGACCTCGACCATCGACCTCAAATGCCTGACCGGGGCCGATATTCCGATCGAGCAGCGAGACCCCAAGGAGGTTTCTCACATCCTCGGCCGCGCGATTACCCTGCGCGGCGTGCGCATCCACAACCCGGCCTTTGACGTGACGCCGCAGGATTTGGTCTCGGCGATTATTACGGAGAAGGGCGTGATCACCCCGCCCTTTGCGAAAAACCTCCGCTCCCATGTCCATCATACGTAAAACAGAAGAGCTGGAAGAATATTTCCACAGCTCCGCCAAGCCGCGTCGGCAATGGCGCGTCGGCACTGAGTATGAAAAAGTCGGCATCGAGCGCGACAGCGCCCGGGCGATACGTTACTCCGGCCCGGCGGGCGTCGAGACGATTCTCAAGGCGCTGGTCTCGGAATACAAGTGGGCGCCGGTGGAGGAGGACGGCCATGCGATCGCGCTCACACGCGACAAGGCGCAGATTACCCTCGAGCCGGGCGGCCAGATCGAGCTTTCCGGCGAGCCTTGCGAGAGCATCCATTGCGCCTACGCGGAATTCACCCAGCACATCCGCGAGCTGCTGGAGGTGTCGGCGAGATTAAACATCGTCTTTCTCGGCCTCGGCATCCAGCCGGTGAGCACGTTGGACCAGATCGAATGGGTGCCGAAAAAACGTTACCGGATCATGGGGCCTTATATGCCGAAGGTCGGCACGCTGGGCCAGCGGATGATGAAACAGACGGCGACGGTGCAGGCCAACATCGACTACAGCGACGAGAAGGATGCGATGGCGAAGTTCCGCGCGGCGATGGGTCTCGCGCCGCTCGTCACGGCGATGTTCGCCAACTCGCCGATCTCGGAAGGGCGGCTCAACGGCTACAAAAGTTTTCGCGGCCATATCTGGACCGACACCGACAACGCCCGCTGCGGCCTGCTCCGGTTTGCCTTCGATCCCAGCGTCTCGTTCGCGCGCTATGTGGAGTACGCGCTCGACGTGCCGATGTACCTGATCATCCGCGACGGGAACTACCTCGATTTTACCGGCGTCGCGTTTCGCCGCTTCTTGAGCCACGGCCACCAGGGCCATCGGGCGACGATCGAAGACTGGGATCTCCACCTCACGACGCTCTTCCCCGAAGTCAGGATCAAGCGTTACATGGAGGTGCGCTCCGCCGACAGCCAGCCGCCGGAGCTGATGCCCGCGCTGCCCGCGCTTATCAAGGGGGTATTGTACGACCCCGACTGTCTGCAAGCGTCGTGGGATCTGGTGAAGGGCTGGTCGTGGGATGAGAGAATGGAGCTATATCACGATTCGCACCGCCACGCGCTCGCGGCGCGCATCCGCCGCCATTCGCTGCTCGATCTGGCCAGGGAGCTGATGGAAATCGCCTGGACCGGGCTCAAGCGGCAGGCGGCGATGAACGAAAACGGCGACGACGAGACGATCTACTTAAAGCCGCTGCGCGACCTGATCTCGCAGGGCAAATGCCCGGCCGACCTGCTCCTGGAAAAGTGGGAAGGGGAGCTGCAGCACGACATCAAGAAGCTCATCGACTACAGCGCCTATAAGTTGCCGTAAGGCGGCTCAAGCCAAGTGATAGGCGATAGGAATTTGTTTTTGCGGGTTCGCCGTCGTGAACGCAGATTCCTTGCCTGCTTCCCGGCGCGAGCGCCCTTCGAGCCGCGGTTCGTATGCGGGTTATTTCTCGCCGAGCGCGCGGGACGAAGGCGTGTCTATAGTGAATAGCTTGGCATGAGCACTCCCAAGTCGCCGCCGCGCATCGGCTATTATTTGTCTCTTCCTCCGATCAGGGGAGGGATCGAGAGACACGTCCTCGCGCTCATCGATCACTTTCGCGAACGGCACCACGTCGCCGTATTCTGCGACCCGGTGGACGATAGCCATCCCTTCCATCTGGAATTGGGCGCCCGAGGCATCAGCCCGCATTTCATCCGCCGGCGGGTGAAAGAAACGAGGGGAGTCGTGAGAGCGCTGGCGAAAAATCTCCCGGCCATTCTTTATACGCACAGCCTCCTGGCCGCCGCGCGGCTGGATGTGCTGCATTTCCATGCCGGCCGGCTGGGCTCGATTTATGCGCCCATCGCGGCCAGTTGTATTGCCGGGATTCCGAACCGCATTCTTACGATGCACAACTCTTTCGTATCAACCTCCCGCGTTCAACGATCCATCGAGGGCCGAGTGCTCGGGCATCTCCATCACGTCGTCGCGGTCTGCGATGCCGTCAGGCAAGAGCTGGCGACCAAGAAAGACCTTGCCGCGGAAAAAATAGCCTTGATTCCTAATGGCGTCGACCTTGCGGAATTTGAGCTTGCCGTCAATCCGAGAGAAATCAAGGCGGAGTTGGGATTGCCGGTGGGAAGCCTGGTGATCGGGATGGTAGGGCGGCTCCATCAGGTGAAGGGAGCGGATCTATTGATCCGGGCGGCGGCGCTGATCAGGGAGAGACTGCCGCAATTCAGGGTGGTATTAATCGGAGAGGGGCCGGAGGAACAAAGGCTCAAGAGACTTGCCGAGGAGCGCGCCGTATCCGATATCGTGATCTTCGCCGGCTACCGGAGAGACGCCCGACGGCTCATGCAGGGCTTGGATCTGTTGGTCGCGCCTTCTCGACAAGAGGCCCAATCGTTCGCTCTGATGGAGGCAATGGCGTGCGGCAAGCCGGTGGTCGCATCGAACGTCGGAGGGATCCCGGGCGTGCTGGTCGACGGCGTCACAGGACTTCTCGTTCCCACGGAAGACTTCGGCGCGCTTGCCGATGCCGTCGTCAAGCTGTTGGGTGACCCGAAAAAAATGGCGGACATGGGACGGGCCGGCCGGCGCCGAGTCCAGGCCCACTTTTCGCAGGCGGCAATGCTGGAGAAAACCGGCGCGCTTTACAAAGCGAGCCGTAGCCGTCTTACGCAACCGGTCGAGGCGGAGAGTATTCGATAACGACGGGTTGGGCATAAAGCAGCCATCTCTGACAAGAGAGCGTAGGCGTGGGCGGAAATTGACCGGATCGCCGAACGCGAGCCGCGCCTGCTGTTGCCGCTTAATGTTCTCCTGCCGTGATAATCTTCTCCGCTAGTTTTCGATGGCTGGTTGTCCCTATGTGTTTTGTTAATACATCTTGCCCCATCCCTCTAAAGGATTTAAGATAGCGCAGTTTGAGTTTCTTGATCCTCTGATTGCTTTCCGCGATCCGCGTTCTTATCCGCGTGTTTTTCTCCGCCTGTTGACACAAATACTCATAGGCCTGAATGGGAAGTTCGGTCCGGTGTGCGAACATCAGCACATCTACCCCGGCATTCACGCAGAGAACGACTGCTTCCTCGAGAGGATAATTTTCACTAATCGCTTTCATCTCCAGGTCGTCGCTGAAGACCACGCCGTCGTACCCCAACTCTTGTCGCAGCAGACCGGTTACAATGCGGCGCGAGAGAGTCGCCGGATAGTCGGGATCGAGCGCCGGGTAGAGGACATGGGCGGTCATGATCGCCTCCACGCCGTCGCGGCAGGCCTGAACGAACGGCAAAAGTTCCACGGACTTTAATTCACCCGCCTCTTTTCGCACCACGGGCAGCTCCAGGTGAGAGTCCTGCGCCGTGTCGCCGTGGCCGGGGAAGTGTTTCGCGCAAGGGATGACTCCGCCTTCGCGCAATCCCCGAACGATCGCCATCCCAAGCCGCGCCACTTCGTTGGGATCGGAACTGAGCGCGCGATCGCCGATGACCGGGTTGGCCCGGTTTGAGTGAACATCCAGCACCGGCGCGAAGTTGAGATTAACGCCTACGGCCGCCAGCTCGCGCGCCATTGCCAGGCCGGTTCGATAGGCGAGATCGGCATCGCCGGCCCGGCCCAGGGCGGCCGCGGGCGGGAAGTGCGTGAAGGGCAGCGGCAGGCGGTGGACTCTCCCGCCCTCCTGATCGATGGCGATGAACCGAGGCAGCTCTCCGCCGATTTCACGGAGCGAGCGGCAGAGCGCAAGAATCTGCTTCGGCTCTTTGAGGTTGTGATCGAAAAGTATGAACCCGCCGAAGGGGTAGTCTCTGAGCAGACTTCGCTCGCCCTCGCTTAGCTCCGTTCCCCGTAGCCCGATCATGAACATCCGGCCTACGGCTTCTTCGAGGGACGGCATCGGTCGAACTATAACATAACCTGGACAATCTCCCGGCCTTTGTGTAAATTTATCGGCCTGGATGGCGCGTAAGCAATACATCGTCGTCGAAGGGCCGATCGGAGTCGGGAAGACGAGCCTGGCGAAGATTCTCGCCTCCGAGTTTCACGCCCGCACGGTCTTCGAAAAAGTCGAGGATAACCCGTTTCTGCCGAAGTTTTACGACGATCCCGAAACCTACGCGTTTCAGAACCAGCTCTTTTTTCTCCTCAACCGTTACCAGCAGCAGCGCGAGCTGATCCAGCAGGAACTCTTCAGCCAGGCGACGGTGTCCGATTATCTGTTCGCCAAGGACAAAATCTTCGCCAGTCTCACACTCAGCGCCGACGAGCTTACGCTCTATCACCAGATTTACCAGCTGCTCGACATCCGGCTGCCACGGCCCGACCTGGTGGTCTATTTGCAGGCCCGCTCGGAGGTCCTTTACAAACGGATAAAAAAGAGGGATAAAAGTTACGAGAAGCGCGTGACCCAGGAATACCTCACAGAGGTGGCTCAGGCGTACAACCAGTTCTTCTTTCACTATGACGAGAGCCCGCTTCTGGTGGTCAATACATCGGAGATCGATTTCGTTGCGAGCAGTCAGGATCTGGCTGACTTAGTCAAGGAAATCAACAACATGGGGCCGGGGACGCAGCATTACATACCGCTTGGATCCAGGTAATCTGGACTGAGACGGACGGCAGTAAGAAGGAGGCAGTAGGCCCTTCGACTGGGCTCAGGGCAGGCAGAACCCTGCTCTGCGACCAGAACTTGACAGCCTTCCGGATCGGTCCGGAAGGCTTTTTTGTTTTGCGGGGGTGAAAGATGGCCGACAAAGTGACTGCGCCGGAAATTCGACGAATGAAACAGAGGGGCGAGAAGATCACGGCACTCACCGCCTACGACTATTCCTTCGCCCGTATTCTCGACCACGCAGGCGTGGACGTTTTACTGGTGGGGGATTCGCTCGCTTCGGTGATTCAGGGCCAGGAGAGCACGCTCCCCGTCACGCTCGACGAAATGATCTATCATACCCGCCTCGTCGCGCGGGGGCGAAAGCGCGCCCTGGTCGTCGCCGATATGCCGTTTCTCTCGTACCAGATCAGCATCGAAGAGGCGAAGCGCAACGCCGGCAGGTTTCTGAGCGAAGGCGCCGCCGAGGCGGTGAAGGTGGAAGGCGGTGTGGCGATGCGCGAGACCATCGAGGCGATCGTCCGGATCGGGATTCCGGTGATGGGCCATATCGGGCTGACCCCTCAGTCGATCCATCGATTTGGCGGTTACAAGGTCCAGGGGAAGGAGAAGGAGGAAAAGGAAAAAATCCTCCAAGACGCGCTGGCCGTCGAAGAGGCCGGCGCTTTCTCGATCGTGCTGGAAGGCATTCCGCTCGATCTAGCGCAGGAGATCACCCGGCGGCTGACGATTCCAACCATCGGGATTGGCGCGGGCGTTCACTGCGACGGGCAGATATTGGTAGTGCACGACATGCTGGGGCTGTTCGACCTGTATACTCCCAAGTTCGTCAAGCGCTACGCCGATCTGAGCGCCGTGATGACGGAGGCCGTGCAGCGATATATGAAGGAAGTGAGAGAGGGGAATTTTCCGGGGGACGAGCATTCGTTCCACTAGGGGAATGGGAGAATGGAGTAATGGAGTGATGGAGTAATGGGTGGGGACAATGCTCCAATACTCCAGTACTCCGATCGGGCTATGCAGGTCATCGAGCACATCGAGGAAATGAAAAGCTGGAGCGAGCGGGAGCGGCGCGAAGGGCGGCGCATCGTTCTCGTTCCGACGATGGGCTTTCTTCACGAAGGCCATCTGAGTTTGGTCCGCGACGGGAAGAAGCGGGGAGATCGCCTCGTCGTCTCTCTGTTTGTCAACCCGACGCAGTTCGGCCCGCAGGAAGATTATGCCGCCTATCCGCGCGATTTCGAGCGCGACCGGGAACTGCTGGAGCACGAAGGCGTTGACATGCTGTTCAACCCGTCGGCCGGGGAGATGTACCCCGCCGGTCATCAAAGTTACGTGGAAGTGGGGAAGCTCGGCGAGGAGCTCTGCGGCGCTTTCCGCCCCGGCCATTTTCGAGGCGTTGCCACCGTCGTCGCCAAGCTCTTCAACATCGTCCAGCCGCACGCGGCGATCTTCGGCATCAAGGACTACCAACAGCTCCAGGTCATCCGCCGGATGGCGCGCGACTTGAATCTCGGCGTCGAGATTGTGGGCCATCCGACGGTGCGCGCGCTGGACGGCCTGGCGCTAAGCTCGCGCAATAGTTATCTCAACGATGCAGAGCGACAGACAGCGTTGAGCCTTTATCGCGCGCTTAAAAAGGCCGAAGCTCTGGCGCTGGCGGGCGAAAAGGAGAGCAAGGCCATTCTCGGTGGCGTGCGCGCGGAGATCGAAAAAGAGCCGCTGGCCCGCATCCAATACGCCAAGCTCTGCCATCCGGAGACTTTGGAGGACGTGGAAAAAATCGCGAGCGAAGCGGTGCTGGCGCTGGCGGTGTTTGTCGGCAAAACGAGATTGATTGACAATACGGTGCTCCAGGCATAGAGGAGGGACTCGATATGCAGCGAAATATGCTCAAAGGAAAAATTCACGGCGCGACGGTGACGGACGCCAACGTGGCTTATGAAGGCAGCATCACGATCGATGCCGACCTCATGGAGGCCTCGGACGTTGTGCCGCACGAACAGGTCTCAGTCTGGAGCCTGACCAGCGGCGAGCGGCTCGAAACCTACGCCATCCCGGGAAAGGCCGGTTCGGGAGAAATCTGCGTCAACGGCGCGGCGGCGCACAAGATTAAAAAAGGGGAAGTGGTTATCATCGCCACGTTCGCCCGCTTGGACGAATCGGAGATCGGAGGACATCTGCCGCGCGTCGTCTTCGTCGATCAGCGCAATCATATCAAGGGCACATCGTCCCGGCTTCACGCTAAGGTCGCGTAGACAGCCGCATAGGCGTGAAAGAAGAATCGATGACTGAGAGAGAGCTGAAAAGTCTACGGGTAAAATTCAGGGAAATCCTCAGGCGTTACTTCTTCGCCGGCCTGTTGGTGCTGCTGCCGCTCGTGATCACGATCTGGTTCCTGGGCTGGATCGTCGGGTTGATGGACGGGCTGCTCAACTTTCTCCCGGCCCAGCTCAACCCTTTTTCTTACATTCCATTCGCGGTTCCGGGCCTTGGCACCCTGTTCACGCTGGCCATCATCCTTTTTCTCGGCTTTCTCGCCACGAGCGTGGTCACGCGCGGGGCGCTCAGGATCTGGGACGCATTGCTTGCTCGCATCCCGATTTTCCGCGGCGTCTATTCCGCCGTGCGCAAGCTGGTCGAGTCGATCTTCGGAGAGGAAGACAAGGGCAGGAAAGTGGTGCTGCTTGAATGGCCGCGCAAAGGGATCTACACCGTGGGCTTCGCCACCGGTTACGCAGTCGGGGAACTTGCGGCGCAATCCGCAGACCGTCTCGTCAATGTCTTCGTGCCGACCACGCCCAACCCCACGGCCGGCTTCTATCTGCTCGTGCCGGAAAAAGATCTCGTCCCGCTAAAAATGACGGCCGAGGAAGCCTTCAAGCTGATCGTCTCCGGCGGCATGATCACGCCGGAGGAAAAGGACCAACCCAGCCTCCTGGGGTGAGCGTCGGGCCGGAGACCTGCCATGGCTCACTCGGAGGAAAAAGACGTCTGCGTCAACCGCAAGGCGCGGCACGACTACTTCATCGACGAGACCTACGAAGCGGGCCTGGTGTTGCAGGGGAGCGAGGTCAAATCGCTCCGCGACGGCAAGGCCAACTTAATGGACAGCTACGCGCGCATCGACAAAGGCGAGGCGTTTCTCGTCAACGCTCACATCAGCCCCTATTTCGCCGCCAGCCAGTTCAACCACGATCCTACGCGCAAGCGAAAACTCTTGCTCCACAAACAGGAAGTCCGGCGCCTCACCGGCAAGGTCAAAGAGCGGGGGTTGACCCTGATCCCATTGCGGCTATACTTTAAGAACGGCCGCGCGAAAGTCGAGCTGGGGCTGGCGCGGGGCAAAAAGATGTACGACAAGCGCGAAACCCTGCGCAAGCGGGCGGCCCAGCGCGAAGTCGAGCGGTCTTTGAAAACACGAAGTTAGAGAGTGTTGGCGTCGAGGAGCGAGCATTAAGGATAGAGTTCAAACCGTTAAAGCGGTTCAAGACGTTCAACGATTTTGAACCATTTTGAACTATTTGAACTTTTTAAGATTGGGGGCGAACTGGGTTCGACGGGGGTGCGAAGTCAAGTCGGCATGCCGGGGTCCTGTTATCCCGTTAAACAAGCAGGCTGCAAAACTAACTGCAGATAATTTTGAATACCAACTGGCTGCTTAACCGCAGCTAGCGTTCTACCGGCCTTCTCCCACGGGGTCGGATAGGGCGTCGATTAGTGGGATGGGCCGATTCTCCTGCCGGAGGGGATGAGGCTGAGATCTAAACCGGCTGGTCTTCGGAGAGCCTGCCTGTGGGCGCTTCGCGGGCGAGATCAAAACATCGGCTAAGCATGTAGTTCGGCTTGGCGTAACAGCTTCGGACGGGGGTTCAATTCCCCCCGCCTCCACCATTCGACTCGCTTCGCTCGCTCATGGCAGGCCATTCGACGTACAGCGAAAACTTACGCTCGTGGCAGGCCATATACTAAAGTGCGAGGCGAATGGTGTCCCGAGCGAACGTAGTGAGTCGAGGGGCGTTTTTGTTTTTGGGTTTCGACTCGCTTCGCTCGCCCTGGCAAGCCACTAATCCGCTTCGCAGACCTAATGGCCCATTACGTTTACATCCCCCGCTGTGCTGACGGCAGTTTCTATGTTGGCTCAGCACAAAACCTCGCTGCTCGCCTGAAAGCTCACAACGATGGTCACGGCGCTGCATACACATTCAAGCGCCGCCCCGTTCATTTGGTCTATTCTGAGACATTTCGCTCGGAAACCGAGGCTGTGACACGGGAGCGGCAGCTTAAGCGCTGGAGTCTGGGAAAGAAGGAAGCATTGATTGCGGGTGACCTCGAACGTTTGAAGCAGCTCAGCAAACGGCGCTCGCAAAAGCCGTCGGCGCTGTCCCGGCCTCCCCGCAGCCCTCGATAACCCCCCTTCAACAAAATCCACAGCGGTCAGGAATACCGCAACGCATCAATCACAACGCCAGGGGGACGCGTTTTGAGCGGCGGATCTGCCGATCGCGCGTCAGCAAGGGGACCTTGTGGACGATGCTGGTCGCGCCGATGATTTCGTCTGCGGGATCGCCCTTGAAATCGAGGGTACGGATCGCGCGGCAGACCTCCAGCGTGAGCGGCCACGTTTGGAGGCGGGCCAACGTGCGCACGAATTCCGGGTGCTCCAGGTCGATTTCAATCCGCCCTAGCTCGGAGAGTTTGCTGATTTCCCAGATAACGATCGCCGAAATACTCCATGCGTCGCCTGACAGAAGGGCGGCCTCGCGCCGAGTCACGTCGCCGGTCAACGCGTGGAGCAGGATGTGGGTATCAAGATTCAGCATCCCACTTGACGCCGGTCGATAAGATATTTCCCTTGATCTTGATCTTGCCTCTGAAACTCCCGATCAGCGTGGCGCTGTCGGTATGGATGGGAATCAGTTTGGCAACCGGCTTGCCGTGCTTCGTGATGACGATCCCTTCGGGGTCTACCTGATCCAACAGGGCGAGGCACTGTTCCTTGAATTTGGCGGCCGGGACGCTCTTCATGAAACCAAGTATACAATAAGCCGGAAATCCTGTCTAGTCACAAAAAGCGGACATTTTTCCAACCCCGTCGTTAAGCCATTCCCCCCCCTCCGATTCCTCACGACAAAACCCTCCACGCAACGCCGGCGGAACCGATCGCTACCAACACCGGGAGAAAAATCCACGGCGGCCCGGAATACCGCAATCCCAGCGTCCTTAAAGGACCCTTGTAGAAAAACTCCGTGTTCATCGCGACCTCTGTGCGACGAATCCGAGCGCGGCGTGGCCAATTCCCCTACCACCGAGTTTGTCGAGTCGTAGAAGTCCGACCCCCGGCACTAAAAACTTTTCATCCTTTATCCTTCCTCCTTCCCCTTTTAGCCTATCCTTCATCCTTCTGCCTTTATCCGTTGCATAGTTTCCCCTTGCTACCCGACCCGCAAATCGCGTAAAATCTGCGGAAATCAGCCATGCCGAAGCCAATCCCAAATTCAGGCATCAAGGACAGCTGGTCGCTTGGAACCGTCGCCGATATGGTCACGATGCGGAGATAGGTTGACCTGAGCGGCATATATGGGACTATAAACACATGAAGACAACGATTGAGATGCCCGATAAAACATTGCGCCGGGCGCAGAATCTGGCGGCCGACAAGGGCATAACCCTTACCGAGCTGGTGACCGAGGCCGTCGAGGACAAACTGCGTCGTTCGACAACACGGTCTGAATCCGGTGAGCCTTCATGGATGAAACTGTACGGCGCCTTCGCCAAGTCTGAGGAGATGCGGGTTGAAACGCGGCAGATTCAGAAAATCATCGACGAGGAATTCGAGAGAATCGACGCTGAGGATTGGCGATGATTTTCGACACCAACGCCGTTTCCGCCTTTGCGGATGCGGATGCCGGTGTTATGCAACGTCTTCAGCAGCTTTCGACCACGATTTCCCTGCCGGTCGTCGTTCTGGGTGAATACCGATATGGCCTGAAATCGTCCCGCCAGAGATCCGCCCGCGAGAAATGGCTGGATGACCTGGAGGCTAACTGCCCGGTCCTTGATATCACCTCAGAAACCAGCCGCATGTATGCGGAAATCCGCCATGAGCTCCGTCTGGCCGGCCAGCCGATTCCCGAGAACGACATCTGGATCGCGGCTCTGGCCCGGCAGCACGGGCTTCCGGTTCTGAGTCAGGATACGCACTTCGATCAAGTCTCTGGCGTTCGACGGGTCGGTTGGTGACGGAGCGTTACGTATCTGAACAGTACACCAAGCAAGCCGTAATTAATCCTCTGACACGCATCCAGCAAGCTCCCTGAAACTTTCATGTCGACGCTTCGACAATTGTCAAAACGTCGAAGCGTCCGCCAAGGAGCACAGCTCACGAGCACGGCCTTTGTCCGATCACCGTTCGACCATGCTCAGGGCCTTGAGTTATAGGCATCGACGGCGCTCGTCCGAAGTCGGCTTTGCATTCAGGCATATGCATCCGGCCTTTTCCCCGCTTCCGATTCCTTACGACAAAACCTTCCACGCAACGACGGCGGAACAGATCGCTGCCAGCACCAAGAAAAAAATCCACGGCGGCCCGGAATACCGCAATCGAAAAACTCCGTGTTCATCGCGACCTCTGTGCGACGAATCCGAGCGCGGCGTACAACTTCGCTGAGCACCTGCCGGAGCGGCGCAAGATGATGCAGGCTTGGGCGGACTATCTCGATGCGCTGAAAGTCGGCGCGGAAGTGATACCGCTGTTCAAGAGGGCGTAGCAAAAAACTAGAAGTCCGACGGTGTATCTTGAGTTGCCGATTCCACAACGGTCAGTAACTCCACCTCGCATGAGCGAGCGGAGCGGCATTTAACTCGCTTCGACGCGACCGCCATTGCGGCAGGTACTCGTTCAAGAGTGCGAAGAAGTTGTCGTTATGATGCCGTTCGCGCAAGTGAATTATTTCATGCACGATGATGTATTCGAGGCACTCGCGCGGCTTCTTAGCGAGGTCGGTGTTGAGCCTGATGTTCCGACTGCGCGAGTTGCAGCTGCCCCATTTGGTTTTCATCCGTTGCACGAAGACCCGCGCTACCTTAACGCCCAACCGTGGCTCCCACTTGGCGATTAACGGCGGCACTGCTCTCTTCAACTGCCCGCGATACCAATCCTCAACAATGGCACGTTTCTTCAATTCAGCAGTTCCCGGTCGTACCCGCAAAATCAGGCGGCTGTGTTGCATTTTGACCGAGGGCGCGGCGTCAGCTTCAACTATTTTCAGCAGGTAGCGTTTCCCCCAGACATAGTGACTCTCGCGATCCAAATATTCGCGGGGTGTCTCGCGTTCCTGGTCCTGAAGTTTTCGCTGTTGCTGCCTGATCCAAGCCAGCTTTGAGATCGCAAAGACACGGATGGTTTCGAGGCTCATGCGCTCGGGCGCTGCGATGCGCACCTTGCCCGCCGGCGGATACACGCTCAGATGGACGTTCTTTATGTCCTTTTGCACTACGTCCACGGCGATATCGCCCAATTGCACTCGCATCTGCATCAGTATTCCTTCTGCGCTGTGATTATGAGAAAGATTCGCTCTACCTCCGCCTGGTTGTTACCCAAGAGCGGCAGTAGCGCATTCTTGATGACGTTCTCCTTGGGTGTATAGCCTCGGAAGGCGTTGGGTCGCACGCGCCGGACGGTCTCGTCGATCTTTATCGCCAGATCAAGCAACCGATCGCCGCCGCCTTTGTATTCACCCGCCGCTTCCACCACCAAACCCGCGCCCCCGGCTTTTTGTTTGCCCTTTCTTAAATTGTTATAGAGAGCGCGCTTCCCCGGCGTGTTCAGTTTTGCGGGCGTGTCATCCGCCATGCCGGTCTGCACCTGCTTGGCGATTTTGGCCATACGATTGAGAAACTCTTCGTAACTGATGCGCTGCGCTCTGAGGTCAGCGAGAACTTCGTTTAACAGCACTGACATCTTGTCGTAAAACGCCGGGTCGTTCAGGTGCTCCTTGATGATCTTCCTGCGGACATTGTTGGCGATGGTCTCCGCAACCGCTCCCCTATTGCCCTTGATTCCGTTCGGTAGGCTGGTGATGGCGTCGGCGATGCCGCTCTTCACAATCAGTTCGAGCAGACCAACTTCACCGAAGTCGGAAATCGGTCTGGCTGCATCGGCCTCAATGTAAGTGTCGATCAGGTGGCGCATGTCGGCCTCGTAAGCCTTGAGGTCGATGGTCTCGCCGCTTGCCTGACGGACGATCTCGCGCAGTTTGAGATTGCGGTCGAGGGTCTGCTTGATATTCGCAATCTTCGCCTCGGTAAAGCCCGCCTGCGGCAAGTCGTCGGCGATATTTGCATAGGCGCGCAGCAGCACGGCACTGGACTTGTAGAGCGCAACGCGCTGCGGTTCGTGCTCTTTGAGGTCTTCGGGTATCTCGGTGTTACCGCAAAAGTAGTGGATATGCTCCAGCTCCCCCTTGGGCGGCTGCACCGGCTCGCACAGGAGCGCGATGGCCTCCAGCGCCTGATCCAGCCGTTCCCGGCCCTTCTTGAGGCGATCCTGCATTAACACTTCCGGTGTAGCTCCTCCCGCGCTGTGATCCAGCTCGGACGTGTAAACCTGGAGTGCGCCCGTGCCTTTTTCGTTCACCAGCTTTTTGAACAGGTCTTTATAGTCGACAATGTAGCCGAAGGATTTGTCTTCCCCGTCGAGCCGGTTCGTGCGGCAGATTGCCTGGAACAAGCCGTGGTCCTGCATGGATTTGTCAATGTAGAGATACGTACAAGGCGGCGCGTCAAAACCGGTGAGGAGCTTATCCACCACGATCAGCAGCCGCATGTTCGCGGGCTGCGTCTTGAACCGCTCCTTCACCTCGTCCTCGTAGGTTTCGGTTTTGGTCTTGCCGGGTTTCGGAACAACATCTTTCAGCAGCTCGACATAGGTGTTGTAGAGAAATTGCTTCTCGGTTTCAGTGTTCGCCCCGGTTTCCTCCAACGTCACGTCGTGGGCTTGCGGATTGTAGGACGTAACCACGGCGCATTTGTTTTTGAAGACGGTCTTCTCGAACAGCTCGAAATACTTGGCGGCTTCGTAGATGCTCGAAGCTACGAGC
>JBGPGE010000077.1:0-21888 GCA_041483675.1 Binatia bacterium
CGGGTGCGGATCATCGAGATCATCCCTTCGGACCTGGGCGCTTCCTCCAGGAACATGTCGATATTCTCGAGCGTCGTTTCGAGATAGCGGCCGGTGTTCTGCGAGTGCGAGTAGGAATCCCCGCCGATCGCGTAGACGCAGACGTTGATCCCGTCGCGGATCAGCCGCGGCGCGATCCCATCGCGGATCGGGCTCTCTTCGCCGACCGATTTTCGGTAGAGCTGTTCGTAAACGTCCCGGTGTCCCTCGACGACGATATGCTTTTTCAGCAACTCCCGACCGTCCATAGACTTTCCTTTTCCCTTGAAGATGCCGCTCGCTTGGGGTACTAATAGCCGCAAAACGAATCCGACGCAAGCGTGAATTTGACTTTGGTTTTCTTATTGAGAAGGGGCCTTCTCGGGCCCGTTTTTTCACTCCTGAGTCTACTCATTTTCTCCGGCTGCAATCCGTTTTCGCGCGGCGGAGACGATAAGATTTTTCGCGTCAACCTCAGCACCGAGCCTCCCAGCCTCGACTGGTCATTGGCCACCGATCATGCCTCTTTCAACGTTATCGCGAATCTGATGGTCGGGCTGGCGGATTTCGACAAGAGCCTGAAACCCGTGCCGATCGTCGCTAAATCGTGGGACGTCCTCGAGCGCGGCAGTCGGATAGTTTTTCACTTGCGGGACGACGTTGCGTGGAGCGACGGGAAGAAAGTGACGGCTGAGGATTTCGAATACTCCTGGAAGCGGCTGCTCGATCCCAAAACCGCTTCTCAGTACGCCTATATCCTATTCGATATCGTCAACGCGGAGGAATTCAATCAGGGAAAACTCGCCGACCCGGACCAGGTGGGCGTGAAGGCGACCGACGAGCGGACGCTGGAAGTGCGCTTGAAGCACCCTGCGCCCTATTTTCTCTCGATCGCTACTTTCGAGGTGACCTATCCGCAGCGGCGGGACGTGATCGAAAAGCACGGCACCAGATGGACCGATCCGGAGAACATCGTCACCAACGGGCCGTTTCTGCTGGCCTCGTGGAAGCACGAGAACGAGATCCAGCTCAAAGCCAATCCTGACTTTTTTCTCGGCAAGCCGGCGATCGAGACGGCCGAGATGGACATGATCAATGAAAAAACAACGGCGCTGGCTCTATACGAGCAGGGAAAGCTCGACTTCCTCGACAACAACAGCATGCCGACGTTGGAGAAGCCGCGTCTTTCCAAGATCCCCGGCTTCCAGCGCGTGCCGCAGCTCCGGGGAGAGTACTACGGCTTTGCGGTGGACAAGAAGCCCTTCGACGACGTGCGCGTGCGCAAGGCGTTCGCCATGGCGATCGATCGCAGCGTCTTTCCCAGGATTCTTCACGGCGGAGAGCAGCCTACGACCTCGTGGATCCCGCCCGGCATGCTCGCTCATAATCCCAAGATCGGCCTGGCTTACAACCCTCCGGAAGCGCGGCGGCTGTTGCGCGAGGCGGGCTATCCGGACGGAAAAGGCTTTCCCAAGGTCACGGTCAGCTACAACACGCTCGAACACCACAAGGTGGTCGCCGAAGCAATTCAAGGTATGTGGCAGCGCAACCTGGGCGTCGTCGTGCAGCTGGAAAACCAGGATTGGAAAGTCTATCTGAAAAAGCTTGAGACCGATCCGCCCCCGGTCTTTCGCAGCGGCTGGGGAGCGGACTATCCCGATCCGGACAACTTCATGAAACTCTTCACCTCGCTCAGCGGAAACAATCACGGCCGCTGGAAAAATCCGCGCTATGACGAGCTGCTGGAATCGGCCGCGCAGGAGATGAGCGAGAAAAAACGCATCCGCCTGTACGACGAGGCGCAGAGGATTCTGTGCGAGACCGACGCCGCCATCATGCCGCTCTTTGTCGTGGTCGAGAGCACCGTGCTGAATCCGCGATTTACCGGCCTCGAATATAACTCGATGGGCCGGATGGTCCTCCGCCACGTGCGTCCGAAAACAGCGACCAGCGAGAAGTGAGACCGTGACTGGCAACTGAACAACCCTTGCCTGTAAGGCGAGGGGTTCAAGAGGTATCGGCTTGAAGCCGATTTTAAGAAACGCACATGCACACGGCTTTGCCCTTCTTCCGTCATTCCCGTGAAAACGGGAATCCAGAATCTTTCCCATACCTGGACTCCCGCTTGCGCGGGAGTGACAGCCCTTTTCTTCGCCTAAAGGCGAGGGGTTTCCACCATCCCCGAAGGGGACACTCATCCCTTAGTCCCTTCACGCCTCGCGCCTCACGCCTCGCCCGTTTATGATCCACTTTCTATCAAAGCGTCTGCTTCACGGCCTGGCCGTTCTCTGGGTCGTGGTGACGCTGACTTTTATACTGCTCCGCATTTTGCCCGGCGGCCCATTCGACAGCGAGCGCCGTCTGCCGCCCGAGATCATGGCCAACATCCAGGCCAAGTACCATCTCGATGAGCCCTGGCTGAAGCAGTATGCGCGCTATCTCGTGGGCGTCGCGCAGGGCGACCTCGGCCCTTCCTACAAGTATATCGACCGGACCGTCAGCGATATCATCAAAGACACGTTGCCGACCTCGACGTTGTTGGGCGTGCTGGCGCTTGCCTTCGCCGTGGTTCTGTCTTTTCCGCTCGCCGTCGCCGCCGCGGCGCACCACAACCGCTGGACCGACCGTGGCTGCGTTTTTCTGGCTACGCTCGGCATCTCCCTGCCCCATTTTCTCCTTGGCGCGGTGTTGATCTGGGTGTTCTCGCTCAAGCTGGGCTGGTTCCAGGCGGCCCGTTGGGGCTCGCCGGACAGCGCCGTGCTGCCGACGATCACCCTCGGCTCGATGCCGTGCGCCTACTTCACCTACCTGCTCCGCTCCTCGCTGCTCGAAACCCTGGGCGAAGATTTCATCCGGACGGCGCGAGCTAAGGGGCTCAAGGAACCATTCGTGCTCTTCAAGCATGCCGTGCGTAATTCGCTCATCCCGGTATTGACCCTCTTAGGCCCGATCTTTGCGACTCTGGTTGCCGGCTCCTTCGTCGTGGAGTACGTCTTCGCCATCCCCGGCATGGGCCGCTTTTTCATCTCCGCCGTCACCGACCGGGACTACCCGCTGATCACCGGCGTGACGCTGGTTTACACGGCGATTCTCGTGTGCGCTAACTTATTGGTGGATATGTTCTATTCGCTGGTCGATCCGCGGATCAGGGTTCATTGAAGACGGCGCGATGAAAGTTATTCAACGACTGGCCGGCGAGTTCCGGCGGAATCGCCTGCTGACGGCAAGCCTCGCCTTTATCGCGCTCGTCACCCTCACCGGTTTTCTCGCTCCGCTCATCTCGCCTTATTCTCCGGGAGGATTCGAGGAGCAGCGGCTGCTCGAAGGGCCGAGCGCGGCTCACTGGCTGGGGACGGATGAATTGGGTAGAGATGTCCTGACGCGCATCCTCTACGGCGCGCGCGTCTCCATCGCCGTCGGGCTAGGCACGGCGCTGATCGCGTTGATCATCGGAACCTTCTACGGCCTGGTCTCGGGCTATGCCGGCGGCGGGCTGGATAGTTTTCTGATGCGCGTCGTGGATATCTTCTACGGCCTGCCTGATTTGCTGATCTTCGTCCTGCTGTCGCTGTTCCTCGGCCGCAACATCACCGGCGTTTTGATCGCGCTCGGACTCATCACCTGGGTGCGTTTCGCGCGCATCACGAGAGGACAGGTGCTCCAGGCGAAAGAGCTGATTTACGTCGAAGGCGCCAGGGCGATCGGCGCCTCTCATGCGAGGATTCTCCTCCGCCACATCCTCCCCAACATCTTCGCGCCGCTCCTGGTCACGCTCACCTTCAGCATTCCCGCCGCTATTCTCTCCGAGTCAACGCTGAGCTTCATCGGCCTCGGCATCAACGATCCCTACAACGCATGGGGAACGAGCTGGGGGACGCTCGCCCAGGACGGCTGGCGTGCCATGCGCACCTACCCGCACCTGATCTTCTTCCCCGCCCTCGCGATTTTTCTCACCATCCTCGCTTTTAATTTCTTAGGCAACGGCCTGAGGGATATTTTGGACCCGAAGGCAAGATAATGGCACGAAAAGAGTTCTTTCGCGGGATAGACCATCGGACCCGGCTATGTTAAAGCGTACTTGGAGCAGTAAGATGAAAAGAAAAGAGTGGGCATACAAAAATCTTGCCCTGGGGGTGGAGTTCGATAAGTATCTGGTCGAGCACCCTAAGGTCTTGGAAATGATTCCCGATAAATCGACCATGTTTTTTCTACCAGAGTACGATAAGGAGCTTTACGAGGCGAACTTCAAGCTGGCACAAAAGAGAGTCTCTGAGGGAGAAAAAGTAATTTTCGTCCGCATAAAAAAACTTGCCCCTCCAAAGTCGAGGATCATCCGGCCGCGGTTCGAATTTGCCGAGTCAGCTTAGTCTCAGGACCTAAATTCCAGTCTCCAAATCCTTTCACTCGCCCTGGCGATCTTCCTCACTATCCTGGCCTTCAACTTCCTCGGCAACGGACTGAGGGATCTTTTGGATCCGAAGAGACAATAGCCGGAGGTTGAACCCCCCTCGCCTCTAACCTAGAATGCCATGAGTGGCGAAAGCGATGAAAATCAAAAGAGTCAAAATAAACCTGAAGTCACTGGAAGATGTCGGCGAGGAGACGGCACAGGTGATGCGAGCGCTTGAGAGCGGCAAGAAAGTCGCGGCTAAATCCCACGAGGTTGTCTTTACCGACTTCGCGGCAGTGCGAAGCTTTCTCACCCCAAAACGTCTTGAGTTGATCCGCTTGATCCGCAAGCACGCTCCCGACTCCATCGCCCAACTGGCCCGGCTGGCAAAAAGAGATTTCGCCCGCGTCTATCAGGACGTCCGAGTGCTGCCCGAAGCCGGGATTGTCGATATGCCTGCGCGATCGAAAGGCGAGAAGACCAAGCCGGGCGTCGCGGAGGAAATCAGGTTGGAAATCGTTGTCTAAGTTGACGTTATCGGGGCACCAGTTATCGTCATTCCCGCGCACGCGGGAATCCAGAGAATCTTGTATTTTTTTGGAAAACATTTGGCAGGACGGCTGGCGCGCCATGCGCACCTACCCGCACCTGATCTTCTTCCCCGCCCTGGCGATTTTTCTCACCATCCTCGCTTTCAATTTCCTCGGCAACGGGTTGAGGGATATTTTGGACTCAAAAAGAAATACCGCGGAAAAGGGGTAAGAGCGGATTGTGCTGGCTCCCTCAGTTCTGCCGCGGACTTTTCCCTTGAAACTGACCCCACAAATCAGCGGCGCATGTGTCTGCAGCTTCCTGAAGTTTAGTCTTGAGGAGCGCCCCATCGTTTTCTATAAGTGTATCTCTCTCAATATCCGGTGTCTTGAATTCACACACCCCCTGCCACAGGATCTTGGAGTCTTCGGTTCGCATCAGTCTGCCACCAACCAAATACCAGACATACTTCCCCCGGTGAAACCTGAGATACCACCAATCGTGAGTGGAGAAGATCAATCCCCCATCGTTAATTCTCCATGCTACCGTCTTGAAATCGAATACCATCCCGCCTTTGTAGGCCTTTTTTATATCATTGAAACCGTCACTTGTAAGCGCCTGATCGATAGGACGAAGATTACTAAGCTTTAGCTCTAATGTCAGATTAGCCAGAAATTTCGTTTTCAAGGCTGGCGTCGGGTCCTCAACCTCAATCTTGTACCTCTCCTTGAGTAATCTACGCCCGTCTACCCCAAGGGCTCCAAAAAAAGCAGAGGCTGGGCATCCCCAGAGAAGTGAAAAACAAGGGAGGGCGTCGGAGCCGCTGTAGACGAAGATTGGGGATTCATAATGTACGGCTACGACCTCCGGCTGGTTCTTAAGTCGAACCAGGTCCTCTTTATCAATCGGGATTAGTGCTGGAGCACATCCGTAGGAGACAATTACAACTACCATCAAAACGATGCTAGCGAGCATCTTGCGGTTCATCTGAATTTCTTTTTCCATTTATCCGTAGTTTCAGGCCCGGGTCATAAGGGATTCTTCGGACCCGCGCTTTCTTGCCGTTTTCCACCCCGCTTCATCCACCACTGCCGACGGTGTTCGTGCGGCCATCGGCTGGAGTCGCGGTTAATCGGCCGTAACGTTGCCCCTGAGGTACTCTCGGAGCCCCAAAGCGAGAAAGGCCCGTGTCACGCAGACGAAAAAGCTCACATAAGCGATAAGGAGAATGAGATCTCCCGCCATGCGGCGTATGTCCTCGCTTTTCCAGCCGAGGACGTTGAAGTAAAAGTCGTGGCTGATCGCGTAGTGCCCCACGAGGTACGCCATTAACGCCACGCCTCCCAACACAAAACCGCGCACTGCTTGCTGAGGAAGTGAATTCCAGGCTCGATGCACGCGCATTTCCTCCCGTTGCCCAAAGGTCCACAGAACAACAAACAGACAGGCAAGCGTGGCAAGGCCTGAAACCAAAGCAGGCGACAGATAGGCGAAACCACCGTCATTCCACTGGGCAGGGGGAATGATCCTGAGAAGCGTATTGGATAACGGAAAAAGGACCGACACGCCTGCGAGGATAGCCCACAGATTCTGCAGAAACTCGACGAACTGCCTAAACTCCTCAAGAACGCGTGACGTTTCCCGCGATGGGCTCATCTCAGCATCCAGTGATTTTTTTCTGCCAGCACTGAACCCCCGATGTTCCGTTAACGCCCTCTCTCCCATGAGCAACCTCGATGTCTAGCGGAACCACGTAGACACGCGGCACTCGGGTGGCGGGAAGCTGCATTCAACGCAATATGTTGTTCGTAGCTCAACGATTTCAATGCAAATATAGCCGGACATTCGGGCTATGGACTCGGCAGCACGGGCTCCAGGACGCACCGGCACTATGACAACAGGCATGCCTCTCGGCCGGTGGCTCTTGAGGAACACGAGCGTACAGCCGCGCAGCGACTTGGGCACGGGCGCCCGGAGCCGCGCCATTTCAGGGGCGAGCTTCTGCCGGTGACGCAACGTGCTCGTTTCCAAAGTGGATGCGAGCCGATGAACATACTCCGCCATCTCCCGAACCAAGGCGAGTGACTTGGTGACTTCCAGGCGAGTTGCCAGGCTCATTGGGGCTTCCTCCGCTTATTGCTGCGGTATGGCGTGGCTCAGGTGGCCGTGTCCGCCTTCCGAAAGGTGCCGCCTAACTCCGATATACTGACGACAATAACAGCGCTGCGGAAATCCCGGTGTTGAAAGCAATTCTATTGGACTTGTTGAAGGTTAGCAAGAAATATCTTATCCGCCTGAACTAAGCCGACATGTAACTATTATGGGTATATCTACTGTCGCGGCTCATCGCAGTCAGAACGAGAATTCACCAACCCGTCGCTTGACCGCGACCGTGCTTTCTTCTAGTCTTTCATCAAACGTTGAAACGGATAACGGAGGAAATCAGATGAACTACCGTCTCGAACACGTGGCGATTCAGTGCAAGGACTTGCAGGAGTCGATCGAATTTTACCAGAAACTTTTCGGCGGCGAGCCGACGCCGATCCGCAAAGGCGGCGCGGGTTACGGCTTTTGTTTTCTGAAGGTCAACGGCGAGGCGCCGTTGCAGTTGATGGAGTCCGACGGGCCGATCGGCGTGCACCATTACGGATTCGTCACCGACGACGTGGAGGCCGTGGCCAGGGAGTTCAAGGAGAAAGGAACTAAGATTCTGCGCGAGAACCGAGACGCCGCCGGCAAGCTCACGACGATCTTTTTCCAGGACCCGAACGGCCTGCAGATCGAGGTGCGGGTGCCACGATAGGATGTTTGACAGGGATGAGGGCGGAGGGATGAGGGATGAGGGCGGACAGCCATGCTCCAATGGCCTGACCAAAGCGTGGTTTTACAGGCGGTTAGGTACTAAAGTTGACTTTTCGTATCGGGATGTCTAAGATAGACTTACAAGGTCCAAGAACTGACTCGGAGGAATCATGGCCAAGACCTTCAAAGACTTAATGAACGAGGCGCGGAAAGAGATCAAGGAGATCTCGCCTCAAGAGACCAAAGGGCTGCTCGAAAACAACGGCAAGTACACGCTCTTAGACGTGCGCGAGAAAGACGAGTATCGCGAGGGACATCTTGAGCGCGCGATCTCTTTACCGCGCGGCTTTCTTGAGCTTAAAGTCGAAACCACCGTCCCCGAAAAGTCCACGCCAATCATCGCCTATTGCGCCGGCGGCGTCCGTTCGCTGCTGGCGGCCAACGCATTAAAAGAGATGGGCTATCGGGATGTCATCTCGATGTCCGGCGGATTCACCGCTTGGAAGACGGCGGGCTACAAATGGGTCCAGGACCATCAGTTCACTCAGGAACAGACGATCCGCTACAGCCGCCATTTCTTGCTGCCGGAAGTCGGTGAAGAAGGCCAGGCCAAGTTACTCAAGGCGAAAGTTCTTATGGTCGGCGCCGGTGGCCTTGGCTCGCCGTCGGCCTATTATCTGGCGGCGGCGGGCGTGGGAACGCTCGGCATCATCGACAACGACGTCGTCGATCTCTCCAACCTGCAGCGCCAGATTCTCCACACCAACGACCGCATCGGCATGCCCAAGGTCGAGTCGGCGAAGCTGACGTTACAAGGATTGAATCCGGATGTCCGCGTAATCCCCTATCAGCAGAAGCTCACGTCGCAGAACATCATGGAGATCATCAAGGACTACGATATCATCGTGGACGGTTGCGACAATTTCCCCACGCGCTATCTGGTGAACGACGCCTGCGTCCTGGTGAACAAGCCGAACGTCCACGGCAGCATCTTCCAGTTCGACGGCCAGGCCTCCGTCTTTTATCCCGGTAAAGGCCCCTGCTACCGCTGCCTCTACCCCGAGCCACCCCCGGCGGAAATGGCGCCGAGCTGCGCCGAGGCCGGCGTGCTGGGCGTGCTACCGGGGCTGATCGGCACGATCCAGGCGCTGGAGACGATCAAGCTGATCCTCGGCAAGGGAGACCCATTGGTCGGAAGGCTTCTCTGCTTCAATACGCTCACGATGGAGATCGCGATGCTGAATCTGAAGCGCGATCCCGGTTGCCCGATGTGCGGCGATAACCCGACCATCAAAGCGCTCATCGACTACGAGGAGTTTTGCAGCCTGCGGGCGGCACACGCGGCGTAAGCGCGATGCGCCCGAACTGAAAAAAGACCGGCGGCAACGCCGGCCTTTTTTTGTTCAAGGGTTCAAAACTTCAACGGTCTCCCCTTTTTCCGTCATTCCCGTGAAAACGGGAATCCAGAACCCCCACTAAATCTCCCCCTTGCTAAGGCGATTGGGTTGGTATTGACACCCACCCTTTCTTGTGTTATATTAAGAGCATGAAAACAATAGATGCCTTTGACAGGCAGTTTCCGACCGAAGAGTCTTGTAAGCAATTCTTGACTGACATGCGCTGGCCAAACGGCGTGCACTGTCCGCGATGCAACGGTGAAAAGGTTTATGCCCTCAAGGCGCGACCCTTTCACTGGCTTTGCAAGGCTAAAGATTGCGGCGGGCGCAATGGCTATCGGTTCTCGGTTCTTGCCCACACAATTTTTCAGGACACTAAAATTCCCCTCAAGCTTTGGTTCAAGGTCGGCTATCTTATGTTGGTTGCCAAGAAAGGAGTCAGCGCTTTGCAAGTTCATCGTGTGATTTTCGGCGAAGATTCCGGCTCGGACTATCACACAAGCTGGTATATGTGCATGCGCTGGCGCTCCGCGATGATGGGAGACTACATAGCGCCTCTTACCGGGGAAGTCGAAGTCGATGAAACCTTTGTCGGCGGGAAGGGAAAAAACAAACACCGCTCTAAGCGCATAGGTCATCCAGGGACTACCGGCAAAGTTGCCGTGATCGGCGCTATCGCCCGCAAGGGAATGGTCGTCGCAAAGGTCATTGAGAATACCGACACCCTCACTCTTGATAGCTTCGTTCGCTCGACGGTTGCGGACAACGTATCTCTCGTAGCGACCGATGAACATTCCGGCTATCGCCTGCTCGACAAAGATTACAATCACCAGTCGGTCACTCACGGCTCTGGCCAATATGTGCGCGGCAAGGTTCATACTTCCAGCATTGACTCTTTCTGGTCGCTCTTGAAGCGCGGGATTATGGGAAGTTTTCATCATGTCAGCAAGGAGTATCTACCGCTCTATGTGAACGAGTTTTCATGGCGTCACAACAACCGGGGAAACCCTGACGCCTTCCGTGATCTTCTAACGACGTGCAGCAGGTAGTGGACATATCCGGCTCTCTGAGTTAATGTATCGGGGTGGCTACCATCCGCGTAACACCCGCTACAAGAAAAGAAGACGACCGGCTAAGAGAAGAGCTAAAAAATGCCGATCTTAAAAAGATTGACCAACTCATTAAGCGCGTCATTTCGCTCGCCAAGAAATCCCCCAAGGAGAAAATGAAACATGGCTGAAATACCTATTTGCATTCATTGTCGAAAGCCGATTGACCTTGATAAAGAAGACTACGTTGTGACCAACAAGGACATGGTTAAATATGAAAATCAATGGTTGTATGCCCATACAAAATGCCAAAGAGAAAACCCAAATTAGGACACTTTTTTAATTAAACGGTCAAAGATGACCATATCGTCAAAACACGGCAAACAGTAGCTTACCATCCCGCTTGCTGCACAAGTTTCTCCAGCGATTGCTCATTGAATAGATGCCAGTTGGGCACACGCTTCATTGCTTCTATCCACTGCCATCGCTCCGGCTCTCCCCTAAGTACACAGTCGTTTATATGACGGAAATTTTCATAGGCGAGAATGTCGGCGGCCTGCAATGGTAAGAATTTAGTCTTATCCTCGAATGCCAATGTTCCGAGACGGCCTATAAAATCTAAAGTTTTTGAGTCAAGAAGCGAATCGTACAGCGGAGCAACGCGGCCTTTCAAGTGAGTCCGATCAAAAATAAAAGCTATGGTTTCGTCGCTCGGAATTCCATGATTCTCCGCGTTTTTGGCGACCAACTCCACGGCAAATTGAAAGGCTAGAAAATATGGGTCCTCTAGAGAACCGCTGACGCTACGACCGGGAGCAATTGTCCGGCTCGCCTTAATTCGTGGCAGAATTTTATTGTACGGCTCTAGTAAAATCCCACCGACCGCCCCGATAAGCGGTGTATCAACGATAATTTTAATGAATTTCTGTTGTAATTCTTCTCGTTCCTCAAACGATATGTTTTCAAATTCCCCCTGGCCCCCAACGCATTCCGATTGATGAAATGATATGAGACCAGATTCTTCTAACGCCTTAGCCCAGTGCCGCGTAAAATCGGCCCAAACGCTCTCATCCGCGAAATAGCCAGCTACGACATATACGCGCTCGCTTTTTTCATCATGGCTTTCGTCGCAGTAGCTTTGCAGGATCATAAGCAACCGCTCCTTTGCATTGGGTGGATGGACTGTTATAGCAAGTGCGTGTAAGACATCAATATATTTTTCTGTATTCAAAATTTACCCCCTCTAGGTGCGGGTGTCAACATCAACCCAATCGCCCTTGCTAAGGGGGAGACAAAGAGGGGGTCTGGATTCCGGCTCGCGTCAGCCTTAGGCTGACTTGGCCGGAATGACGACTCGCGGCCCGAGGAGCCTTACAACCCTACCGTCTTCTTCAGCACCGTAATTTCCTTCGGCGACAGCGAACGATACTCCCCCGGCCCCAGCGAGCCCAGGCGCAGCGGCCCCATGCGGACGCGGACCAGCTTTTCGACAAAGTAGCCGAGCGTTTCGAACATCCGCCTCACTTCGCGGTATCGTCCTTCGTGGATTTCGATTTCGACCCAGGCCTTTTTGTGCAGCCGCTCCACCACGCTGACTCTGGCGGGCGCGGTCCACCCGTCTTCCAGGCGAATTCCCTTTCTCAGCCGCTCCAACTCGCTCTCCGAGGGATGGCCGCTGACTTTCACCCGATAGAGCTTGCGCACACCGTAGCGCGGATGCGTGAGTCGCTGGGCAAGCGGTCCGTCGTTGGTCAGCAGCAGCAGGCCGGACGAGTTGAAGTCGAGCCGCCCGACCGGGAAGAGCCGCCCCTTTCTGCCGAGCGACTCAAGCCAATGGCCGAGGTCCGGCCGGCCCTCAGGATCGCGCATCGAAGTCAAAAGGCCGGGCGGCTTGTGGAATAAAATATAGCTCAGCGCGGGGCGCGGGAGGAGCTTGCCATCGACTTTGATTTTGTCTCGATCGGGGTCCGCCTGCGAGCCCAACTGCTTCACCACCGCACCGTTGACGGTGACGCGGCCCTGTTGAATCCACGTTTCCGCTTCCCGGCGCGAGGCCAGACCGGCGCGGGCGATGATCTTCTGCAAGCGCTCCATAAATACAGTAGGCAGTATGCAGGCTGCAGTCGGCAGTCCCCCCCAACTGCCTTAATCTTTAATGCCTACTGCCTGCTGCCCACTGCCTTCCGGCGGGGCTTCCGCGTCGAGTGGCGGCGGTGAAGCCATCTCCTCCATCTCTTTCAGCGTCGGCAGATGGCTCAAATCCTTAAGGTTGAACAGTTCGAGAAACTCGGGCGTCGTGCCGTAGAGGAAAGGCCTTCCCGGAATATCCTTGCGCGCCACGATGCGGATCAGCCGCCGCTCCAACAGGGTCGCCACGACTCCATCGACGTCGACCCCGCGCACCGCCTCGATCTCCGCGCGCGTGATCGGCTGTCGATAGGCGATGATCGCGAGCGTCTCCAGCGTCGCGCGCGTCATACGCGCCGGTTTCTCCCGATAGAGCTTTTTCACCCACTCGGCGTTCTCCCGGGCGGTCCGCAGTTGATACCCGCCGGCGACCTCCGTCAGCCGAAAGCCCCGTCCCGCCGCGTCGTATTCCGCGCTAAGCTCCTCGACGGCCGAGACGATCTCTTTCCGTTCGACGCCCGCAAGGATCTCCCCCAGTTGCGCCGGCGTCAGCGGCCCCTCGGACGCGAAAAATAGACTCTCCAGAATCGATTTCAACTGGTCACGCTCCATCGCCGTCCCCCTCGATCTCCTCCGTTGCAAGCTTCTGCTGCACCTCTTCCAGTGGCGCCGCCAGCGCCAGGACGATGGGGCCGGTAATCTCTTCCTGCCAGATCCGGATTGCGCGTATCTTGACCAGCTCCAGCATGGCGAGGAAAGTGACGATCACCTCCATGCGCGACGACGCCCCCTCGAAGACGCTCTGGAAGACCACCTTCTCCTCCTGGCGCAGGCGATCCAGCAGTTGGCTCATCTTGTCGCGCACGGAGACCTTCTCCAGCGCGACCTCGTGCACCGAATCCTTCGGCAGGCGGTCGAGCACCGTTCGGAGCGCCGAGATCAGATCGAACAGCGACACGCTCTCGAACCCGCCCGTCTCGACCTCCTCGCGCGGCTCCGGCGACCGCGTGAAGACATCGCGCCTCAGAATATCCCGCCGCTCCAGCTCTTCGGCGGCGTCTTTGAAGCGCTGGTATTCCAACAGCCGCCGCGCCAGCTCGGCGCGCGGATCCCCCTCTTCGTCCTCCTCCAGGTCCGACTCGTCCGGCGGCAGCAGCATCCGCGACTTGATGTGAATGAGCGTCGCGGCCATCACCAGAAATTCCCCGGCGAGGTCGAGGTTCAGGTCGCCCATCAGCTCGATCGTCGCCAGATACTGCTCGGTGATCGGGGCGATCGGAATGTCGGCGATGCTGACTTCGCTTTTCTTGATGAGGTGAAGCAGCAGGTCGAGCGGCCCCTCGAATATTTCCAGTTCGACTTTCGATGTCATATGCCGACGGCGCTTCTCACCTGCTCCATCGTTTCAGCGGCTTTTTCCTGGGCGGCCCGGTTCCCCGCGGAGAGCGCGTCCGCCGCGTCGCCCGGCCATCGGTCGTAACCGGCCCGTTTTTCCCGAAACGGCTGAAGCTCCTCGATCACGTGCTTGATCATGATTTTCTTGCAATCGAGACAGCCTATCCCCGCCGTGCGGCAGCCTTTAGTAACGTAGTCGATCTCATCCGGCGTGCAATAAATTTTGTGCAGATTGAACGCCGGACACTTTTCCGGCTCGCCCGGATCCTTGCGGGTGGCCCGCGCCGGGTCGGTCATCATCCGGCTCAGCTTCCGGTCGATCTCCTTCGGTGTATCGTTAAGAAAAACCGCATTGCCGTAACTCTTGCTCATCTTCCGCCCGTCGAGCCCCGGCACTTTGGGGATCTCGGTCAACAGGACTTCGGGCTCGGGAAATATCGGTCCGTAGAACTGATTGAAACGCCGGACAATCTCCCGCGTCAACTCCACGTGCGGCGCCTGATCGACGCCGACCGGGACCTTATTCGCCTTGTACATGACGATATCCGCCGCCTGCAGCACCGGATAGCCGAGAAAGCCATAGGTCGAGAGATCCTTGCCCACGATCTCCCGGATCTGCTCCTTGTAGGTCGGATTGCGCTCGAGCCACGGAACCGGCGTGATCATCGAAAACAGCAGATGCAGTTCCGCGTGCTGCTTGACCGCGGACTGCCGGAAGATCACACAGCGCTTGGGGTCCAGGCCGACGCTCAGCCAATCCTTTATCATCTCCAGGCCGCTCTCCCGGATGCCCTGCGGCGTGGCGTAATCTGTCGTGAGCGCGTGCCAGTCGGCCACGAAGAAAAAACACTGATAGCTTTCCTGCAATCGGAGCCAGTTCTTAAGCGCGCCGTGAAGATGGCCGAGGTGAAGATTGCCGGTGGGGCGCATGCCGCTCACGATCGTCGCCATAGATGCTCTTTCTACAACAGTAGTTCGAAAATACCGAGGAGAAAACGGACGGCCGGCCCCATCAGATAGTGCAGGGCGTCGGTCATCAGGAGAACCATGATAATCAGGAAACCGTACGGCTCCACCCGTGCAACCATTGAAGCGTGCGGCTCGGGCAAAAGCCCGACCAGCACCCGCCCACCGTCCAACGGCGGAACCGGGAAGGCGTTGAAGACCGCCAAAACGAGATTGATGATGATGCTACCCTTTGCCATGAGGGCGAGCGGTATAACGGCAGCCGCCAGGAGAGACGCCGGAGGCACGTCCATGGCAATCAACAGCTTCAGCGCCGCGAGGCTGGCGAACGCCAGCACGATATTCGTCGCCGGCCCGGCCAGCGCAACCCAGATCATGTCCCGCTTGGGATTCTTCAGGTTGTGGTAATTGACCGGCACGGGCTTGGCATAGCCGAACAAAAAAGGCGCGTGGACCAAAATCAACAACAGCGGTAAAATGATCGTGCCGAACAGGTCGATGTGCGGGATCGGATTAAGCGTCAACCTGCCGAGCTGTTTCGCCGTCGGATCCCCCAGACGATTGGCGACCCAGCCGTGCGCGACCTCGTGAAACACGATCGCCACCAGGACCGGCAACGCCCAAATTGCAATCTGCTGAATCGTTTCCGCGACCACTCTCGCCTCGCTTTATCTTTTGAAAATACGGGACTTATGGTGAAAACACAAGGAAAACTTCGCGGCAGCACGCCGCGAGTTGATCTGGCGGCGATGATCCATTATCGTTCAACCTCAGAAATGGCTGAAGCATTGGCGAATCTGGCGGATTGGGAGCTGGCCTGGCGAAGAGTTAAGAAGGACGAGGAGTCGGGCCAGACGTTCGTGCGCCGTCCGTTCGAAGCGCGATTAATCGAGTTGGATTTGGAGAGCTGGCTCGTCCCCCTCGCGGATGAGGTGCGGAATCGACGATATGCGCCAAGCCCGATGCGCGGCTGGCCCGTCCCCAAAGTTGACGGTTCCGTCCGGCCCGGGGGCATTCTCACAATGGCGGATCGCGTGGTTTACGCGGCTTGCGTCAGCGCCTGTCTCCCGCAAATTCACCCGGCCCTTCTTTGGCCCGACGGCCCGCGGGATTTTTCCCAACAACTTTCCGATCGCATCGACGACGTAGATTGGGTGCGACAGCCTTTCACCTGGCATGACTTCCATAACGACACCCTCTCCAGGGTCAGGACGGGCGCTCCCTATCTCCTTACCATCGACATCGCCGCCTATGCCGATCATATCGACCACGCCATTCTTCTGTCGGAGCTTAAAGAGATCGGCGCTCCTTCTTACGCCGTCGAGCAACTCGGCGCCTGTCTCGCGCGCTGGGCCCAGGTTCCCGGGATGGGCATTCCTCAGGGCCACGGCGCGTCGGATATCTTGTACATGCTCTATCTCCACCCGATCGACCGCCGGCTGCGGGAATCGGGCTACACGCATTCCCGTTGCCTTGACGAATTCAGGATTTTTTGCCGCCGCCGCGCCGATGCCGAGAAAGCGATGGCCGATCTGAGCCAGCTACTGAGCGAGCGAAAGTTGACGCCCAACCTGTCGAAGTCGTCCATCGCTCGCGCGGGAGGCATGCGGTGGTATCTGCCCAATGTGTTTCCCAATATCTGGAAGCGGCACGAAAGACGGATACCGAGGATAGTTTCACTGGCGCTCGCCAGGCTTTGGCTCTGGCTGAGTCTGAGGTTTCGTTACGTGGGACATCTGAGCGGCATCTTGGATATCTTTGAGGGCTACAACGACCCCTCGGCCGCTCGGCATTGCGACTCGCTGTTGAGAAGCTACCCCCACCAGCGGGACACTCTCAGAATCCTGCGCTATTGCGAATCGGTCAATGCCACGGCGGCTGTCGGCGACGGCGTCGTCGCATTGTTCAAATCCGGCGACACCGTCCATTCGCATCAGATATATCGGATCATCGAATGGCTCTGTCGTCCCGCCGCCGGGCGGCCTTCCCAAACCCTGCTGTCGCTCATTCGCGGTTTAGCGCTCGAAGAGTCGCAGCCGAGCCACGTGCGCTCCATCGCCAGGAAATTCCTCGCCGAGCATGGCTCGGCTGCCGATCTCGAGCTGCTCGCACATTCCTATTCCCAGGCCGCCGATCCGCTCGACCAAAGCGAGATCATCTGCTGTCTCAAGCGCATGGAGGCCCCGCGACGCGAGCTATTCCTCGAACGAGCCGAGCGAGACGGCGAATGGACCAGGCGCGCGGTTAGATTTGTCCGCAACACGGCGACGCCGACGAGCTGACGCTCTGGTGCCTTGCCAACGCCGTGCTCAGAGGCGAGTCCGAACCTTTTCATTTCCCCGCTCCCCTCTCCCTCGGATGAAACTTCCGGTGAACGTCTTTGAGATGGCTGCGGGTTAAGTGGGTGTAGATCTGCGTCGTCGAGATGTCGGCGTGGCCAAGCATCGACTGGACGGAGCGGAGATCGGCGCCGCCTTCCAACAGATGCGTGGCAAAGGAGTGGCGCAGCATGTGCGGCGTCACTCGCTTTTCGATGCCGGCGGCCAGCGCGTGATGCTTGAGCGATTTCCAAAATCCCTGCCGCGTCATCGCCTTGCCGGAACGCGTGAGGAAGAGATAGACGCTCATCCGCCCGCGAAGGAACTTGGGCCTTACCTCTCTCAGATAACGTCGCAAGCTCTCTGCCGCGCTTTTTCCGAACGGCACCAGGCGCACCTTGGAGCCTTTTCCTTTGACGGCCAGGTAGTTCGCCTCCAGGTTGACTTGATGGGTTTCCAGCAGCACCAACTCAGACACGCGCAGCCCGGAGGCGTAGAGCAGCTCCAACATCGCCCGGTCCCGCAGTCCGAGCGCAGTCGTTGGATCGGGCTGGGTCAACAGCCGGTTGACGTCCTCCCGTCCCAGGACATAGGGCAGTTTTCTTGCGGCCGGATAATGGATTAAAGACGGAACGGGATTTTCTTGGATCAGCCCTTCCTTTTCGAGAAAGCGAAAGAGCTGCCGCACGGCGACGACGTTGCGCGCGATGGAACGCGCGCCGAGCTTCCGCTCGCGGAGCCAGGAGAGAAACGCGCGCAGATGGATCGTCTCGCTCTCCCGCCAGCTCTTGACGCCGCGCCGCTTAAGAAACTCCGCCAGCCGGTTGAGATCGCGGCTATACGCCTCGACGGTATTGCCGGCCAGCCCTTTCTCGACGGTCAGCGCGTCGAGGAAGGAGTCAATTTGCAGGCTGAGCGAGTCCTTCATTTTCCGCCGTCAGGTCCCGGTAAAGCTCCTGCCGCAACGCCTCCAGCCGCGCCTCGTCGAGAATTTTTCCGCCGTGCTCGTCGGTCACGTAAAACACGTCGGCAACCTGATCGACGTTGGTCGATATTTTTGCCAGGTGGATCGACACGCCGAGGCGATGGAGCGCGTAGGTGATCGCGAACAGCACACCGATGCGGTCCTGCGTATAGACCTCGACGATGGTAAAATCTTCCGCCGCCCCGTTGTCGATCTGGATCAGGGTCGGCACCTTCGGCGCCCGCTTCTTGAACAGCGACGGCTTGCCCGATTCCTCCACCAGCCGGGCGACGTCGATCGCTCCGCTGAGCACCCGCTCCAGCAGCGAGCCGACCCGCTCCCATTTCTCCGGGTTCATAACCACCTCGGGGCGGCCCATGTGCGACACCCGAAAGACATCCAGGATGAGGCCGTCTTTGCGTGTCGTGATCCGCGCGCTCAGGATATCGAGTCCCAGCGCGGCGAACACGCCGGTGATGCGGGCGAACAGCCCCGGCCGGTCTTTGGTGCAAATCGCCAGCTCGCTGTATTCCTTCTCGGGCATATGGCGCAGTGCGCTCAGATAGACCTGATCCGTGAACCGCTCCATCAGCTCGAAGTGCGACGGAATCTCCTCCTCCGGCGTGGCGAGAAAATACCGCTCCGGCATCGCCTCGAAAAACGCGCGAATCCGCTCCGCGGTAAAGCGCCTGGCGAGCTGGCGGCGCACGCGCCCCTGGACGCGGCGTACTCTCGATTTCCGATCCTCTCTTTGGAACTCGCCTTTCTCCATCCCTTCCAGCACCCCCAGCGATTGCAAATAGAGATCCTCCAGCAGGGACGCCCGCCAGGGATTCCACACCTGCGGGCCGACGGACCGGATGTCCGCGTAGGTCAGGAGGTAGAGCATTTTGAGATTGCTCACGTTGCCCATCGTCCGCGCGAAGTCGAGGATCAGCTTTTCGTCTTCGAGATCGCGGCGAAACGCGGTATGCGAGAATAAGAGGTGTTGGCGCACGAGAAACTCCAGTTGCGCGGTGTCGTCCGCGTTGAACCGCATTCGCCGGGCGATCTGCTTCGCGATCTGCCGCCCGATCTCCGAGTGGCCGCCGCCCAACCCCTTGCCGATGTCGTGAAACAGCAGGCCAAGGTAGAGCACCTCGCTCTTCTCCGTCTCCCGCGCCAATTGACTCAGCAGCGGCAGCGACTCGCGAAACTCACCCGCCTTGAGGCGTTCGATTTCCTTGACCAGCCGGAGCGAATGCTGATCCACGGTGTAGATATGGTAAAGATCGTGCAGCGCCATGCAGAGCAGCCGGCCGAACTCCGGAATCAGCGCCCCCAGCACGCCCGCGCGGTGCATCTCCGAAAGGGTCTCATAAACCCTCGTCTCGTGCTTGAGGATTTTTAGAAACAGCGCGTGGACCGCGGGCGAGCGGCGAAAATGGTCGTCGATCGACTCCAACTGTTGCCGGATCAGCTCACGGCTGTCCTGGCCGATATGAACACCGTGCTCCTGCGCATCGGCAAAGACGGCGATAAGATTTTCCGGGTGCGAGACGAGAATGGACGGGTCGGCGATCGAGAGCAGATGTTCGGTCACCCGCACGCCCACTCTGATTTCCCGGCCGGCCCGCCCTCTGCCCGGCGCGGCTTCGGAATGATCCGTCAGCCGGTGAATGATCAAAGAAGAGATCCGGCTCACCTGGGAGGCGTGAAGATAGTAGCCGCGCATAAACGCCTCCACCCCTTTGACCCCGTCGCGATCCGTAAAACCGAGCGCCCGGGCGACGACTTCCTGCTCTTCGAAGGTCAGCTGGTCTTGATGCTTCTTCGAGGTGAAATGCAGCTCGTTGCGCGCGCGCCACAGAAAATCCTGCGCCGCCCTAAGCTCCGCGAGCTCTTTCTCGCCGATGACGCCGTGGCGCGGCAGGTCGTCGAGATCGCGAATCCGGTGTTTGAGCTTGCCGATCCACAGCGCCGCGTGAATGTCGCGCAACCCGCCTTCGCTTTCCTTTATGTCCGGCTCCAACAAATAGACCGAGCCGCCGTAACGCTCGTGGCGCTGCCGGCTCTCTTCGAGCTTCTCATGAATGAAGCGATCCTGGTTTTTCCTGACCAGATGGTCTTCGACCGCCTTCTCAAACTCGGCGTGCAACGCCTGATCGCCGCAGAGATAGCGGGCATCCAACAGGGAGGTGCGTATTTTGAAGTCCTTGGCCGCCTGTCGCATCGATTCCGCGACGCTTCTTGTCGCGTGGCCGACCACCAGGCCCGCGTCCCAGAGCGTGTAAAGCACCTTTTCCGTGACGGCTTCGACGTAGGGCGTGACTTTCCAATGGTAGAGAAAAAGGAGATCGATGTCGGAATGCGGATTCAACTCTCCCCGGCCGTAACCGCCCTGCGCGATGAGCGTGCAGCGGGGACTCAAACTCGGATAGCGTTGGGTATAATCCTGGCTCGCGCTCTGGAAGATGTGGCAAACCAGCCGATCCACCATCGCCGTATAGGCCGCGACGATCTCGCGCCCGCCGGCGCCGGCGCGATGGCGCTCCAGCAGGAGATCTCTCCCCTTGTCGAGATAGCGGCGCGCTCCGCGCGTCAGATCGCCGTCGAGGGCGCTTTCCTGCAACAGGGATCGGGACAGCTCTGCGATATCGAGCATAATTTCCTTATAGCCTCTTTGCGACCTGCGCGCTTTCGCTGTACTTTTTGATGCCGGCCAGCAGGGCGTCCGCGATATCGTCCAGGTAGGCTTCCTTGCCAAGCGCCCGCGCGTCGCTCCGGTTGGTCACGAAAAACGCCTCCACCAGCACGCTGGGCATCCGCGCGCCGACCAACACGTAGAAGAGCGCCTGCTTGACGCCAAGATCGCGCACCTCGCCGTATCGCTGACTCATTTGCGACACCAGCGATCCCTGCAGACGGTGCGCCAGACTGATCGAATCCTCGAGCTTGAGGTTCTGTGTCAGGTCGCTCAAGGTGAACTGAAGATCGGTTACGTTTTTGCGCGACGTCGCGTTCTCCCTCGCCGCCAGCCTGATCGCCGCCTCGTCGTCGGTATTGTTCAAATAATAAGTCTCAAGCCCGCGCGCTTCGGCGTTCGGACTGGCATTGACGTGAATCGAGATGAAGAGATCGGCCCGCTCGGCGTTGGCGATCGCCGTCCGGTCCTCAAGGGCGATGAAGGTGTCGTCCTTGCGCGTGAGGACGACCTCGACGCCAAGCTCGCGCCTGAGTTTTTCCGCCAACTTCCTGGCGACGCTGAGCACGATGTCCTTTTCCGCGAGGCCGTTCGCTCCGACGGCGCCGGGGTCCTTACCGCCGTGTCCCGGATCGAGCACGATCTTGCGCAGCCCCGCAATGGCGGGCTTTTTGCTCCGAGGAAGGGAGACCAGCTCCGGCCGCTTCTCCGGCGTTGTCGGCTTTTCCCCGTTCTCTTTCCCTTGAATGTCCACCACCAGGCGATAAGGATCGGGGAGCAGGAACGTTCGATATTCCGTCAGGCTGCTCATGTCGAGCACGACTCGCACGACGTCGGGGCTGAACTGCGCGGCGCGCATTTGGCGCAGCAGCCCGTCCTGCACGGCGATGGGCCGGGTGGGATCCAACCCTAGACGGGAGTTCTGGAGGTCGACATAAATGCGCGGCGGAAGCCCTTTGGCGGCGTCTTCCTCAAGCACGTGCGCTTCGTAGCGCACCTCCGACGACAATTCCATCGTCACCCGCGTATAGCTCGGCGAGGAGGTGTGGCGAATCTGCGACAGCAGCGCCTTCCCGCCTGAGGCGGGCGCGCGCGCCTGCTCCTTTTTTTCCGCCTCGGCCTTCGCCCTGGCGTTCAACGCATCGAGCCGCTTTCGCGCCTGTATCCCCCACTCGCTCTTCGGGTAATTCTCCGCCAGGGCGAGATACTCCTTTCGAGCCTCCGCGACATCGCCCATGCCGCCTTCCA